>JACMOI010000012.1 GCA_014378105.1 Pseudopedobacter sp.
ATCGACCAAAGTTATAAATTTTAAACGTTAATGATTGAGGTCATAAACTGTATCCACCATGAAAAGTAAAACTTTAATTAAAATTTTATCTCTGAGTGCTATCGGAATTGCTGTAACTTCTTGTTCAACAAATAAATTAGCACTGCAATCTAACGATGATGTTTATTTCTCGGATGTGGAGGCTAATTACGCCAAATACGAAAAACCAAAATCCAATACTGCTTATTCGGATGCACCTGAATACACAAGCAAGAGCAGTAATAACTATTATAATAATGGTTATGATTCAAGATTTGATTATTATGACATAAGAAATAATTTAACTTGGAGAGATTATTATTATATCAACAGATTAGGTTATGATCCTTATTGGAGTGTTTACAATCCTTTAGGTTATACAAATAATTTTGGTAATCAGTGGTCATTATCTTTCGGGCTAGTATCTCCATTCTACTCTCGCTACAACAATAGTTTCTGGAATTACAACGATTATTATAATACGCCATATTGGGGTATCTATTCTTATTACCAACCAAATTATTATGGTAATTCTGGATATTATGCCAATTCTGGTTATTATGGGAATTCTAGTTATTATGGCAATTCTGGTTATTATAGAGATCCTATTTATTCAGCTCGCCCTAGCAATCCAAGACCAAGAGGAAGTTATGATAATGCAAGAGGTGCGGATAATGGAGGAAGTGGATCCATTCCTTTACCATCACCAAGCAGACCTTTAAGACCCGATGCTTCGCCTTCAAATCCAGGAAATAGAACAATCGATAGTAGACCCACTTATGATCCAAATACTTCTACTTCTTTAGGCAGACCTATGAGACCAACTGGTTCTTCAGGTTCTCCTTCACAAAGACCAACTTCAATTCCTAGTCAACCTGTAAGTAGACCAACTCGTAGCGAGCGTCCATCTTCACAACCTACAAGTCAGCCCGAAAGCAATAGACCTACTAGAACTGAAAGTCGTCCATCTTCACCCCCACCTAGCAGTGGGTCATCTTCTAGCTCTTCATCAAGTAGCGGAAGTTCAAACTCAAGACCAGTAAGAACTGGAGGAAATTAAAAATTATTTAAATGAAATTTAAAAACACTTTAATAGTGGCTATCTTATTGGTAGCCACAAATAATACCTACGCCCAATATTCGGGTGATGCATTTAGGTTTTCACAATTTTCTAATAGCGGAACGGCAAGATTTGATGCCTTAGGTGGTAATAAATCGGCAGTTGGCGGAGATTTAAGCTCCCTATATGGAAATCCTGCAGGATTAGGTATGTTCACCAAATCAGAATTTAATTTAACACCAAGTTTAAATTTACGTAATGGTGATATTACCTTTAGTGGAAATCAAAAATCTTATTCTGGTAACAATGCGGATTTAAATAACGTTGGTGTGGTCTTTCATACTTTAACTTCAAAGACCAGTGATACCAAAAAAGGATTACTCAGTTTAAATTTTGGTATTGGATATCAAAGAAAAAATACTTTTAAAAATGACTTTAACTTTAAAGGAACTAGTAATTTAAATGGCATTAGCGATTTCTTCACAGAAAACTCTAATAGAGAAGGACTATCACCAACTAATTTAGTTTCTGAGGCTAATTATGCTGCCTATTATTCTTTTTTAACAAATTATAAAGGCGGGAAATATCAAAATATAACCTATGCTGATGCAGATCAAGCTTATACTGTAAGAAGAAGTGGTGGAGGTTCAAGTATTGATTTTTCCTTTGGGGCAAATGTAAGTAACAAGGTTTTCTTAGGCGCTAGTTTAGGTTTAGCCTCGTTTAAATACACTTCCATTGAAAAAACAAATGAGATAGGCTTATACATTAATCCCTCAAATAATGCTACAAAAGATTATAATGTTGATTATACAAGAAATTTCGATAGCAATGGATCAGGAATTAATTTAAAATTAGGATTGATTTTGAAACCCGTAAACGAATTTAGAATAGGTTTATCATTTGAATCGCCAACATGGTATAGTGTAACAGACAATTATACAGAGGAATTATATGATAACAAACAATCTTACTCTGGTAAAGATTCTTATCCTTTCGAGTATAAATTAAACACCCCCTTAAAATTAAATGGAGGTCTGGCTTATTTCTTTGGATCTAAAGGATTTATTTCGGCTGATGTAGGTTTTGTAGATTACTCAAACATCAGATTTAAATCTAATGATAATACGGTAAGTCAAACTACAAATAATAATATCCAAAAAAACTATAAAAATGTGATCAATTATAGCGTTGGAGGGGAGTATAATGTGAATAATTCATTATTACTTAGATTAGGGTATAAATCTGATGGCAATCCATATTATAATTTGGATAATAAAGATTTTACAGCCAATTCATACTCTGGGGGATTTGGTTACCGATTTGGAGTTTATTATTTCGATTTAGCTTTAATTAATTCTAACGCTAAGTTATATTACAGTAATTACACTTTGAATAGCGGCAACGAACCTATTGCTACTATTAATACTCGAAGAAATACTATTTCACTTACTTTTGGATTACGATTTTGAGATCATATCATGCGTAAGGTTATAAGCAAAAAAATCCCGTTCTTATAAAGAACGGGATTTTTCATGTTCAAGATATATTTAATTCTTACCTTCCCAAGCTCTAAACATCCAACTGGTTTTCTCTTTAAATTTAAGGAATCCAATAATCATATCTGCTGTTCCTTCATCACCTGCATTATCTGTTGCATTTTCAATTACTTCACGCTCCATTTCAATTAATTTTTGAAAATCGCCTAATATTGCGGTAACCATTTTATCTGCGGATAAGCCATCTGTCTTAATTTCTTTGATTTCTGAAACTTTTATATAATCTGCGTAAGTGCTAAAAGGAGATTTCCCTAAGGTTAATACACGTTCGGCGAGTTCGTCGATGGTCGTTTGTGCGTTGTTATATAATTCTTCGAATTTAATATGTAAATCAAAAAAATTATGTCCTCTAACATTCCAATGGCAACCTCTAACTTTTTGATAATGGATTTGGTAGTTTGCTAATAGTATATTGATATGATCAACTAATTCTATTACTGGCTTATTTTTAAGCCCTATTTCGTTTACTGTCATGATAATTTTGTTGTTTATATTTTAACATATAAAACCTCAACCTGTTTGGAAAAAACTATTTTTTTCTTACAACCAGATTTTGATTTTCTATTTTAGAAACAACAATATCTGTTCCACTTTCTATAAAGCCATCATTAGAAACTGCTTGGTACCAATTTCCATCAACTTCTATTTTACCTGCTGGTCTTAAATCTGTTTTGGCAAAACCAAACTTACCTAAGATTTCCATTTCTGGCTTACCTACCTGATAACCTTCTTTCGCTAATTGTTCATCTTTTAAAACTAATCGTTGAAAAGCTTTTGACTTCAACAAACTACCACCAAAGAAAACAGAAACTATAATAGCGCCAATAATTGACCCTAAAACTAAAAGAAAAGATGATGTGATATTTTGACTACCCGACATGCTGAGATCGAAAAAATCATTTAAAATCATACTAAAAGCTAAACCTGTGACCATAAATATGATTCCTAAAATACCAAATATACCAAAACCAGGAATCACAAATATCTCTAATACCAGTAAAATTACTCCAACAACAAATAAAAGAATTTCCCAATTATTTGCTAAACCTTCTAAATACAAAGGCGCAAAAAACAATGCTCCTGCTACAATTGCCACTAATAGTGCAAATCCAATTCCTGGCGATTGTAGTTCGAAATAAATTCCTCCTACCAATAACAAAATTAAGATGCTACTTACTGCCGGGCTTGTTAAAATTGCGATGATCTTATCAGTAATAGAAGGTTTAAAAACATTAATTTCATAAGGTTTAATCCCTTCTTGAGTTAATATTTCGTCAATAGTATTTGCTTCTGCAACACAATAACCATTAGCAATTGCCTCCTTTGTAGTTAATGTAAGTACTTTTCCTTTCTGACTTAAAGTATCAATAAAAACATCAGGATCTACAAACGCCTCTGCAATTTTTGGATTACGGCCCTTGGTTTCTGCCGTCGTACGCATTAATCCCCTCATATAAGATTGGTACTTCTCCGGTAAAACTTCTCCATTACCATTCACAACACTTGCAGCGCCAATAGTCGCCCCTTTTTGCATGTAAATTTTATCACAAGCAATGGAAATTAAAGCCCCAGCCGAAGCCGCATTATTATCAATAAAAACAATAGTAGGTATTTTACTATTTAAAATTTTAGTTCTTATGGAGTCTGCGTAGTCTAACATCCCTCCATAAGTATTAAGATGAATTAAAATCAAATCTGATTGATTTTCATTTGCCATTTCAAAAGCTTTTTTGACTGTTCGCCATGCTCCAGGATCAATTTCTTCTTTTAAATCTACCTGTAAAACCTTTGTTTGCGCTTCCACATTAACAAAAGAAATAAGCGCAATTAAAAATATAATTATAGAAGATAACCTTTTCATAATTGAGTAATTTTGATCAGATGATGCTTCATAAAGATACACCAAAGCTTTTATACTCTGCCCAAGCAAATGGAATTATTTGGAAAATAGAAGTAGATGATGAATTAGGAATTATGGTTTGGGAAACTAGATATCCTGACAAAAGGCTTTCTTTCTCTGCTTATGATTTTATCAATGAGAAATTTTTAGTTGTAGATAAGGAACTCATTGATGAGTCTTTAATTAGCCTTTCCTTTACTTTAAAAGGAATCATTTTCTTCAAAGTTCAGGAAAGTGAAAATTTACCCACTTTTAAGGGGATAATTGCTTTCAATCTTTATACTCAAAAAATCCAATGGGAAAACTACTCAATTACTATACAACAACAAGCAAAAGAAGGTGTTTTAGTTTTTAATCCAAAAATATTTCCAAGAAATTTCGAACTTTTAAATCAAGAGAATGGACAATTCATTCGTAAAATAAATTTAAAGGATTTTTCAACTTTAGGTGTTATTCATAGTGATATTTTATTACCAGAAGTCATCCATAAAGAATTTGAAAATTCATCCATTAATCTGCTTAATCACAAAGGTCTAACTATAAAAAGTCAATTAGAAACTCATGATGATATCTTAAAAAACAGTATTTCCATCCTAGAAGGGTATCAGCTAATATTTAAAGATTATTTAAATAATAATATACAGAAGCTAGCATTTCATACGTTCTTTGTGTGGCAAGACCGATTAGTTTATATCAAAAACAAATCAGAAATTGTCACATATTTAGTATAATTGCAAAATTTTAAAATTGACCAAAATTCAATTCATGAATTATAAAAACCTTCTTTTTTTACTTTTTATTTTCTCTTCATTTTCAGCTTTCTCCTTAACCCTTAGGGATTCTATTGGAGTAGAAAATTTGAATGGCAAAAAAGTAATTATCCATAAAATAGAATCTAAAGAGACCTATTATTCTTTGGGCAGAAAATACAGAATCAGTCCGCAGGCAATTATGGCTTTCAATAAAAGCCAAGCTTTACAGCCCGGCGAAATTATTAAAATACCTACACAACAAAATTTCACGAGTCCACCAACTAGCTTCTCTTCAATACCCGAGAAAACAAAAGCTCCGAAAACAAAGATTCATAAAGTAAAAGCTGGTGAAACGTTATACGCTATTGCGGATCAATATAACATGCGTGTGGATGATTTAAAACTGTTAAACAATTTAAATAGTAACAGTATTGGAGTTGGCGAACAATTAAAAGTGATTGAAAGTGATGAGGTAAGTTTAAATTCGACTTTAACTAAAAATAAAGATAACCAAACTGTTGAAAAACCAAACCCAACAGATATTGATTCAAAAAATATACTGAACAAAAAAATTAAATATATTGATTCAACCGATTCACAGAGCCAGGTTGAAATTCCGAAGAATCGTTATGGAATTACCGAGGTAAATGAAAAAGGTGTAGCCGTTTGGATTGATGATAACAACCTTGATGCAACAAAAAGCTTTGCGCTACATCGTTCTGCTCCAGTTGGTACCATCATGAAAATCACAAATCCTATGACAGGCCGAAGTGTTTTCGCAAAAGTTGTTGGTAGATTTACTGAGAATGAAACCACTAAAGACGTTATTGTTGTAGTTACAAAAGCTACAGCGGATGCAATTGGTACCTTAGATAAAAGATTTTTAGTAAATATAACTTTCGGTATCCCGAATGAGCAGTAGTAAACCTTACGTATTAGGCGTTGCCGGTGGCAGTGGTTCTGGTAAAACATTTTTTTTAAATTGTTTCTTGAATCATTTTAGTGAAGAAGAAGTTTGCTTACTCTCTCAGGATGATTATTACATCAATGTTGGAGAAATGACTGCCGAAGAAATCAGCTTTCATAATTTTGATTTGCCTAGTTGTATTGATATAAAACAATTTGAAGCAGATGTGAATCAATTACTTGATTATAAAACCATTTATAAACAGGAATACACTTTTAACAATCCGAATCCAAAACCTAAAATTTTAGAAATTAAACCTGCTCCAATTCTCATTATCGAAGGTTTATTTATCTACCAATATAAAAGAATAGATCCCTTGTTTGATTATAGAATTTTCATTGACGCCGATTCTGAAATTGCCTTAGAACGTCGGTTAAATAGAGATTTGATAGAACGTGGCTATTCTGAAGAAGATGTGATGTATAGATGGAAAAATCATGTAATGCCTGCTTATAACGAGTTTCTTTTGCCGCATCGTAAGCGTTGTGATAAAATTATCAATAACTCTTCAAATGAATTACGTAATGTCTTAGACATTACGGATGAAATCTCGAAAGATCTAAGAGCAAAATTGAAAATCTGAATCTCAGAAAATTAAAGTTAATATTTATTGGGCTCACTAATTGGGTTCTCTCCTATCCAGTTTATTTTACTAAAGCTTTTACTCCTATTTTAGAAATCAATAATATTTAAAATTTCTAGTTTTAGCTTCCTATTTTTAACCCATGAACAAAAACATCAAGAACATCATCTTCGATTACGGGAACGTAATTTTCACCATAGATTTTAAACGTACGCAAGCTGCTTTTGAGGCATTAGGCATTACCAACGTAGAAGAATTTTATGCGCACAAAGGACATCACGAAATTTTCGATCAGTTTGAAAAAGGAGAAATTACAGCAGCAGAATTTCGAGACGGAATTAGAAAAGTAAGTAACCACCCCGAATTAACAGACCAACAGATTGATGACACTTGGAATTCTTTATTAATTGGTGTCCCAACAGGAAACCATGAATTACTTTTATCCCTAAAAGATAAATACAGAACTTTTCTACTCAGTAACATCAATGAAATTCATTTAGATTATATCAATAACTACCTAAAAAAAGAGTTCAATTTAGCTGGAAATGATGGTTTTTTCGAAAAAATTTATTACTCCCATTTGGTTGGAAAAAGAAAACCTAACAAAGCTATTTTCGAACAAGTTTTAGCGGAAAATGATCTAAAAAAAGAAGAAACATTATTCATCGATGATAGCCCACAACACTTAAAAACTGCTTCGGATATGGGTATCCAGACTTATTTAATGACTTATCCTGACACGATACAGAAGTTATTTAATTCACAAAATTGAAATCATCCGTTTGAAAAATATTTACTAATGAATAATGAACAACTTTAATAATAAACTAAATCTTTCTCCTCTTCATTTCCTTCGAAATCAATTTTAACTCCCTTCCCATCTGCCCTGCAATAGCAGTGTTTTCTTCAGCTCTGCGGAACAAATATGGCAAAACTGCTTTTACAGGTCCGTAAGGAACGTACTTAGCTACATTAAAGCCAGCATCAGAAAGATTGAAACTCAAATTATCGCTCATCCCCAAAAGCTGTGAGAAATAAACATGAGGATGATGAGTTGGTATCCCTTTTAATTCCATTTCATCGGCAAGAAGTTGGCAACTATGTTGATTGTGCGTTCCTGCTATAAAAGAAATAACAGCTAAATTCTCTAAGCAAAAATCTACAGCTGCATCATAATCTTTGTCGGTAGAAGTTTTATCAGGTTGAATTGGCGAGGTATAATTCATTTCGGCAGCTCTTTTCCGCTCTTTTTCCATGTAAGCACCACGAACCAATTTGGCACCCAAATAAAAACCTTCTGTTCTTGCTAAAGCCTCATCAACTATTAAAGAAGATAATTTATCATGTCGATACAATTGATAGGTATTAAAAACAATTGCTTCTTCTTTATTGAATTTTCGCATCATTTCTATTGCAATATCATCTATTACATCCTGAATCCAGCTTTCCTCGGCATCAATCATAATATGTTTCTGAGATTCATAAGCTGCTTTACATATCTCCTCTATCCTGTTCAAAGCTTTTTTCCACTCTAGCTTTTCAAATTCTTTAAGGTCTACATTATCCTTGATTTTTTCCAAAAGTCCAAATCTGGCTAATCCTGTAACTTTAAAAACGCAAAATGGGATGGCTTGCGGAAGTTCTACCGCTTTTTTAATAGTGTATATGATTTCCTTTTCAGTTTGATCAAAAGCGTGTTCATCTTCTTCTCCTTCAACCGAGTAGTCTAAAATAGTTCCCACGCCTACATCAGCCAACTTTTTAATAGTTGGGGTACATTCATTAATGGTTTCACCTCCGCAAAACTGTTTAAAAATCGTTGCTTTAATCAAACCTGAAATAGGTATACGAATAGCTAAAGCAGCTTTGGTAAATAAAGGACCAATCTTTACTAAAAGGTTATTGCTAATCACTTTGAACAACCAAAAAGAGCGCTTTAAATCTTTATCACTTTGATGCTTAAAAGCAATTTTAGTGTCGTCAAAAGACAAGTTATTTTTAGAAATAAAATCCGGCATATTATAAATGGTTATAAAGAGTCAAAATTATAAAATCATTGAACATTATTAGCATACAACGTTTATGATTTTTGTAAGTTTGCTGTTTATGATAGAATTTATTTTGGAAGGCGAATTTATTCCCTTAATTCAGCTTTTAAAAGCTACTGATTTAGTTTCATCGGGCGGTGAAGCACAAATGGTAGTGACAGATGGCTCGGTAAAATATAACGGATCAGTTGATTACAGAAAAAGATTGAAAGTAAGAAAAGGTGACATCATAGAATTTAATGGGCAAAAAATTAAGGTGATATGAAACCGATTGAAAATAGCAGCTACGAAGTTTTTTTTGATAACAGCTTAAAAAGTCTAAATCAGGTTCTTTCTAGAAAGAAATATTCTAAAATTTTCATCTTAACTGATGAAATGACAGGGCAGTATTGCTTGCCAGTTTTACAAGAAAAACTTCCAGAATTGACCGATTTTGACATCATAGAAGTCCCAAACGGCGAAGAAAACAAAACTATTGATTTTTGTATCGGTGTTTGGCAAATGCTTTTGGAGTTTGAAGCAGATAGAAATGCAGTTTTAATTAACTTAGGTGGTGGAGTGGTGACCGATATGGGGGGTTTTGCTGCTTCAACTTTTAAACGTGGAATTGATTTTATTCAAATTCCAACAACTTTATTATCACAAGTTGATGCATCTATTGGTGGAAAAACTGGTGTGGATCTAAGTGATGTTAAAAATATCATAGGCACATTTGCACAACCGCAAGCGGTAATTATTGCTACAGATTTCCTTAAGACTTTGGATGAAAGACAAATGACTTCAGGATTTGCCGAAGTAATCAAACATGGAATTATAGCTGATGCTGATTTTTTTAAGGAAATAACTGCGTTAGAAAGTGCAAAAGAAATAACTGAAGCTCAAATCTATCATTCTGTGGAGGTTAAAAACAAAGTAGTTCTAGAAGATCCTTTTGAAAAAGGATTAAGAAAAACTTTAAATTATGGTCATACCATTGGTCATGCTATTGAATCGTGGTCGTTAAAGAATGAAAAAAAATCGCTTTTACATGGAGAATCTATCGCTCTTGGAATGATTTGCGAGGCTTATTTAGCAAAAGAAATCATCGGGCTATCAGAATCTGATTTAGAATTGATTACTTCATCGTTTTTAAAATTCTTTGGGAAATACAAAATTAGACAAGGTATTGAGCAAGAATTGTTAGAAATTATGAAAAATGATAAAAAGAATGTATCGGGTAAAATCAATTTCTCTCTACCAAATAAAATTGGTAGATGCCAGTTTGATATTTTTGTTGACGAGAATTTGATTAAAGAAAGTTTGACATTCTATCAGTCTCTCTAAATCATGAAAACTTGTCAATATTTAATTTGGTAAATTAAGAATAAAAAAAATTAAATTTTTTTTGTTGTCCATTTAAATTATTATGTACATTTGACACAGTAAATAAAAAATGAATAACAACACTACATATTATTTCGGTTACTTTTATTTTAAAAATAAGAGCCGGGACTAATGTGTAATAAGACATAAAAACATAAACGAACCCGGCTCAAAAAGCTGGGTTTTTTTTTAGCAAAAAAATGAGTATAAAAAAAAGGGTTGCCATACAAGGAATTAAAGCTTCATTTCACGAGGAGGCTGCCTTTAAGTTTTTTGGAGAAGATATTGAAACTATTGAATGTAACTCTTTCAAACAAACTTTTCAAAAACTTGATGCTGGTGAAGCTGATTATGTAGTAATGGCGATAGAAAATAGTATTGCGGGCAGTTTATTACCTAATTACTCTCTGCTGAGAGAATATAATTTCCCAGTTATTGGAGAAGTTTATTTACTCATTCAATTGCATTTAATGGCTTTACCGGGTGTGAAATTCGAGGATATCAAAACGGTAACCTCACACCCAATCGCCATCCGCCAGTGTGGCGATTTTTTAGACGATTTTCCATATTTAAAAATTGTAGAAAGTAATGATACAGCAGCATGCGCCAAAAAAATTACCGAAGAAAAACTTATGGATACGGTCGCTATCGCTAATACTCTGGCTGCTAAACTTTACGGTTTAAATATTTTGGAGAGAAGAATAGAATCTAACAAAAAAAATTATACCCGTTTTTTAATTTTGACTGATAAACAAAAAGAAATCAAAAACACCAATAAAGCTTCTTTGTGCTTTCAGGTAAGTAATGATGTAGGTTCGTTAGCTAAAGTTTTAAACATCTTGGCAGAAAATGAAATTAACATGAGTAAAATTCAATCTATGCCTGTTTTAGGCAAACGAAACGAATATAATTTTTATGTAGATGTTGAATGGAAGAAAACAGAAAATTATGAAGATGCTATCCGAAGAATCTTGAAATATACTGTCAACTTTAGTATTATGGGTGAATATTTGAAAAATGATAAAGTGTAGTTAAGATGAAGAACAAGAATTAAATAATTTGAAGTAAATAAGTAAACAATCTAAAATCAAAAATAAAATGAAATTGCATTTAAATATCGAGCCTTTAAGCAATTGGGCTAACGTAACACATGAACCTTTCGTCATCTCGGGACCTTGCAGTGCAGAAACTGAAGAACAATTATTAGCAACTGCACACTTGCTAAAAGACACCGGAAAAGTGAGTGTTTTAAGAGCTGGAATTTGGAAGCCAAGAACTCGTCCAGGAGAATTTGAAGGAATTGGTAGCATTGGATTAGAATGGTTAAAAAGAGCCAAAGCAGAAACTGGTTTGCCAACAGCAGTAGAGGTTGCTAACGCAAAACATGTGGAGGAAGCCTTAGCTGCAGGAGTTGACATACTTTGGGTGGGTGCAAGATCTACAGTAAATCCTTTTACTGTGCAAGAAATTGCTGATGCTTTAAAAGGTGTTGATATACCAGTAATGGTTAAAAACCCTATCAATCCTGATCTTTCATTGTGGATAGGCGCTTTAGAACGAATCAATCAAGCTGGTATTACTAAACTGGCGGCTATACATAGGGGTTTCTCTTCTTTTGAAAAAACTGCTTTCCGTAACGAACCCATGTGGGATCTAGCCATCAGCTTAAAGACATTAGTTCCTAATCTTCCGATTATTAATGATCCATCTCATATTTGTGGAAATAGAGAATTATTACCTTTTATCTCTCAAAAAGCTTTGGATTTAGACATGCAAGGTTTGATGATTGAATCGCATATTGATCCTTCTGTAGCGTGGACAGATGCCAAACAACAAGTGACACCCGCTGCGTTAAGCGAAATGATTGATGGTTTTGTTTTGCGAAAAGCGGAATCAAAAAATGCTGAATTCGTTGATAAATTAGCTGGCTTAAGAGAAAAAATTGATAAAATAGATGATCAGATTTTCCAGAAACTAGGAGAAAGAATGAAAATCGTTTCTCAAATTGGAGAGTACAAAAGAGATAATAATGTAACCATTCTACAGGTTTCGCGTTGGGATGAAATCTTACAAAAGAGAACGGCATATGGATCTGCTCTAAGTTTAGAAAAAGACTTTACTGAGAAAGTTTTAGAATTAATTCATAGCGAATCAATCCGTAAACAAACAGCTATCATGAATGCCATTAAAGCCGAAATGAGTTAATAATGATATCTATTCTTATTCAAAAAGCAAATTTAAAGAAAGAAGAAACCATTTGGTTAACAGGCTCAAAAAGCGAAAGTAATCGAGCTTTAATTTTATCAGCTTTGAGCCAAGGAAAAGTTATAATTAACAATATTTCGGCTGCGGCAGATACAGTTACCTTAAATGGAATATTAAACCATCCCGAGCAAGACATTATCAATGTTGGCCCTGCAGGTACGGCGATGCGCTTTTTGACTGCTTATTATGCTTTTAAAGGTAAAGAAGTAGAGATTACAGGTTCCGATAGGATGAAGCAACGTCCTATCGGGATTTTGGTAAATGCGCTAAAAAGCTTAGGTGCCCAAATTTCTTATTTAGAAAATGATGGTTATCCTCCAGTAAAAATCAACGGACCTTTTGAGCAAACTCATCGGCACATTCTTATCAGAGGTGATATTAGTTCTCAATTTTTAACTGCCTTATTGATGCTTGGAAGTTCTTTAGAGCAGGGTTTACAGTTAGAAATAATGGATGAACTTACCTCTAAACCTTATGTAGACATGACTTTATCCATGTTGGAACAATGTGGAATTAATTATTCTTGGGAAGGCGATACCATCGAAATTACGCCTCAGGAGTTTAAGCCAACAACACTAACAATCGAACCTGATTGGAGTGCTGCTTCCTACTGGTATAGCGTTGTTGCGCTATCAGAAAATATGAAAGTTCATTTGCCTAACTTAAAGAAAGATAGTTTGCAGGGCGATAGTGCTATCGTTCTAATTATGAATTTATTTGGAGTAGAAACTACTTTTTCTGAAGATGGGATTACTATAGAAAAGGTAGTTCATGAGATAAAACTACAAACTTTAGACTTTAAGGAATGTCCGGATTTAGCCCAAACAGTCATTGTTTGCTCAGCTTTGCAAGGCAAAGAATTTAGCTTTTCAGGATTAGAAACTTTAAAAATTAAGGAAACTGATCGTATACTGGCTTTGCAAACAGAATTAGCAAAAATTGGCGTAAAATTAATAGAAACACAAGCTGATGTTTATCAATTAGATTGTCAAGAATTAGCTATTCCAAATAAAATTACCATTGCAACTTACGAGGACCATCGAATGGCAATGGCTTTTGCGCCAATGGCCATGATGATTAATGAAGTGACCATTGAAGAATATAAAGTTGTGGAGAAATCATATCCTCATTTCTGGGAAGATTTTAAGAAATTAGGCTTTGAAATAACATAGCATTATTTTAGTATCAGGTATCAAGAACTTGATTGATTTAAATATTAATTTATGTAGTGAGTTAGAAGAAAAATCTTGATACTTTATACTCAATACTTTATACTTTAACATGGCAGGAAACTCATTCGGGCAAGTTTTTAAAATAACCACTTTTGGCGAGTCTCATGGAGAAGCTATTGGCGTAATTATCGATGGCTGCCCACCAAATATCGAAGTCGATTTAGACTTCATTCAAAACGAACTCGATAAGCGTAAACCTGGTCAATCGAAAATTACTACGCAAAGAAAAGAATCTGATACTTTTCAAATTCTATCCGGAGTCTTCGAAGGTAAAACAACAGGCACTCCTTTAGCAATTGTGATACCCAATGAAGATCAAAAATCAAAAGATTACGATCATAATAAAGATACTTTTCGTCCTTCTCATGCTGATTATACTTACCAAGCAAAATACAGCATCAGAGATCATCGCGGTGGTGGACGTTCCTCTGCCCGAGAAACGGCTGCTCGTGTGGCTGCTGGTGCAATCGCAAAACTTTATTTACAGCAAAAAGGGATTGATGTACTGGCGCATGTGAGTAGCGTTGGTAAATTAGATGCTCCAGAAGTCGAAATTACCAATGCTGAAGAGTTTATCAATCTAAGAGAAAATAATATTGTTAGATGTGTTGATGCCTTAACAGCCGAAAAAATGATTGCTTTGATTGACGGCATCCGTAAAGAAGGCGATACCATTGGTGGAAAGATTACCTGCTATATTAAAAACTGTCCAGTTGGTTTAGGAGAGCCCGTTTTCGATAAATTACATGCCGATTTAGGTAAAGCCATGTTGAGCATCAATGCCGTTCACGGTTTTGATTATGGTTCTGGTTTTGATGGTTCAATCATGCGAGGTTCTCAGCATAACGATATTTTCCAAACTGATGGTAATGGAAAAATCTCTACCAAAACCAATTTTTCTGGTGGTGTGCAAGGCGGAATATCTAACGGAATGGATATAAATTTTAGGGTAGCTTTTAAACCAGTTGCCACCATTATGAGCAATCAGGAAACGGTAAACAAAGCAGGTGAAGCTTCAGAAATTAAAGGAAAAGGTCGTCATGATCCTTGTGTGGTTCCAAGAGCAGTAGCTATTGTAGAGGCGATGGCGGCTTTGGTAATTATAGACCATTATTTAAGAAATCAACTTTATCAATCTCAATAAGCTTGATCAAACTTGCTGGTGTATTTGATGGTGTGAAAATCTATGAATCTCAATTAATTGGAGAAGGACATGGAATTACGCTCCCAGAATTTGGAATCTTTTTATCTTCTGATAGCTATTCTTTAAAAAAAGATTTATGGCTTGTAAAACACGAGTTTGGACATATACTTCAATTTAAAGAGCAAGGATCTTATAAATTTTATACTCAAATTGGGATTCCAAGTTTGTGGAGTGCGATTCAACAAAATACTCAAAAAAATCATTTACATAAAAATCATCCAGTTGAAGTAGATGCCAACTTAAAATCCTATCAATATTTTAATTCTCCTAAAGATTGGCCTGTCGTTAGATTTCCTATATTTAAAAAAGATTAATTTATTCTATGAAATTGACAATTATAGGTGCGGGAGATGCTTTTGGGAGTGAAGGAAACTTGAATACCTGTTTTCATCTAGAAAATGAAAATATTCGAATTCTATTAGATTGTGGAGCTACTTCTTTAGTCGGTTTAAAGAAAAATCAATTAGAACCTGCTCATTTAGATTTCATTTTAATCAGCCATTTACATGGTGACCATTTTGGAGGTTTGCCTTTTTTATTACTTGATTTATTTCGCGGCAATCGAATAAAAACCTTGACCATCATCGGTCCTAAAGGCATCGAGAAAAAGACTTTAGCTTTATTAGAACTTTTATATCCAGAAGTGCAAACAGACCTAGATTTTAGGTTGATTCTGTTTAAAGAATATCAAACAAATCAGTTATTAGAAACTGACTACTTTAAATTACAAGCTTTTCCAGTTATTCATTCTGCTCCTTCTCTTCCGCATGGATTAAAACTTTTTATTGAGGATAAGATTATTGCTTTTAGCGGCGATACCGAATGGACAGACACTTTAATAGAACTTTCAAAAGCTGCTGATTTATTTATCTGCGAATGTAATTTTTATGAAAAAGAAAGTAAAGGGCATTTGAACTATAAAACGATTATCCGAAAACAGGAAGAGTTTAAATGTAAACATATTTTACTTTCTCATTTAGGTGAAGATGCATTAGCAAATCAAGATCATTTTAAGATTCCTATTGCTAAAGATGGCATGGAAATTAGTATATAACAAAAAAGCCATTTCTTCTGAAATGGCTTTTTTGTTATGAGAAATTCTATTTCAGATACTTACCGTACCAATCTAAATAACGCTGAAAACGATCAACTTGGTAGCTTAGCACTCCAATTCCGTGAAACTGGCCAGGATATATAATTAATTCAGTTGGGATATTTAATGTTTTTAAAGCTGCGTACATCTGCTCACTTCCCTCAGAAGGAACATTAAAATCATTCTGTCCCACCATAAACAAAGTAGGAGTTTTAATCCTATCAGCATGAGTAAAAGGATAAGAAAGTTTCATATAAGTATCTAAACCTTTTTTCTCCCAAGGTAATCCAATCTCTTCGTTCCATTGTAATAGATACTGATCAATTCCATACATCGAAAGCTGCATAGCACTTCCAGCACCACTCGCTGCTGCTTTAAATCTTGTATCTGATGCAATGGTATAATCCGTTAAAATACCTCCATAACTCCAGCCACCAATACCTAAACGACTTGGGTCTATCCAGCCTTGTTTGGTTAAATAATCCGTAGCGCCCAATAAATCCATTACTTCTAAGTTCCCCCAATCCGCATAAATCGCTTTAGAATAAGCAATTCCTCTTCCGTTGCTACCGCGATAATTAACTGCAGCTACTGCATAACCATTGGTGGCTAACATTTGGCGATATAAATCAAATGAAAATTCATCTTGAGCAACTGGGCCTCCATGAATAAATAAGATAAAAGGTAATTTTTCTGCTTTTATACCAGCTGGAGTGAAAAATAATCCTGATACCATTGTTCCATCTTTACTTTTTGATTTGAAACCCTGTACTGATGCTAAATCAATGTGACTTACCCATTCATCATTCACCTTAGTAATTTTATTTAATTTTCCATTGGATATGGTGTAGAAATTACTAGGATGTTGAGGATCGCTCATCGTTGTCAACCATTCTCCATTAACATTACTTTCTAAATCAGAGAAGCTACGATCACCACCAATCACTTGATCGATTTTACCAGTACTTAAATCTACTTTTGAAATGTAAGACTGACGGTCATCATCTACCAAAAAGTAAATACTTTTATCGCCATTTGCCCATTTAGGATTAGAAACTGGACGATCCATAGATGCAGTTAGTAATTTCACGTCACTACCATCTGGCTTCATGATGGACAATATATTTTGATCGTAATTGATGTAAGTATCATCCGCAGTAGAGCGCAAATAAGCAATATATTTACCGTCTTTACTCCATACAGGATTTCTATCAGATCCTTTCCAAGTGGTTAACTGCTTAATTTGAGATCCTTTTTTAGCATCTATCACAAAAATATCAGAGTTATCATTCCTATCCGGATCAGGAGTTCTATTACTTACAAAAGTAATTTTAGTTCCGTCTGGAGACCACGAAGCCTGACCTTCAGAATAAATACCTTTAGTTAGCTGATCAATTTTACCAGTTTTCATGTCTAAAACATACAAATGCGTGGTTAATGAATCAACATAACCTGCCACATCCTGTTTATAATGATACTTGTTGCTAACAATTGGAGGTTTTGTTTTAGACTTCTTATCTTTCTTTTCTACATCTTTCATTAAAAGCAGCACTTTACTACCATCTGGCGACCATTCGTAACTTTGTAAATCTTCTTTAACCTTTGTAAACTGAAAGGCTTCTCCTCCTCTTCTATCCATTAACCATAGCTGCATATTATCAATGCTATCAACTGCTTTTGAGGATAAAAAAGAGATATACTTTCCATCTGGACTAAAAGTGGCGTTTCCTCCCCCGTTTCCATAATAAGTAACAGGAACGGTTTGACTTCCATCCCAGTTGGTCATGAATAAATCAGTGATTGATTTGTTTTTAGCGGAATCTGGAGTACCCACGGAATATAAAACCCATTTACCATCTGGAGAAATCTGGGGATTGTTGATGCTTTGATAACGATAAACATCATTTGGATTTAGCTTTCTTTTACTTTGCGCAAAAGTCACAGCTGATACCGTAGAAATAAATAAAAGTAATAGCGTTTTTTTCATTTTCAATTGATTTAGAAGTTCAATTTAATAAGAATTATCTTTAGAAGTAATCCAAAGTGCCTAATTCATTAAAAAGTTACGAAAATCAATGGTGGAAAGGTCTTTAAAGTTCTAGCAGAGGTATCAATAGTTTATTTAACATACTTTATTTTTTTACGACACTTTAGTTTACTTAATGTGAGACCTTTCGTACCTCAAGGTGACGATTGAGTGTTCGTCATGCTGACGATAGGAAGCATCTCACTTGCAAGGTTTAGTCGGATTAAAAATCCCTGCCTGCGGTAGGCTTAAATTTCGAGAAGTTCAGGATTATAGCTCGAACATCTCGTTTTTTATACGACACTTTAGTTTACTTGCTGGTGAGACCTTTCGTACCTCAAGGTGACGCTTGAGTGTTCGTCATGCTGACTGTAGGAAGCATCTCACTTGCAAAGTCTAGGCGGATTGCAAATCCTTATTATTTGAAGTTCGAGATGCGCAAGCTAACATCTCGAACAGCTGGAAACACTTACACCAAATTGAGAATAATTAAAATTTTATTCCCGCCTTTTCTGACTTGGAAATTAAATAATTTATGAAGGCGCTACAAGAAACAAGCATGAACTTTGCATCTTCAAATCCACAAGTTGATTCCTCTGTCAAGGCGTGTCTTATTCCATCTTCATCACTTGTATAGCCATATATTTGTTTAAAACCTCTTTCAAGTGCAGGATGAATTTTTATTTTACCTTTTATTTTATCTAATGATGCTCCTAAACTGTCTTTAGCATTATTAGAAATTATTTTAGCTACAGATTCTATGGCGGAAACTGACTCTTTAATAGAGTTTCTATAATCTGGATTCTTTCTGTCGGACAGTTTATCAAGTGCATTCTCCAAATGAATATTGCAACCGCTCAATGCTGTAAATGAACTTGTGATTTTTAATACACTAGTTATCTCACCAATTTCTTCTTTATTTGTTATTGGTACAATGATTCCTTTAATAAATCTAAAACCAGAAAATTCACGCTCTAACACAGTATTAAACTTTTCTTCAATTTTATCTGTTTTTATTTCATAATTAGAGTTTCTTACTAGCTCAAAAGAAAACTCAATAAAGTCATATATTTCATACCAGTCCGCTTGAAAAAACCATATTCTAATGTAAGCTCTTGCATCATTGCTGTCATAAGGTATTTCATCAATTGGAAGTTTGTAGAAATTATGCCATAATGAAATTGTAAATTGTTTAAATGGGTTAAGCGTTGTGTATTGATTTGTTCGATTTCTAATATTGTCTAGAATCAAGAGCTTTAAAACATTCCATAGGCTATTTTTAAGTTCTTCGTCCATACAATCCAACTGTATAGACTTTTCTATCGCACTTATACCATTTCTTTGGCTAAATCTCATTTCTAAATTATTATTGCAGTATTTTTTGCTTTAATTAATTGACTGTCAATTTTAAATTAGTCTTTTAAAATTTTAAACAAATATTTAACAATTTAAATGACATATAAATTTAATAATCATCCTAAAATTAAAAAGATTTTACCCAAAAGCAAGTTAGAAGAAATACCTTAAGTTAAATAAACCTGATTGTAATGAATACCAGCCTTGTGACTAATGCCTGAGTAGTATAAACGAAAAGCAGGGCTATCGTTCCAGGATGGAAGATGAACCCTGCTTTTCTTATTACCTAATTTCAATTTTAGAAGTTTATGTTTTGCCTCCCCTTTTAACCTTGGTAAACCACACAAATTAACATTAGTGGATGTACTTTTTCTTTTTCCGCAAAAGAAAAAGATACCAAAAAGAAAACTCGCGACTGCTTAATTTTCTTTGAAAGTTTCTACTTAGGCTAGTTCAACTCTTCCGAAAATTAAAAGGTCGCACTTAAAGCATATTAATGTCAGTTCCTTTCAACCTAAACGAATCCTAAATTATTCTCCTAAAATATTGTGAAGAACGTTTTCGTTTGCTGTTTTAGCGGTTTTTGTTGCTCCGAAGGTTTTTTCGTTGATAATTAAATCGCCGGCATTTACGGTTCCTAACAGACTGAAATCGGTATCTACGGTTGCCATCAGCTCGATAAAAGCTTCCTGATTTTGGGGAGCGACAGAAACCACAACCCTGCCCTGCGCCTCTCCAAAAAGGAAAGCATCTTTACGGAAATCGCTATCGGTCTCGATGCTGAAACCCAAATTGTTTGGCATGGCAGACTCTAAGAGCGCAATGTACAGACCACCATCGGCCACATCGTGAACGGATTGAACCAGCTTATTTTGAATTAATGCTTTGATGACTTGGTGCATCTCGTATTCCTTGTCCAAATCGAAATATGGAGCGGGAGAAGCGGCGATTTTATGGAAAGACGCCAAATACTGTGAAGAGGCAATGTCGTTTTGGCTTTCGCCGATTAAGTAAATGAAATCGCCTTCGTTTTTGAAATCCAGCGTCATCATATTTTTGATGTCGTCCATCACGCCCAACATCCCAATAGTTGGTGTTGGGAAAACTGGACCTTCATCCGATGATTGGTTGTAGAAAGAAACGTTGCCACCCGTAACGGGAGTTTCAAATTTGATACAAGCAGCGCTCATTCCTTTAATGGCGCCCACAAATTGCCAGTAAACTTCTGGCACATAAGGGTTTCCAAAATTTAAACAGTTGGTGATGGCCACTGGTTCGCCACCAGCGCAAGTGATGTTTCTTGCGGCTTCGGCAACGGCAATGGCACAACCGATTTCAGGGTCGGCATTTACGTAGCGTGAATTACAATCTACCGTTAACACGATGGCTTTATCCGTATCTTTTATAGAAACCACGGCTGCGTCGCTGGGTTTATTGGTGACCATATTTGCCGTACCCACCATTGAATCATACTGATTCGTTACCCATCTTTTTGATGCAATATTTGGATGCGATGTTAAGTGAGCAGCTACTGCTTTTAAATCTGCAGGCTCTTTAACATCATCAATTTTAAATTTTTGAAATTCTTTATAATAAGCGGGTTCGCTATATTCTCTTGTGTAAACTGGTGCTCCACCGCCTAACACTAAATCATCAGCAGGAACATCAGCCACCAATTCGCCATTCATGTAATATTCTAAACGTTTGGTATCGGTCACTTCACCAATGATGGCACAATTTAAATCCCATTTATCAAAAACGGCTTCTACTATAGCTTCTTTGCCCTTTTCCACCACAATCAGCATACGCTCCTGAGATTCGGATAATAGAATCTCGAAAGGTAACATATTCTGTTGGCGGGTTGGCACTTTGTCTAAATCGATGCGCATGCCGTGTTCTCCTTTGGCACTCATTTCTGAGTTTGAACAAATGATACCAGCAGCTCCCATATCCTGCATTCCGATTACAGCACCGGTTTGTATTACTTCTAAAGAAGCTTCTAACAATAATTTCTCCTGAAAAGGATCTCCAACTTGAACAGCAGGTAAATCGTTCACTGAATCTGCTGATATATCTTTTGATGCGAAAGCAGCACCGTTAATTCCGTCTTTTCCGGTTGCAGAACCTACAATATAAACTGGATTTCCTACGCCGTAAGAAGTTGCAGAAGCGGTCTCTCCTACTTTCACAATTCCGGCCGACATTGCGTTCACCAAAGGATTCACGTGGTAACATTCATCGAAGAAAACTTCTCCACCAACAGTTGGGATTCCGAATGCGTTTCCGTAATCGCCAATTCCTTTCACTACACCTTTCATCAACCACTGTGTTTTTTGGTGATTGATATCACCAAAACGCAAAGAGTTCAATTGCGCAATTGGACGAGCACCCATGGTGAAAATATCTCTGTTGATCCCTCCAACTCCAGTTGCTGCACCTTGATAAGGCTCCAAAGCTGAAGGGTGATTGTGAGATTCTATTTTGAAAACACAAGCAATACCATCGCCTAAATCTACCATTCCAGCATTTTCTTCGCCTGCTTTGGCCAACATTCGTGGACCGTCTTTAGGTAAAGTTTTTAACCAAGTGATAGAATTTTTGTAGGAACAGTGTTCGCTCCACATTACAGAAAATATAGAAAGCTCAGTAAAATTAGGTGTACGTCCTAAAATTTCTATTATCTTTTCAAATTCTTCGGGACGAAGTCCTAATTCTTTTGCAGTATCTAATGTGGTGAGCTGTGAATTTTCCAATTTTATCTTATCTATAATGTTGCCGCAAAGGTAAAAAATATGCTTAATTTATTGGACCTGAATCCAAATTAAATTACTTTCCTTTCCTAAAAAATAAGAACAAAGTTGTAATTATTGAAATACTGTAGGATAAGCAATTAGCTAAAACAGCTCCTTGCAAACCATTCTGCTTTATTAAATAATAGCTAAATGAGATGATCACAAGGAAACCTAAGCCAGAAGATAAAGTATTATATTTAATTAGACCTTTTGCCGAAAAATAATAAGCTATTATCAAATTTATAGTGAATAAAACAATTACAGGACTACTAAATATGATCAATTGCTTAAGTTCTACAAAATCTTTTCCTAGGACCCACACATAAATGCTATTGGGAATGACTAAAATAGTTATAATCAAAGATGCTGACAAAAACATCGAAATTATAGTGTATCTAAAAATATGTTTACGTTGATAATTAACTTTTGTGGCATAAGCCATGTTCACATTAGCCAATCCTTTTGGAATTAACCAAATTGCATCTGTTACCGTTAACCACAAGCCAAAAACACCAACATCCTTAATGCTTAACAATTTCATAATTAATAATACTGCAAATCTATAGGATGCGAATTGCATTAAGTTGTTAATTTGGTTGAGTCCACCTAGTTTTAGAAAATCAAATGCTACTGTGTTAATACTACTTTTTGAAACTAATTGTTTCCTTTCAAAGGTCTCAAACAATAATATGATAAAGTGAGGTACATAAGAAATTATAAACAAGAGCCAATAAATATTGAGATTAAGTGGCTTAAAAAATGAAAAGCTAAATATCAAGCCAATCAAAAAAACTGGTTGAATAACCTTTAAAATAGTTAACCTTCTAAATTTCAATTGATAACTATATAAAGTGGTAAGATTGTTAAAGCTTGTTAAAACAAACCCTAAAACAGCAAAATAAATAATGTTGATGATGGATAGATTAGTGGTAAAGCCTACAAATAGAATTGAAATTGCAACAATTGATAGTGTCCAAATAAATGAAACCAATAAAACCTCTTTTTGTCGATATTTAGTCAACATAAAAACCATTACTGAGTTGCCGACAATTGCAGTAAAAATTTGTAACAGTCCAATGCATGTAAGTAAATAAGTGATTTCTCCTCTACCCTCGGCACCTAAAACTCTAGCTGTGATTGCAATAATCAGTAGATTTATACCTGCAGAAACTACATTACCTAAAACCTGATAGATAGAATTTTTAAACACGTTAACTAAACTTAGGAAATAATAATTTTATTTTTTTTCAGCGCCCCATAGATTCGATTAGCAACAATCTCATAACTATATTCTTTTATAGCGGAATTGGAAATTAACTTCAAATCATACTTTTCAAAAGTAGTTATCACCTCATCCATTGCTTTTAGTATTTTTACTTTATTCTCAGAATCAAATAAAATTCCGTTTGAACGATTGATAACTTCAGAAATTCCTCCAACATTTGTACTTAACACTGGTAATCCGCAACATAAAGCTTCTAAAATCACGCAAGGTAGATTTTCAAATCTACTACTCATGATCAGCACCTGTGATTTTTTCATTTCAAGTGCAACTGATTCATATTCCATTTCTCCTAAAAGTTCTACTGAGTTTCTTAATGTAGATGAATTACTAATTTGCAATAACAATGGCTTTTTAGCTTTTCCAATAATATTTAATTTTAGGTTAGGATAACTCTTTAGCATCTCTTCAAAAGAAGATAATAACAATTCTGGATTTTTTTGATAAGATAGCGTTGACACATGAAGAAAAGTAAAGTCTTTAAACTTTTCAATTCCATTAAAATTAAATAATCTGGTATCTACAACGTTTGGAATTACTTCATAATTTTTATAGTTGTTCCATTTCTCCATTTCTGTTTGCAAGGCTTTAGCTACAGGTAAAATCAAATCAAAAGATTTTAGAATTCTTTTATAAACTACTTTAAAAATATAAGAATCATTGTTCAATGAGCGATTACTGTGATTATAAAAAGCTGTCCAATGCTCTGTAAGGATGCTTTTTAGTTGGTATTTATTTTTAAAATAAAGGCTGATTAAACCTGCTGGAAAAAACACATAAGTATGAATATATTTTGGCAACCCTCTGTTGTTTATTTCTTTATTGATCACCCTTAAATTAAAATATATATACCTATAGAAATTTAAGAATTTTCCAAAAAAAGGTAATTTTGACTTCGGGTAATAACCTATGATCGTGGTTGTGTTTTCACCAACTTGATCTTCTATAAAGAATTTTGAAACTTTTATATCGCCTACGATATAGACTACTACTTGATGTTTTACTTTTGAAAGTGCGATAATAATTCTTTGGTTAAAATCACCATTAAACTCGTTAACCTTACTTGGAAACCACGAAGGAATAAACAATATATATGCTGATTTAGACACAGTAATAACTTTTTATTAAATAGATTAAATTTAACATTCAGTATCTTAATTTCGATTGTGGAAATTATTTTAGATTTTAAGTTATGGCTGAGTGAAAATTTATTGCGCCATCTTCTTAACAACCCTTTTAGCGAACATTAAAAACTTATTCAAGGAATTTCTTAAAGAAGAATATTTTACGATATAATGTGGTATCAAATCTCCTCTAAACCCCGATTTAAAATTGGCAATCCCTTTCATATTGGCCCCGTATAAATCAAATTTCTGAATTCCTAGTTCCTTTAATTTTTCAATTATTTTAACATACAAAAAAGTACTTGAGTCTGTCTTATCCTGCATTTTAGAATTTGATAAAAGCAAGTTATAAGCCGTAGCGTTATTTTGATCAATAATAACCAAAGCTGATGCTTTTAAGGTGCCTTCAAAAAACACCCCGAAACTTTTAAGGTATTTACGATCAATTAATTCTTTAAAGTATTTTCTATAAAAATTTATCTTTGATTTTTTATAGCCAAAATTTTGAAAATCATTAAGTTGCTGTTCTAAAACAAGCTCGTTATATTCATCATAAAAAAACGCTAAATCATAATTTAATGACTCCTTAAATTTAGCTTCATTATTCTTTCTTAATTCGAGCTGCGAAGTAGCGTTATAATAGGTATAATTTACTACTGAGCTACAACCGTTTAGATTAAAAGCTCTCACATCCTTAACTTGGGGAGGCAGACGAAACGAAAAATTCTTAAAACCACCTTTTAAAACCTTTAGTGATTGATCTAGTACATCAAAAAAACTAAAATCCGTCAGTTCATCATTAAACCAAAAACTTGAGTAAGAATAATGATCAGGAACTACAATAATATTCCCTTTTACATAAGTTGCAAAACCTAAAATAGATTTGTTTTTCTTATAAAAAACCCAATATTTAATATCCGTATGATGCAACTGAGCAATAATTTCCAGATAGTCTGGGTCATCAAAAATAGAAGTTCTATTTATTGATACAGCTTCCTGCCATGTTTTTTTATCAACTTCCTTTAACAAATTTTATTCTTTCATGATCTAATACAAGTATATAAAATAAAAAACCACTCTTCTATAAAGAAAAGTGGTTTCAATAAATTTAATGTTTAATCAATTTGATAATCTAAAAACAATAGGCATGATGTAAGAAACTCTTACTGCTCGCCCGTTTTGATAACCTGGCGACCAAAATGGTGATTTCTTAATTACTCGAATCGCTTCCTCATCACAACCAGCACCAATACCTCTCAAAATTTTAAGATTAGTTATTTCTCCGTTAGTTTCTATTACAAAAGAAACAATTACCCTTCCGCCGATACTATTTTCTCTCGCCAAATTTGGATATCTTAAATTTTTACTCAAAAATTTAGACCATTCATCCATTCCGCCAGGGAATTGTGGGTACTTCTCAATATTATACATATTGTATGTCCCTTCTCCACTATCTTCTTTTGCATTACCATTTCCTCCCTTTTCATTGAGGATAACTAGTGTACTATTTTCACCAGATTCTTTACCTTTAATATCTAATGAACCAATTATATTTTTATCTATATCCGCTATAGTTGGAATTTCAATTGTGGGTATATTGTCCGCTACCACCCTTGGTTGATTATATTTTATTTGATTAAACTCTTCCTGATGAGATACAGGTTCTGAAACCTTTATCTTTTGCTCTTTGGGCTTTGGTAGCTCTTTCTTAGTTAAATCTACTTCGATAATTTGAATAGAATCTTTATTGATTAAAGGAATTGTTCCTTGGTCGGGATTTAGATTTCCCGTTCTATTATAAGCCGCTGATAAAAGAATAGTGCTACAGAATAATCCTGTGGCAATAAACATTGCTCTTTTTAAGTATTTCCCTGATTCCTTTCTTAAAACAAAAGCACCATAAGATTGATTTCTGTTGGCGAAAACAACATCGAGCCACTCGATGCTATTAACATTTAATTTTGAATTGAACATAGGTGTTTTCTTTAAATGGTTAATTACTTTTACTGAAGTTAATTAAACAAATCACCAAATGTTAAACTGTTGATTTAACGGCATTTTATAAAAAGGAAAAGGTCAAACTGTTATCAAATCTGACCTTTTCCAATCATCACTTATTGATCCTTAATTAAAAGGCATACACAAATGCTAAAGAAAATTGTGAAGCTGATTTAGTAGCCAATTTATTTTTATCTAAAAATCCAAAACCATTTGTTTTTGAATTATCCAACCTAATTTCAGGAATAAGTCTAAAACCACCAGTTTTTAAATTCGCCGTTAAAGTTAAAGCGGTTACTCCTTCTTTAGGAGTTGAATCTTTAATCTTAAAAAATTCACCTCTTAAACCTAAAGCAAAATCATTGGTTACACTAATTTGTGGATAAAGGGCAACACCAGAGAATCCTCCATTATTTTTACCCGGTGCTGAATAATCAGCTGCATTTAAACCTAGCATAAATTTCTCTGTAATTTGATAAGAAGTTGTTAAATCGAATTCAGTTCCTGCTGGTTTGCCAGTCAACACATTTAAATAGGCTGTCCATCCTTTCACTGGGGTAATTGAAAGTTGAGCTCCAAAATTTGAAAGTCCACGATCAGGATTTGCAACATAACCATTCCAATAAAAAGAACCTGCATTTGTATTATTAAATAAACCAACCATCACACCTACTTTATCAGAAAGTGTTACGTTAGCTTTAATACCTGCATTTTGGAACGGTCCGTTAGTAAACAAATAAGAGGTAGAATAATTAAAATTTGCAACCGGAGAAATTACTTCATATCCAACAAAAGTTCCCATGTATCCTGCAGACATGCTAAACTTACCTGTAAAAGCATAAGTAGCATATAAATTTTGAATATGAATAGTAGCGTCTGGAAGAGATTGATCACTTCTCGGTCCAAATGAAACCTCCCCAACAAATGAAGCTTTACCTGAAGATTTTTTCAAAGCTAAATCAATCATTCCTAATGATAATGAGTTCTGATCACTAACAAAACTAGTAGGGATGTTGGCTTTCTTAGAAAAGTCGTATTTCCAATACGCATCTACAGAGCCAGAAATTTGTAATGGTGTTGATGTGGAATCGGTTTGAGCTTGGGCTGTGAATGCAATTGCAATAACCGCAGCCATAGTTAATAGTTGTTTTTTCATTGTTTTACTTGTTTAGAGTTGAGTTGATTATGTGTTATATTTTGATAGCACAATTAAAATTTCGGTAGGTATACCATTAGTTAAACCTACCGAAATTTCTTATTTTAATTTTGAAATCATTGAGGTAGTGTAAGCATGTACACCATGTTCATGGATATACAGACCTTCTATTTCTTCTTCAGCAGAAACTCTGATTCCCATAGTGTATTTCAGGATAGCAAAAAGGAGGTAAGAGGCTGAAAATGCAGCAAATCCATAGACTGTTACTCCTTTCAATTGTGCTAAGAAAGTCATATCAGTTCCCCAAATACCTACTGCTAAAGTTCCCCACACACCGCATACTAAGTGAACGGGAACAGCTCCAACAACATCGTCTAATTTTATTTTTTCTAGGAACTGAACAGCTAACACCACTAAAATACCCGCAATAAAACCAATATAAATTGCTTCCATTGGTGTCACCACATCAGCACCTGCGGTAATACCCACTAATCCTGCAAGAATACTACTCAATTCCATTCCGTAATTGTAAAATTTTAATAAAATTGTAGCTAAAATAAAAGCCCCTACAGCACCGGCACAAGCACCTAAAGTCGTATTGGTTAGCACTAAAGAAGTTAAACCTGGATCTGATGACAAAACAGAACCACCGTTAAAACCGAACCATCCTAACCAAAGTATAAATACACCAATGGTAGCAAAAGCTAAGTTTGAAGCGGGGAAAGGATTTCCTTTTCCAGCGAAGCGACCGATACGAGGACCTAACAATATAACCCCTGCCAATGCACCCCATCCACCAACAGAATAAACCAAGGTAGAACCTGCAAAATCATGGAATCCCCAAGAAGAAACCATACCTGCACCCCACTGCCAGCTACCACAAATTAGGTAAACAACGCCTACAAAGAAAATAGTGAAGATTAGATAAGCACTAAATTTAATCCGTTCTGCTACAGCACCAGAAACAATAGTGGCGGTTGTTGCGGCAAACATAGCTTGAAACAAGAAGTCAGTATAATATGGATAACCTGCTGCATAGGAAGAGGTGTTCCCTCCGACAGGTAATGCTAAGCCAAACCCGGCAAATCCAAACCATCCTGGTGCATCACTAAAACCTGGATACATCAAATTAAAACCACAAAAAGCATATAATAAAATACCTATTACAGGAGTAATTGCATTCTTAAATAGAATATTGACAGTATTTTTAGTTTGAGAAAAGCCAGCTTCCACACTGGCAAACCCTAAGTTCATAATAAATACTAGTGTAGCACATATCATCATCCAAATATTACTGGCATTAAAGAATACGGCCTTCGCTGCATCAGCAGTTTCAGCAACTTGAACTGTTGTCAAAATAGTTGCAATTGGGAGTTTGCAACAAAAGACATAGGCGCCATTGTTTGTAACAAATAATAAATTTTCCATTTGTTAATTGTTTAGAGTTTATTTTTAATTAATGTTTATTTAAATATTTGTTTAGTATTTAATTTTATAAAATTTAGATTAACAATTATTTAATCATTTTTGATATCACTAAAATGACTATTAAATAAAAAACAACAAAATAATTTAACACTATTACAATATTTTTGATAAAAGATTAAAAAAAGATTGGTTTATTGTTCATAAATTTTAATTTTTTTAATAAAATAGTTTAAAAATTAAATTATCTTTAAAAGAAATATATGTATTTGAGAGAATATTTCAGTGAGAGCGTATAAGATTTGCTATTTTGAATGTAATTTTGGAGTGAAAATCTAATATTTCTTAAAAATTATCATTAAAATTGATTGAATTTTTAAAAATGGAGAGCAAATATTGTTTTTTTAAAAAAAATTTAGGATAAATCAATAAAATCATCTTACTTTTAGACATTATTCTAATTAAACAAAATTTTCACAACCAAATAAACAACCTATACAATGTCAACTATTAGATTTCAAGCTCTTCAATTGGTGTTAGGCAGGACTATACCAGAAGTAAAAGCACCTTCTACTAAAATTTCGGACTACTTTTCTTGTAATGTTTTTGATAAATCAAAAATGAAAGATTATTTGTCTAAAGAAGCTTTCCAAGCTATCGTAAGTGCTGGTGTTAGTGGAACCCCAATTTCGAGAGATGTTGCCGAACATATTGCGGCCGCAATGAAGTCATGGGCCATGAGCAAAGGCGTTACACATTATACGCATTGGTTTCAACCATTAACTGGTTCAACAGCAGAAAAGCATGATTCATTTTTCGAACCAGATACAAATGGTGTTGCTGTTGAGAAATTTTCAGGAGATGCTTTAGTTCAACAAGAGCCAGATGCCTCAAGTTTCCCTAATGGAGGAATAAGAAGCACTTTTGAAGCCAGAGGTTATACTGCTTGGGATCCTTCTTCACCAGCTTTCATATTTGGTAAAACTTTATGTATTCCTACAGTTTTTGTTTCATACACCGGCGAGGCGTTAGATTACAAAGCACCGCTTTTAAAAGCATTGTCTGTTTTGGATAAAGCCGCTGTAGATGTTTGTCATTATTTTGATAAAAGTATCTCTAAAGTAAATTCATCTTTAGGAATAGAGCAGGAATATTTTTTGGTTGATTTGGCCTTATTTAACGCAAGACCAGATATGCTTTTAACAGGAAGAACTTTATTTGGTCATTCGTCAGCTAAAAATCAACAATTAGACGATCATTATTTTGGATCAATTCCAGAGCGTGTAGTTGCATATATGCAAGATTTTGAAACAGAAGCTTTAAAATTAGGAATTCCATTAAAAACTCGTCATAATGAGGTTGCTCCCTCACAATTTGAGTGTGCTCCTATTTACGAGGAAATCAACTTAGCGATTGATCATAATCAATTGTTGATGGATCTAATGGACAAAATAGCTAAAAGACATCATTTCAAAGTTCTACTACACGAAAAACCTTACGCAGGCATCAATGGATCCGGTAAGCATAATAATTGGTCGCTAATTACTGATACAGGTAAAAACTTATTGTCTCCAGGAAAAACTCCTAAAAACAATTTAATGTTCTTAACCTTCTTTGTGAATACTGTTAAAGCGGTCTATGAACATGCAGATTTACTAAGAGCATCCATCGCATCAGTAAATAACGATCACCGTTTGGGCGCTAACGAAGCCCCTCCGGCAATCATCTCTATTTTCTTAGGTTCACAATTAAATGATGTTTTAGACGAAATCGAAACTTCAAGAATCAGTAAAAAAACCAAAGAAGACAGCACCATGTGGCATAGCATTCCTAAAATTCCATCAATTTTATTGGATAATACGGATAGAAACAGAACATCACCATTTGCTTTTACAGGGAATAAATTTGAACTAAGAGCGGTTGGTTCTTCTGCAAACTCTTCTAACCCTATGACGGTGTTAAACATGATCATGGCAGATCAATTAACTAAGTTTAAAGTTGAGGTGGATAAATTGATCAAAAAAGGTGAAAAGAAAGACGTTGCCATTTTAACTATTGTTAAAAAATACATCAAAGAATCTAAAAATATTCGTTTCGAAGGTAATGGATATAGCGATGAGTGGGCTGCAGAAGCAGAAAGAAGAGGTTTATCAAATATTAAAACAACTCCGAAAGCTTTAGACGCCTTATTGAGTGAAAAATCACTTAAATTATTCCAAGAAACAGGTGTGTTTAGTGTAAGAGAAGCTCATGCCCGTCACGAAATTTTATTAGAAGAATATTACAAAAAACTTCAAATTGAGTCCAGAGTAATCGGAGATTTAGTCACTAATGTTGTCATTCCTGTAGCTATTAAATACCAAACTTCTATCATCGATAATGTAAGAGGTTTGAAAGATATAGGTATGGGAGAAGATACTTATTCTGTTCAATTGATGTTTATTAAGCAAATTTCTGAACATATTAACTTTATCAAGAAAAATGTAGAGGCAATGGTGGAAGAACGTAAGAAAGCAAACGTGATTGAAGATATTCGCGATAAGTCAATTGCTTACGACGAGAAAGTTAAATCTTATTTTAACTCTATCCGTTACCATGTTGATAAATTAGAGTTATTGGTGGATGATGATATTTGGCCATTACCAAAATTTAGAGAATTATTATTTATTAAATAAGTATTAGGCTAAAAGTCTAAGGCTAGAAGCCGTTTCTATATATTAGGAACGGTTTTTTTATTTGGGCCTTCTGGCAGGCTGTTCGTTCATACTACACAAGCCTTAATCACAAGCCAGTATCCACTTCCATCCTTAACGCAAAAAAAACCAAATTTTAACTTGATATCACAACTTTTACTTTTCTATTTACTACGCACACCCTTCTACTTTTAACTTTCTACTTTCTACTTTAACCTTTTTAATATCTTTGCCACAACATGAGTGATAATCGTTACAACCAACGCGGCGTATCTGCCGGAAAAGAAGATGTTCATAACGCCATTAAAAATATTGATAAAGGCATTTTTCCACAAGCTTTCTGCAAAATCATTCCCGATATTTTAGGCAATGATGACGCCTATTGCAATATTATGCATGCAGATGGCGCTGGAACTAAATCGTCTTTAGCCTATATTTATTGGAAAGAAACTGGAGATATTTCTGTGTGGAAAGGGATCGCACAAGATGCGATTATCATGAACCTAGATGATTTATTATGCGTTGGCGCAACAGACCATATTTTGTTGTCTTCAACGATTGGTAGAAATAAAAATTTAATCTCAGGCGAAGTAATTGCAGAAATCATCAACGGCACCGAAGAGATTCTTGTTGAATTACGAGAAATGGGGATTAACATTTATTCCACAGGAGGAGAAACTGCGGATGTCGGTGATTTAGTAAGAACCATTATTGTAGATTCTACCGTAACCTGCCGAATGAAGCGTGAAGATATCATCTCAAACCACACGATTCAGGCTGGGGATGTCATTGTCGGACTTTCCTCATCAGGAAAAGCAACATACGAAAGTGAATATAATGGCGGTATGGGTTCTAACGGATTAACTTCTGCCCGACATGATGTTTTTAATAAAACCGTAGCTGAAAAATTCCCTGAAAGTTATGATCCAGCCGTTCCATTCGACTTGGTTTTTTCTGGACAAAAATCATTGACGGATTTGGTGAAAATTTCTGATGATTTATCTGTTACCGCTGGGAAATTGGTGCTCTCTCCTACCAGAACCTACGCTCCGGTTATCAAAAAAATATTAGACCAATACCGTTCTAAAATACATGGAATGGTACATTGCAGCGGTGGTGCGCAAACTAAAGTACTTCATTTTATCGAGAACCTACATATCATTAAAGATAACTTATTCGCAATTCCTCCACTTTTCCAGTTAATTCAAGAACAATCTGGAACGGATTGGAAAGAGATGTATAAAGTTTTCAATATGGGACACCGTATGGAATTATACATTCCTAAAGAAATTGCTGCCGATATTATCAAAATCTCTCAATCATTTGGTGTTGATGCACAAATTGTAGGACGCGTAGAAGATGCCGAGAAAAAACAGGTAACCATTACATCTGAAAAAGGTGAGTTTATTTACAATTGATATATTTTCTCCGTTATGCTGACGAAAGGAAGCATCGCATTCTATAATCATGCCTATTGAATGGCAACACTGCCAGTGTGATGTTTCGCTCTGCTCAACATGACGAAACCTTCGCACCCCGTCATACTGACGAAAGGAAGCATCTCATTCTACAATCATGCCTATTGAATGGCAACACTGCCGGTATGATGTTTCGATCTGCTCAACATGACGAAACCTTCGCATCCCGTCATGATGACGAAAGGAAGTATCTCATTATATAATCAAGCATATTGAATGGCAACACTGCCAGTGTGATGTTTCGATCTGCTCAACATGACGAAACCTTCGCATCCCGTCATGCTGACTAAAGGAAGCATCTCATTCTACAATCATGCCTACTGAATGGCAACACTGCCGGTGATGTTTCGCTCTGCTCAACATGACGCGGTGATTATTAGGATTGAAACTATTAATCAAATCATAATCCATTTTCTTAGCCAAACTATTACAATTAAAAAGCTATCGTTTTTGAAACAAAGTTTTACTTTTGTGCTATGCCAAAAATTTCACAAAAAGGAATCGCAATGCCAGCTTCCCCTATCAGGAAGTTGACGCCTTATGCAGATAAAGCAAAATTAGCAGGTAAAAAAGTTTACCATTTAAATATCGGTCAGCCAGATATTGAGACACCCGAAATCATGCTGGATGCAGTTAAAAATATCGATTTCAAAGTGTGGTCCTACACTGCCTCTGAAGGAACTTTAAGCTACCGAACTAAATTAGCATCTTACTACAACAAACTGAATTACAACATTACACCTGAGGATATTATCGTAACTACTGGCGGTTCTGAGGCCATTACCATCGCTATGATGGCTTGCTTAAATCCTGGTGATGAGGTGATTATTCCTGAGCCTTTTTATGCTAATTATAATGGTTTTGCCTGCCAAAGTGATATTGTGGTAAAACCTATTTTATCATTCATTGAAAATGGTTTTGCTTTACCTCCTATTGCTGAATTTGAAAAGGTAATTACCGATAAAACCAAGGCTATCATCATTTGTAATCCAAATAATCCAACTGGATATTTATACAGCGAAGCAGAAATGAACGACTTAAAGGCATTGGCTTTAAAGTATGATTTATACCTATTCTCTGATGAGGCTTATCGTGAATTTTGTTATGATGGAAAAGCATTTATTTCGCCGATGCATTTAGACGGCTTGGAAGAAAATGTAATTATAATGGATACTGTTTCTAAAAGATACAGTGCATGCGGAGCAAGATTAGGCTGCTTAATCACCAAAAATAAGGCAGTAATTGCGACAGCCCTAAAATTTGCGCAAGCTAGATTAAGCCCAGGAATGGTTGAACAAATTGCAGGAACTGCTGCTGTAGACACACCAGATGCTTATTTCGAAAAAGTAAATAAGGAATATACGCACAGAAGAGATGTTTTAGTGAGTGCCTTGAATAAAATGGAAGGTGTTTTTTGCCCAAACCCAGGCGGTGCTTTTTATGTGGTAGCCTCATTGCCCATTGATAATGCAGATCAATTTTGTCAATGGATATTAGAAGATTTTTCTTTCGAAAACCAAACCGTGATGATGGCTCCAGCAACCGGCTTTTATTCTACTGTTGGTGCGGGTACTAATCAGGTAAGAATGGCTTATGTTTTGAATAGTGATGATTTGCAAAATGCCATGGTTTGTTTAGAAGAAGCGTTAAAAGTTTACCCTGGAAAAGTAGAAAGTTGAAAGTAGAAAGTTGAAAGTTTAGTGGAACTCAACATGACTTTAAACTTTATACTCTAAACTCTATTTAAAACTCTTAACTTTGTACTCTATTAAAACGGGCTCGACCGGAATAGACAGGATGGATGATAAGTGGGTAAGCATGCAGCGCAATGAGGGTTCAGAGCTCTAATATTGATTCTCAAAACACAAAAGGCGAAAATAACTACGCTCTTGCTGCTTAATCTTAACCTAGTTAAGATGGCTTAGTCATACTTTAGAAGTATGAGCGAGATGTTTCCCGGAAGCCAAGTCTGGCGGCAGCCGATCAGGAAGCACAGAAATGCTAGAATAAGGAGAGGTAAGTTTTGGACCTTTCTCGAAAACTAAAGAAACTAAGGAGTAATCAGGCTGTTTGTGGCCAAACTGCTCTCGAAAACCAACCATAAAATAAGCATGTAGAAAGCGCAACTGGTCCCATGTTTGGACGAGGGTTCGAATCCCTCCGGGTCCACATTAACAGAAAAACCCCTTGTAAATGATAATTTGCAAGGGGTTTTAATTTTTATCCATAGACTTTAATTGTTTGTTTTTATTGCTTAAAAGATTTTTTGCCGAAATTTCACTAACCACCTTTTTACCCGTTTTTTCCTCAATTTCTTTACGAGTATTGCCGGCAATTGTTCCACCTTGATTAGCTATAATCTTGCTTTCTGCAAATGTTTTGGGTTTCTTTTCTTTACTGATTTCGCTGGTGGTGGCTTCGGCAAGCATATTTAGTACCAACTCCAAGTTGGTCATATGATCTTGGAGATTCTCTTTTTTTAAATCTTTATGCTTTTTATAATCCTTCACAGAAAAACCACTCCAAGCCTTAGTAATTTCATCAGTTAAAACGGCATATTCTTGTCCTTTCTTAATGCCTCTTTCGTCCCATTCATCGGTTAATTCTTTACGGACTTCAATGCTTTTTAACCGTTGGTTTATCCATTCTTTACTATAACCTTTTCTTAAATAGGTTTCCATCAAGCGGTCAATCCCTATTTCTGGGTCTTCTATTTCATCAATGCGCTCGCGAGCTACTTTAGCTATCCACACTTTAAAAGGTTCTGCTTTAGGCGAAGGGATTGACTGGATTAAACGGAATAATTGCTCTGTATCGGCAACATCTGTTTTATAAAATTTGCCATCGCTCGATTGCATTTTCAGTTGGTTACAATTTGTAACCAACTCGCTCCCTTCTTTTTTTAACCTCGATTTTAATACTTTCCAGTAGTTGTTAGGAGTTAAACTTTCTGTAAGTATGGCAACTACGTCAACAATTGAGAAATACCATTTCTCAGCTTCATCATCCCATAAAGAACGAACTTTGTTTTCTTCGAATAATTTAATTGCAGTGTCTTTTTTCATCTTTATGCTTTTATTACAAAGAAAGTATCGGATTGCTGATTTAATATAAAAACCCTTTTTTTAACTTTCTATCAACTTGTAAAAATAAGGGGAAGGCTTAAACAAATCTAACTAATTCAACAACAATTAAAATGTATCAAAATTCAGCACTCCTAAAATAAGGAAGAATAAGTTTCGGGCTCTTTTAGAAAACTCATGAAAAAAAGAGTACTCAAACTGTGCATTATTTCCAGATTCACCTTTTATAGCGTTTTTTTTTATTGCTATTGTTGAGCGAAGAACAAGGGAAACATCTTATTTTATTGATTGAAAATAGGTTCATAGACGTCTTATCCATAGGCATAGGTATAGTGAAAGCGGCAGCATCCTCCGTTCATCCTCTGTTCATCTACTGTTGAACTACCCTTGCAGGACTAAATAATAAAGATTTTGGATTTAATGTATAGCAAGGTATTCTACGATGGCTTGGTGATAGACCAGTTTTCCTGGTGGGGTACGCTGGTGCATAGCTGCTTTCCTTTCTGGGTCTGCTAACACTTCTTTTGCAAAGCTCACCGCATTTTTAAAGCGGGTATTCTGCGCTTTTTGCTTATCGGTAAGCTTCACTTTAGACATATCCGGAAATTTAGTAACAACGGTACCGCTGGCATAGGTTTTAAACACCAGCTGCCTGTTTATTGCCCCACTTAAATTTTGGGTGATCACATTGTTTTTCACTCTAGCCATGTTAGGTAATTTTAGCTTATACTAAGCTAATGAATTAATTCATTGATTAAAAGCTTATTGTGATTTATTTTTTAGGATTCAATTAATTTTGATGAGCATTGTTTGGAAGGTTGATTTTTAGGAATGCCTTTATGTCTGTATCCTTAGCTGAAACGTATTAAAGAATTAAGAAGCGTCTTGAAGACTCTTTTCCATTGAACCCTCCTTAGTGAGCGCTTAGCTAATGTTAAGGGCAGTTGAGGGAAATTATTAATTCTTGAACTTAGCGTTTTGCTGAAGTGGATTACAAATCCAAATTATTGATTATTCGACATGCCCTGCGGAACATTTCGAACAGCATGTTTGGTTGGTCTTATCTTTTGCTAATAATCCAACCTCACCCTATCATCATAAAATTTTATGACCCTCCTCATTTTTCTGGTTCTACAAAACATTCAACTTTACACCATGGTTATAGCTTTAACTAAAGTTTAAAATTGAATCCTAAACAAATATGATTGACGCAAAATACTTATCCGCAGCAGAGGCTTTAAAAATTGTAAAATCTGGTGATCGGGTTTTTATCCATGGTGGCGCCGCAACACCTTCTTATTTGATAGCAGCTTTACAACAAAGACATCAAGAATTGTCTCAAGTAGAACTGGTGAGCATCACTACTTTAGGAGATGTAAATTTCGACAAGCCAGCGTATCGTCAGTCGTTTTTTATCAACTCCTTATTTGTCTCGGCAGCTACAAGAGCAGTTGTTAATAGCGAAAATGGAGACTATGTGCCTGTTTTCCTAAGTCAAATCCCGCAACTTTTTAATCTTAATATTTTACCTATTGATGTGGCTTTAATACAGGTTTCGCCACCCGATGTTCATGGCTATTGCTCCTTAGGAACTTCAGTAGATATTACCAAAGCGGCTACAGGTAATGCCAAACATATTATTGCGCAAGTAAATCCACTGATGCCTCGTACGCATGGGGATGGCTTTATTCATGTTAAACAAATTAACGCGTTGGTGAAGCATACATCGGCTTTGCCAGAGGTGAATTACGATTTAGCAAGCGACGATATCACTAAAAAAATTGGATATAACGTAGCTTGTTTAGTAGAAAATGGTGCAACCTTACAATTGGGTATTGGTGCAATTCCGGATCAAGTACTTAAAAACCTGAGCACACATCAAAACTTAGGCTTACATACCGAAATGTTTTCGGATGGAATTATGCCACTTATTGAACGTGGCATCATCAACAACAGTCAAAAGAAACTGAATGTAGGCAGGTCGGTCACCGCATTTATTACGGGTACCCGTAAATTGTATGATTTTGTTGACGACAATCCGGCTGTTAGAGTGATGGACATTAGTTATGTAAATGACACCAGCACCATTAGGCAAAACCCAAAAGTGGTGGCTATTAATAGCGCCATAGAAATAGACCTCACTGGTCAGGTGTGTGCCGATTCAATTGGTACTTATCAGTTTTCGGGTATCGGAGGACAGATGGATTTTATGCGAGGTGCTTCTTTATCCGAAGGAGGAAAACCTATTATAGCTTTGCCATCGCAAACTCATAAAGGCATCAGTCGGATTACCTCTTTTTTAAAGGAGGGGGCAGGCGTAGTGACGACAAGAGGGCATGTACATTGGGTGGTGACAGAATATGGTATGGTTGATTTATTTGGTAAAAATTTAGCACAAAGGGCCTTAGCTTTGATTGCATTAGCGCATCCAAACCACAGAGAACCGTTAGAAAAAGCTTACTTCGAAAGGTTTAAAAAGGGATAGAACATCAATATTTATCATCCCTAATTAAACACCTAAATCAAGATTTAAAGTGATATCCATCATATTTTAAACATCCCTATCTCCCTATCTTAGGATTATTAAATTTTAATCATCATGAGAACAAATATGGGAATAGCCGATAGGCTCATCAGAACTGTAATTGCCTTGGGTATTTTAGTTCTTTATTTTATGGGAATCATTTCTGGAGTGGTGGCAATTATTGGCATCGTTCTTTCTATCATCTTTTTGGTGACCAGCATGATCAGTTTTTGTCCGCTGTATAAGCCATTCAATTTTTCTACAAAATAAAATAGTGCTTATTGATGGATATCCTAATAAAATCTATCTGTTATCATTGTGGAGATAGCTGTATTTCTGACCGTATTTCGAAAGACGAAAAAAGCTTTTGTTGCAACGGTTGTTTAGCCGTTTACGAAATTTTATCATCTAGTAAACTGGGTAATTATTATCATTTAAATCCTCATCCTGGCGAGAGCCAAAGAGGAGAAAAAAGCAAATTCGCTTTTCTGAATGAAGCTGAAATTGCTTCAAAAATCATCCATTATCAGGATGCAAATAAAACCATTGTTTCCTTTTATATTCCAGCCATCCATTGTAGTTCTTGTATTTGGTTGCTCGAGCATTTAAATACTTTAAGGGATGGCATATTAGAAAACCGCGTAGACTTTTTAAAGAAGCAAGTCCACATTCAGTTTAACCATCAAAAAATATCGCTTAAAGAAATCGCCGAATTATTAAGCGAAATTGGGTACGAACCTCTCCTCAATTTTCAAGATGTGGTGAATAAGGACATTCAAAGGAAAGACGATTTAATTCCGAAAATTGCTTTGGCAGGTTTTTGTTTTGGTAATGCCATGTTATTGAGTTTTCCGGCCTATTTCGGTTTGTCTTTACAGGAGCGAGACTTTGGTCGATTTTTTAGTTTATTGAGCTTATTATTTTGTATTCCATCTGTATTTTATTCAGGTTCTGATTATTTTAAACAAGCCTACAAATCGTTAAAAAAAGGGGTCTTAAATATTGATTTCCCCTTGGCATTAGGTATTTCTGTTCTATTTCTACGAACTATTTTTGATTATGCTTTCTATTTAGGAGATGGTTTTGCCGATAGCTTGACGGGTTTAATCTTCTTTTTATTGATTGGGAAATTTGTACAGCAAAAAACCTATCATCACATTTCTTTTGAAAGGGATTATCGATCATTTTTCCCTGTGGCAGTTGATATGATTCAAACAGATGGAATTACTAAACCGATTGCTTTGGAACAATTAAAAGAAGGTGATCGCATTTTGGTGAAGAATGAAGAAATTATTCCTGCTGATGCCATTTTATTAAGGGGCAATGCGCTCATAGATTTTAGTTTCGTTACTGGCGAAGCAGAACCTGTGAATAAAACTTTAGGAGAAATCATTTATGCCGGCGGACGACAAAAAGGAAGTGCACTGGAGCTGGAAGTCATCAAACCTGTATCGCAAAGTTATTTGACCGGTTTATGGAATAATGAGGCTTTTCAAAAACATAGTGAGGACAAAATTCAGACTTTTGTAAATAAAGTCAGTCACTACTTTAGCATAGTTTTAATGATTATTGCCCTTCTAACATTTTTCTATTGGCTACCTCATTGGGAAACAGGATTAAACGCATTTACGGCAGTTTTGATTGTCGCCTGCCCTTGTGCTTTAGCGTTAAGCACTCCATTTACCATGTCGTCGGCACTGAGTATTTTCGATAAAAATAAATTCTATCTCAAAAGTACGGATGTGGTGGAACAACTGGCAGCTATTGATACCATCGTATTTGATAAAACAGGGACAGTAACTGTTGCTGATGTGAATGATATCAGTTTTTCAAAATCATTAAGCGATAATGAAAAAAAAATGATTTATAGTGCCTGTGCTAATTCAACCCATCCTTTGAGTCGTAAAATTTGTACTTATTTGGGATTGCATCAAGTATATAACCTAAAAAACTATCAAGAAATACCAGGTAAAGGAATTTCAGCCATTTATCAAAATGATTTTATTTGTTTGGGAAGTCAAGATTTTATTAATCAAAATGCTCATTCTGATTCTTTACATCCCGAGGTACATGTCAGCATCAATCAAAATTATTTGGGATATTTTATCATTAAGCAAGAATATAGAGCAGGGCTTACCCATTTATTAAAAGACTTAAATCGACAATATCAGACTTATTTAATATCCGGCGATAACAAAAAAGATGAGGTTTTATTAAAGGATTTTTTTAAAACTGAAAATGATTTATTGTTTAATCAATCTCCTCAAAATAAACTTGATTTCATCAAAAGAAAACAAGAAAACAACGCTAAAGTATTAATGATTGGCGATGGATTAAATGATGCAGGAGCTTTAAAACAAAGTCATGCTGGAATTGCCGTTACGGATAATATCAACAACTTCACGCCTGGTAGTGATGCTATTTTAGATGGTGAAATGCTTTATTTGCTACCCTCCTTTCTTCGCTTTTCTAAGGCAGCAGTTAAAATTGTACATATCTCTTTTGTGATCGCCATTTGCTATAATATTATCGGAATCAGCTTTGCCATACAAGGACTATTATCACCATTAATAGCTGCCATTTTAATGCCTATTAGCACAGTCACCATTATTTCTTTCACTAGTATAGCTACACATTTAGCTGCTAAAAAACACCAACTGATCTCATGAGTATCATCTATTTTTTGATTTTTTGCAGCCTGTTGTTAGCCATCATATTTTTGATTGCATTTTTCTGGGCACATAAAAATGGCCAGAATGATGATTTATACACTCCTTCTGTAAGGATATTGTTTGATGATGAGGATGTGAAAGAAGAAGAAAAGAAAAACTAATCTTTTCAACTCCTATTTAAAGATTCAAAAACTCCTATTCATAATATAAATTTAGATTAACTTTCCCAACAGCAACTCCCGATTTTTCATCGGAACTACCGCGTAAAACCCACCCTCGTGATCTTTCATCATGGAAATCATTTAATCAAATCCAATCTTTTCCATTTAATGATATCCATCACTTATTTAACCACCCATTGTCATTCTATTGTAAGGCGGTCTTAGATACTTTTACAACAAATAAAAGCTATTTGAACTATGCATCCTGAAAAGTTTTATTACGATAACAAGATTGTACGGAATTTCGCCATTGCCACCATCGCTTGGGGTATTATAGGCATGTCTGTTGGCTTGCTCATTGCAACCCAACTTTATAGTCCAAGTATGAATATGGGCAACCAATATACTTCCTACGGAAGAATTAGGCCGCTACATACCAATGCAGTGATTTTCGCTTTTGTAGGGAACGCCATTTTCATGGGCGTTTATTACTCTTTACAACGATTACTAAAAGCCCGAATGTTTAGCGATGCGCTGAGCAAAATTCATTTTTGGGGATGGCAGTTGATAATTGTTGCTGCTGCTATTACGCTTCCATTAGGTTTAAGTACCTCACATGAATATGCCGAGTTGGAGTGGCCCATTGATATTGCTATCACCATCATTTGGGTAGTTTTTGGGGTCAATATGTTCGGAACTATCCTTAAAAGGAGAGAAAAACACTTATATGTTGCCATTTGGTTCTACATCGCAACGTTTGTAACGGTTGCTGTTTTACACATCGTTAACTCTTTTGAATTACCAGTTTCTATCTTTAAAAGCTATTATGTTTTTGCAGGTGTTCAAGACGCTTTGGTGCAATGGTGGTATGGTCACAATGCGGTAGCATTCTTTTTAACCACGCCTTATTTAGGGATGATGTATTATTTCTTACCTAAAATGGCTAATCGTCCAATTTATTCTTACCGTTTAAGTATCCTGCATTTTTGGGCATTGATATTTATTTACATCTGGGCTGGGCCACACCATTTATTATATACTTCTTTACCAGGATGGGCACAATCACTAGGTGTTGCTTTCTCTATTATGCTGATTGCCCCAAGTTGGGGTGGTATGATTAACGGCTTATTGACTTTACGTGGAGCATGGGATAAAGTACGCGATGATGTAACGCTAAAATTTATGGTTGTTGCTTTAACTGCATATGGAATGGCCACTTTCGAAGGCCCAATGCTTTCGCTAAAAAGTGTTAATGCCATTGCCCATTTTACGGATTGGATTATTGCTCATGTTCACGTTGGAGCTTTAGGATGGAACGGATTTTTAACCTTTGGTATTTTATATTGGTTAATCCCAAGAATCTATAAGACCACACTTTATTCGAAAAAATTAGCTGGGTTTCACTTCTGGATAGGGACTTTAGGGATACTTTTTTACGCTATCCCACTATACTGGGCAGGCTTTACACAGGGTTTAATGTGGAAAGAGTTTACACCAGAAGGTTTATTAAAATATGCCAACTTTTTGGAAACAGTCACCCGAATTATCCCAATGTACATCATGCGTTCTATTGGTGGAGGGCTTTACCTAACTGGTGTTATCGTAATGGCTTATAATTTGGTTAAAACCATGAGCGCTGGGAAGTTGGTAAGTAACGAAGCTGCAGAAGCTTTACCGATGTTAAAAGAAGTAAATGAACCTCGGGAGTTTTGGCATCGTAAAATTGAGCGTAAACCAATGGTTTTATTGGTATTGAGTTTAATCGTGATTTTAATTGGTGGAATGGTAGAAATGTTACCCACTTTCTTTATTAGCTCAAACGTACCCACCATTGCCAGCGTAAAACCTTATTCTCCATTAGAGTTACAAGGACGAGATATCTACATTAAAGAAGGCTGCGTGGGATGTCACACGCAAACCATCAGACCTTTCCGCTCAGAAACCGAACGTTATGGAGATTATAGTAAAGCTGGCGAGTTTGTGTACGACCATCCTTTTCTTTGGGGATCTAAGCGCACTGGACCAGATTTACAACGTGAAGGTGGAAAATATAGCAACGCTTGGCATTATAACCACATGATGGATCCACGAACCATGTCGCCAGGAAGTATCATGCCCGCTTACGATTGGTTGATTGACCAAAAGTTGGATACCACAACCACCGCATCAAAAATCGGGGCGATGCAAACATTAGGTGTTCCTTATCCTGATGGATATGCAGCCATTGCCAATCAGGATTTGGACAAACAAGCCAAAGAGATTTCAGCAAATCTGGCAATTGATAAAATAAAAGTGAGTAGCGACAAAGAAATTATTGCCATCATCGCCTACTTACAAAGATTAGGAACCGATATTAAAAACAAACCTTTAAAATAAAAAGCCATGTTTAAACAGTTTATCCATAGCCTGCGAGGCGACGAAGTTTATATGCTACTCTCTCTTTTTATATTCCTCGCTTTTTTTATCGGAGCAACTATCGCCATGCTCCGAATGAAAAAATCGCATTTAGAATACATGAGCGACATCCCTTTGAATCAAGAAAATGTTGAATCGAACTAACACCAAAAACATGAATACTCGTAAACTATTTTTAAGTATGGTAATGATTTTCGGTGTGAGCTCCTTTTCTTATGCCTACACCACCACAGAGTTAATGAATGGTATCGCATTAGGTGCAATTCTATTTACACTCGTTGTCATCGGCATTGTTTGTTTGGTGTTGCTAAAAACTTTTAAGATGATGGCCGATATGCTTTTACCAAAAGAAGTTATAGCTGTTGCTCCCATCGTTTCATCAGAATTTATTTTAGAACCCTCCAAGCCAAAATTAACACTTTGGGAAAAATTATTATCCTTAAGACCCATGTCCGAAGAAAAGGATCTGATCATGGAGCATGAGTATGACGGAATTGTTGAATTAGATAACCCCACTCCTGCTTGGTTTATGTGGCTTTTTTATGGTACCATCATTTTTGCCTTTGTTTACTTGTTAAACTATCACGTTTTCAAATTGGGCAAATTGCAAGATGAAGAATATGTGGTAGAAATGAAGCAAGCTGACGTTGCCAAAAAAGCTTTCTTGGCAAAATCTGCCAACCGCGTAGATGAAAACTCGGTAAAATTAACTGCTGATGCTGAGGTTTTAAAGGCTGGTAGTGCTTTATTTATTCAAAACTGCGTGGCTTGTCATGGTGATCATGCTCAGGGTATTGTTGGTCCAAATTTAACGGATGAATACTGGCTTCATGGCAGTAAAATAGGTGATCTTTTCAAAACCATTAAATATGGTGTGCCCGATAAAGGAATGATTTCTTGGGAAAAACAATTGAGTCCGAAGCAAATTTCAGAAGTAGCCAATTACATTAAATCATTAAAAGATACGCATCCGGCAAATCCGAAAGCACCACAAGGAGATAAAGCAACTTAGTTTTTTTGTACCGTCACCTCGAGGAAAGAGAGGTCTCACAAATAGGTTTTCACTTATTAAGCGGCATCTGAATATAGAATGTGATACCTATTTGTGAGATGTTTAACTATCGTTTAACATGAAGCGTTTTTTAAATCATGTTATTTCATTAGGGCTCTCATTAATGCAAACACAAAATGGAAGAAATAACCTATCACAGTACAGTTGAAGCAAGTGGGAAGAGAAGATGGTTGTATCCGCTCTTAAGAAAAGGTGCTTTTTATAAATACCGAAGCATCGTAAGTTATGTGCTTTTAATTTTTCTGTTTGCAGCACCATTTATAAAACTCAATGGACATCAGTTCATGATGTTCAACATCATCGAACGAAAGTTCATCCTTTTCGGGCAAGTATTTTGGCCACAGGATTTCTTTATTTTCGTTTTAGCCATGTTGCTGGTGCTCATCAGCATTGTATTGTTTACCATTGCTTTTGGTAGGGTTTTCTGTGGGTGGATTTGCCCTCAAACTATTTTTTTAGAAATGGTTTTCAGGAAGATTGAAGTTTGGATTGAAGGTGAACCCTTAGCCAGAAAAAAATTAGATGAAGGCGAATGGAATCAAGATAAAATTATTAAAAAAACAGTTAAACATTTTCTGTTTTTATTGATCTCCTTTCTCATTTCTAACACCTTTTTAGCCTATATCATTGGCAGTGATAATCTCATCAGCATTATGATTGAGCCTATTCAATTGCATTGGGTAGGTTTTATCTCCATTTGGATATTCACATTTGTTTTCTACTTGGTTTTTAGCCAGTTACGAGAGCTGGTTTGTATTGTTGCTTGCCCTTACGGGAGACTTCAAGGTGTGATGCTAGATAAAAACTCTTTGGTGGTTGCTTATAATTATATACGAGGCGAACCTAGGGGGAAACTTAAAAAAGGAGATGCCGAATCACATTTGGGCGACTGTGTGGATTGTAATTTGTGCGTAGCCGTTTGCCCTACCGGGATTGATATCCGCAAAGGAACACAGTTAGAGTGTGTAAACTGTACTGCCTGTATTGATGCTTGCGATAGTGTAATGGATAAAATTCATAAGCCCCGTAAACTAATTGGTTTTTATTCAGAAGAGATGATTGTCAATCACCATCAACCAACTTTTACATTACGGATGAAAGCTTACAGTTTGATCATCGTGGCGATGATTGCAGTGTTGAGTTATTTTCTATTAAGTCGTAAAGATGTGGATGTGACCTTATTGCGGGCCGGAGGAATGCTTTATCAAGAGCAACCTGGGGGCTACATCAGTAATTTATATAATGCCGAGTTGACCAATAAAACAGTTTATCCCATGAACATAGAAATTGTACCTGAGGATAAAAACCAAAAAATTACTTGGATTCAAGCTGCACCAAAAATCGAAAAAGAGAGTACCGTTAAAGTCACATTTTTTGTGCTCCTGCCAGAGAAATCTATTCACCAAAGGAAAACTAATGTGGTACTTTTGGTAAAGCAAAATGATAAAATCATCAATAAAGTAAAGACAAATTTTTTAGGACCTGTAAATTAAAATCACATGAATTGGGGAAGAAGTATCATATTAGTTTTAATCATCTTCATGGGGTTCATCACCATACTAGCTATCAAAATGACCTATTCAAAAGATGACGCATTTGACAAAGATTACTATGAAAAGGGGCTAGCTTTTGATCAGGAATATGATTTAAAACAAAATGTAATTAATGATCAAGTAACTCCCTCTATCATCTTAAATGATAGCACCTTATTGCTGGTTTTTAAAAGTCTAGATCAGGGAAGTATCAAATTTAAACGTCCATCCGACAAAACAAAAGATATTTTACTGAACATTGATGCTTCAACAGTTACTATTCCAAGAACAAAATTTGAAAAAGGCGAATGGCGCTTGGTCATCAACTGGAGTGCTAGCAATAAAAACTATCTATTCGAGAAAAGTCTGTATATCCCATGAACCATTTACAACTCGCTTTTACTATTGGTTTGCTCGGGAGCCTACACTGTGTCGGCATGTGCGGACCCTTGGCTTTTGCCATTCAGGATAAAAGTAAAAGCAAGTGGACTATGATTTTTCAAAAATTAGCTTACAATTTGGGTAGAGCAATTACTTATGCTTTTTTAGGATTATTAATAGGAGTGCTTGGAAAACAGCTTTGGTTGGCTGGTTTACAGCAGAGCATCAGTATTTTAAGTGGCATCATCATTATCTTAATCACCCTACCAAGGTTATTACCACTTTTCAACATCCATCTCCCTTATCGTAATCCTTTACAAAACACCATCAACAAATTAATAGGCAAAGCGATATCACATAAAAGCGGTCATTTTATGATTGGCATATTAAATGGATTTTTGCCCTGTGGCTTTGTTTATTTAGCTTTGGCAACGGCAGTTAGCACTAGTAGCGTTTTACAATCCGGTTTATTCATGTTTTTCTTTGGTTTAGGCACCATTCCGCTCATGCTGACTGCCATGCTAGGTATCAACTTCGCCAAACCCGCTTTCCGGAGACAAATTAATCAGTTTTTACCTCTATTTACTATTTTTCTGGGTTGTTGGTTTATTTTAAGAGGATTGAATTTAGATATCCCTTATTTGAGCCCTAAAATCTCAAATAGTGAAGTGATTTGCCATTAAAAAATTTGTGAGGTAATTATAATTTGAATACGCAGTATCCTCTATGAGAGATCTGGTTTTCCTTTATAGAAATAGTTGTTAAAAATTTGAAATCTTAGCTCCAACCTATAAATATTCCCCACTGTTATTTTATCCTCAGATATTTGATATATTTGGATTAGCGACTCGAACTATGAGTAAGTTATTGACTAATAACCCAGCCAACCAAAACTTATTACAACTTGATAAAAAAATACGCATTCATGAAAAATTTAACTTTCCTCTTTATTGCATTGCTCTCACTTACTACCTGCAAAATTTCTGCATTTCAAAAATTTACCGACATACAAGGAATAGACTCCACGCTAAAAGCAGGAGATAATTTTTTTATGTATGTAGATGGTAAATGGTATGATACCGCTCAGATCCCTTCTACCCAGGCAGGAGTTGGCACTTATATGTTTATGAATTATCCACAAAGGATACGCTTGCAAAACATATTGGATAGTGTTTCAAAAAACAACAACGCAAAAGGAAGCATCGAGCAAAAGGTAGGTGATTTTTATGCCTCGGGTATGGACATGACTACCATCAACAAACGCGGTTATGATCCCATCAAACCATTGCTTGCCAGAGTAGAGAACATCAGAGATATTCCTTCTTTAATGAAATTTGTAGCTAATGAGGAAAGGGTCAACAATTCTTCCATTTTGTCATTCAACATATCTCCAGATGATAAAAATAGCAGTCTAAATATCGCTCATTCTTCACAGACTGGAATTGGACTACCTGAAAGAGATTATTATTTCAAAGCAGATGCACCAACTATGGCCATTCAAGAAGCTTATAAAAAATATCTTGCTACTTTATTTGAGCTCACGGGTAGCAATGCAGCCGATGCTAAAAAGAACGCTAACCTGGTTTACAATATTGATAAGCAATTGGCCACTTCACACAGAACTAGGGTTGAACTGCGGGATGTGAAAGCGAATTACAATAAAATTGCTGTTTCGGATCTTGTAAAAAGACAACCAAATATCGGCTGGTTAACTTTATTGGCTAATTTGGGTGTTAAAGCAGATTCTATTGATATCGGTCAGCCTGCTTATTATGATCAGCTCAATGCGCTCCTAAAATCTGTTCCGATTAATGATTGGAAAGTTTACTTGAAGGCAAATTCTATAGGCACCTATGCAGATGTGCTGAGTAAACCTTTTACAGATGCAACCTTTGAATTCACCAAAGTCTTATCTGGTCAAGCCGTACAAAAATCTCGTGGTGAAATAATGGCAAGTGCTGTTGATGTGACGCTGGGTTATGCATTGGGACAATTATATGTGAAGAAATATTTTACCGAAGACGCCAAAAAACGCATGGAAGAATTGGTGAATAACCTGCAAAAAGCTTATGCAAATAGAATAGACAACTTAGACTGGATGAGTGACAGCACCAAACAAAAAGCCAAGGAAAAGCTATTTGCCATCACCAAGAAAATAGGTTACCCAGATAAATGGAGAGACTACAGCAAAGTGACCATTGTTCGGAATCAATATTTTGAGAATGTGGTATCGGCTGCTGCCGCCAACTATCAATATCAATTGGCAAAATTTGGCAAGCCTGTTGATAAGTCAGAATGGTTTACCACGCCTTCAACCGTCACTGCATATAATAATCCATCGGCAAATGAAATCGTGTTCCCTGCAGGTATTTTACAAGCACCTTATTTTGATAATAACGCTGACGACGCCCTTAACTATGGTGGAATTGGAATGGTGATAGGTCATGAAATAACGCATACTTTTGATGACCAAGGCGCACAATACGATAAAGACGGTAACGTAAAAAACTGGTGGACGAAAGATGATTACGACAAGTTTAAAGCAAAGACACAACAAGTGATTGATTTGTATAGTTCGTTTACTGTATTGGATAGCCTGCATGTGAAAGGCGCCATGACCGTGGGAGAAAATACGGCAGACATTAGCGGTGTCGCGGTGGCTTACGATGCCTTTAAAATGACCAAAGAAGGACAAGATAAGGCCTTGAAAATTGGAGGTTTTACACCAGATCAAAGATTCTTTTTGTCCGTTGCCAAAATATGGAGGGTAAAAATGAAAGACGAGTATCTGCGTTTATGGATAAACAACAACCCACATTCTCCACCTATGTGGCGAGTAAATGGACCGTTAATGAATAGCACTCCTTTTTACAAAGCCTTTAATGTACAGCCTGGAGATAAAATGTATTTACCTGAGGATAAAAGGATACATATTTGGTAGGGTCTCTTTTATTTAGTTAATCAATTATTCCCGTTGTTCTACAAATTCAAACGGACCTGTAGTGCTATAGATAAAGGAGGATTTACAATCCTCCACAAACAAAATCTCGAGGAGGGTAACAAATCCGCTTTCATTCTTAATTCGACATTCGCTTTGTTGAGCTGGCAAACAGCGTGTGATCGTAGAAAAATAAACCAACAAGGTAATGAAAAACGAAATTTTATTCTCTGAAAGGCAAAAATTCAAACAATGGTGGGTTTGGCTAATTCTGTTAGTGGTTAACGGATTTTTCTTTTTTGGCGTATTCAAACAAATAATCGGCGGACAACAATTTGGTGACCAACCCATGAGTAATGTTGAGATTTTAATTGCTTTGGGAATAACTTTATTGTTAACTCTTTTGTTTCTTACTTTACGTTTAGATACGATCATAAAAAATGACGGAGTTTACGTTCGGTTTTTTCCTTTTCATTTAACATTTAAGCATTACAATTGGGATCGTTTAAAAAAGTCATTTGTTAGACAATATTCCCCCATCAGCGAATACGGAGGTTGGGGATTGCGACTTGGATTATTTGGAAAAGGAACAGCATTTAATGTCTCTGGTGATCAAGGTTTACAGCTTGAATTTAGTAATCACAAAAAACTATTGATAGGAACTAATAAGCCTGAGGAATTAAACGAAACGTTGAGCAAAATCGGACAAATAAAACAATGATCAAATAACGTGTCTAGTTAAAAGAGGTTTAAAAAAAGTGAATAATAATTAACATCTAAAATAAATGACCCCTTTAAAAATAGCTTTAGATTGGACACCGAATATCAATCACATCGGGATTTTTGTAGCTAAAAAACTTGGATTCTTCAAAGAAAATGGCATCGATCTAGAAATCACCAATCCATTAACTGATGATTACCACCTCACTCCAGGTAAAAAACTGGAATTGGGTTTAGCCGACTTTGCCATTGCACCTTTTGAAACCGTCATCAGCTTAAATAACAAAGAAAATAAGGTCGACGCTATGGCTATTTTTGCGATTTTACAAGAAGATCTCAGTAGCATCACTTCACTAAAATCGGCTAAATTAAATAGCCCTAAATTATTGGATGATAAAACTTATGCTTCCTATAAAGCCCGTTATGAAGATAAAATAGTCAAAGAATTAGTGATGAATGATGGTGGCAAAGGAGATTTCAACATCATTTATCCTGATAAATTAGGGATATGGAATACCTTACTCAGTGGCGAAGCAGATGCTACCTGGATATTTGACAATTGGGAAGGCATAGAAGCCGAAAGTAAAAATATAGAATTAAATAAATGGTCATTAAAAGACTATGACATTCCTTATGGATATTCACCAGTAATTATTACAAAAAAGTCAAATTTGGAAGCTTCCAAATCAACCTACACCGCTTTTGTTAAAGCTACCCGTAAAGGCTATTTATTTGCCGCAACAAATCCGTCTGAAGCTATTGCAATTTTAAGAAAAGAGTTGACCGAATATGATCAAAACAACATTGACTTAGCTAAATCTTTGGCAGCAACAAAAGCACATTTTGGAGAGAAGAATAATTGTGGAAATATGAATTTAGAAAGAGTAAACTTATTTTTAAAATGGATTGTAGCAAAACGATTAGCGCATGCCGCAATACTTGACCAAGATTTATTTACTAATGAATTACTGGAATGAAAAACGGATAAAATCAATAGATTAATGGATAATAAATTGGCGTAATCCCTAGATTTTAATCTGTTTAAAAATGATATGTTTTTAAAACTTTGGCGTTAAGAATCAGTTATACTATCAAAAAAAATAATTAAATGATCAGTAACAGTCCGCTAATTTTTTTTTAAAAACTGAACTTAAACAATTCAAAAGAGTGGCTGGATAGCAAAATAAAAGAGTATGAAAATACTAAAAATGATATCCTGACTTTGACAGCGGAATTAATCACTGCACTTTCGGATTTTGACCAAACCATTTCAAATGGATATCTCGATCCAAAAAGTGCATCACAAGACTAAATATAGATTTAAGATTTTCAAAAGACAAAACACCTTATAAAACAAATTATTATATCTTACTCAACAAGAATGGAAAAAACAGTCCTTCCGCTTTTTATTTTTTGCCTATTGGACCAGACAATTGTTTTGTAGGCGGCGGCGTTTATAACCCGCAACCAGAGCAATTGAAAAAAAACAGACAAGAAATTGACTATTGTTTTGAGGAATGGAAAGCCTTGATTAATACCGAAATATTTAAGAAAACTTTTCCGTGTGGCATCCAAAATTTGGGAGTCTTGGGTAGGGTTACTAAAGAATTTGAACGGGCGAATCCAGTTGCTGAATTTTTAAAAATGAAAGGTTTTTACACTTCAGAAAAACTTTCAAATAAGGAAATGCAATCCAAAGATACATTTGCTAAAATCATCACTCACTTTAAACATACAAAACCATTAATTGATTTTTTGAATCGGGCAATTGAGCATGATTAGATAAAATTTTAGTAGCCTGACATGAACTAATTTGATTTTCAGACAAATCTTTAAAACATTTAATCACAATTAGATATTAAAGTAATAGTGAACCAATATTGGAAATCTGGCATTTAGCTAAATAGTATACCCATTTGATGATTATCAAATTTTATAAATAGCCACTCACCATGAAAATAACATTAATCATTACTGGCGTAATCTTTTTAGCCTTTATCGCTATCCAAATTTTTGCTATGAGCAGTCAAAAAAATATCGAAACCTATCCTTATGTCGTCAATAAAAAATATGACACATTTGAAATACGAAGTTATGAAGCAACTTTGTTTACCTCCGTTAAACTCTCAGGTCATCAATATAAGGAGAACTCTGGTAAAGGATTTTCCATTTTAGCAGGATATATATTTGGCGGAAATGCAAAGAACGAAAAAATAGCGATGACTTCTCCAGTTGCGATGTCTTTGGAAGACTCTATGACGATGATGTTTATGGTTCCAAAGAAATTTAATAAAGAAACACTTCCACAACCTAACCAAACGGATATAAAGTTTAAGGAAGAGCCAGCAAAAACAGTCGCTGCCATCACTTTTGGCGGTTGGGCAGATGATGAGAAAATAGAAGCGTATAAGCAAAAATTAATAGCCACTTTGCATGCCAAAGGATTAGCTCACACCAATAAATTTTATTTTTTAGGTTACAATCCACCCTATGAAATTTTGAATCGTAAAAATGAAGTGATTGTGGAGTTGCCGAGTGAAGTTTTAGATAAAATTAAATAATTTGATAAGTGCGTTAAGGATTCCATATATCTAACTTTGGTTAGGCTTAAGTTATTTTTTAGCCCATTTACCTTGTTTTTTCATTACTATAACAAATCTAACATTCTATTTTACTCCTCTTCTAAGTTCATTTTCTGCATTAAATTTACTTATCTCTAAAAATAAATTTGAGAAACCGAATGATTGCGTTTATGTTTGCAACTGAACGGTTTCATAAAACCAAATTTTCAATTAATGAGACGAGATATTTTTCAGGCCATTGCCGACCCCACCAGAAGAGCTATTATTACTTTAATTGCCATGCAGGCAATGACACCAAATGCGATCGCCGAAAACTTCCATACCACCCGCCAATCTGTTTCTAAACATCTTCGCATACTAACAGAATGCGAAATCATTAAACAAGAACAACAAGGAAGGGAAATTTACTATTCGCTTGAAATTGAAAAAATGAAAGAAATAGATCAATGGTTAGCACATTTCAGGGAAATTTGGGAGACAAGATACAATCAACTTGACAATATATTATCTACCATTAAAAATCTAAAAAAATGAACAATAACTTACTATTTGATTTTACAGTTGAAAAAAGTACTAAAACGGTAATCATTAATCGAGAATTTGCAGCTGAAATTACACTGGTTTGGGACGCATTTACCAAACAAGAAATTCTTGACCAATGGTGGGCACCAAAACCATGGGAATCGAAAACAAAATTTATGGACTTTAAAGTGGGTGGAAAAAGATTTTATGCGATGGTTAATCCAGAAGGAGATGAACATTGATCGATTCAGAAATATACTGCTATTAGTCCGATCAGCAATTTTAAAATGTGGAATGCTTTCGCAGATAAAGATGAAAACCCTGAATTACCAGGTTCTGATTGGGATTTTAATTTTATTGAACAAAACGAAACTACAAAAGTGAGTTACCATCACCAATGAATCCCTTGAACGTTTCGAGAAGATGATTGAAATGGGATTTCAAGGAGGATTTACGATGACCTTAAACTACTTAGAAAAGCTATTGAAAATTATCAATCAATAATAGTAGTAAGAATGAGAAAGCTGTAATGTGTTTTTGATCGGTAACTGAGACTTTCTTCCTATAAATTTTTATATTTAGGTTTATTTTGAGATATCTCTATTAACAACCAGAATTATAAACTCAAATTCGAGTATATTAAAATGATAATTTTTAACCTATATTTTAGCTAATTGTATCTAACTCGCAGGTTCAACAATCTATAAAATTGCAATCATGAATAAAACTTTTTTCTTAATACTCGCCACTTCATTATGGTCGTTAGCTGCAATGGCTCAGCAACCAAACTGGGAAAGCCTCAGTAAACAAGCTGCCAAAACTGAAATATACAGTCCTGTTCCAAAAGTTATAACTGCGGGTGCAACCCCTCAAGATGCGCCGTCCGATGCCATTATTTTATTTAATGGAAATAACCTTGATGCATGGTATGGCGATGATAGTACCAAGACTGCTGCTTGGGATATTACGGGAGCAATCATGACCGTGAACAAACAAGCTGGAGGCATCATCACAAAACAAAAGTTCATGGATTATCAGCTTCATCTAGAATGGCGAGTACCTATAAATATTACAGGTGAAGATCAGAGTCGTGGAAACAGTGGTGTTTTTTTAGCTTACTTGGGGATTGCAAATAAATATTTTGAATCTGGCTATGAACTACAAATTCTTGATAATTACAATAACAAGACTTATGTAAACGGTCAATGTGGATCAATCTATAAACAGTCAATTCCCTTGGTTAACATTTGCAAAAAACCTGGTGAATGGCAGACCTATGACATTATCTGGAAAGCGCCCAGATTCAATGCCGATAACAGTTTAAAAACCCCAGCTTATGTTACCGTATTACAAAACGGGGTATTGGTTCAGGATCATACGGTACTTACAGGACAAACTTTTTGGATTGGTAATCCAACCTATAAAATGCATGGCGAATCACCCATTAGGCTACAATCCCATTCTGATCCAAGCGAGCCCATTAGTTATAAAAATATATGGATAAGACCATTATAGTTCACATCCTCTATTTATAAAATACTAAAAACTTTTCTTAGCTATCGATATAAGCGCAATAATAAGTCTCAATAAAACTGGCGCTAACAATAGATTTGTATTTAATGGCTGACAGTAATTTATGTAAAAAACATATTTTTTTAAATTTAAAGCTTCGCTAAACCTGCTTTCTGCAGACAGATTAATCAGTTTTTACCCATTTTTATCTTGTTCTTCGATATTTGGTTTGTTTACGTAGTTTAAATTTAGGGATCCCTTACTTAAGCCCAGAAATAACTTTTGAAACTGTTATTTGTCATTGAAAAGACTTTCTGATTTCCTTTAATTTCCTATATTTAATCGAGAATAAGTCAAAATATCCCGATAAAAGATGAGTTAAAAATACAAAAATTAGAATATCAATTATTTAGATAAAGAGTATGTTGTACAGCATTTTAGATAACTTCGGTAAATTAAAAAATCTCTACAATCAACATGTCCAAACTAAAACGCATCAGAGAACAACAAAACCTCACTCAAGAAGAGTTATCTGAGAAATCTGCTGTTTCAGTAAGAACCATTCAACGAATTGAAGCAGGAAAAGACCCAAAAGGATATACGCTTCG
>JACMOI010000100.1 GCA_014378105.1 Pseudopedobacter sp.
CTTCATTTTTTTTGCTTGTTACCTCGTTACGGATATCTTGAGCCAATACCTTGGTCTGTTGCATGGCATTTCTCAAACGGGTACCCGCGGCCTTGTTCCCTTTTTCAAAAAATGCTACTGAATCCGCTTCAGCAGTAGCGATCAATTCCTTTAATTCTTTAAATTTATCCATTTCGTATTATCTATATATTTAGGAGGACTAATTTATAAAATTTAATATTTAGCGTTGTATTAAATTCATCATATTCTAAATGAATCAGGTTATCTATTCATCGAATTAATCTTGATGATCATTGATATTTATAACTCCATACCTAATTAGTCTTCATATCTTAGAATAATTTTCCAACCAAACTCAGAAAATAAAAGATTGTTTCGTCCTGAAATTGCATTGAAAGAAATTAATGTTATAAAGCAAACCAAAGAGAGTCTAGGTTTTAAGCGAATGCAAAAAGATTTTTTACCTCTTGCTGCTTTCATCTTTTTATATTGACATTCAATATATTAAAGCCGTCTTTTTTTGATTTATATTTCCACTCTATTCAATTTGTCATTTCTAGATTATAAATCCGTAAAATCTCATCTCAACTATATTTGCGGTATAAATTAATCCTTTTCGAAAAAATGAAAAAATATAAATTTACTTTTTGGAGAAATTCTAGATTTCTTGGAGAATTGGTTTTATTAATTAAATCGCCTGATATTTAAAGCTTATTGATATGTTCTTTTATTCTTGCCAATAAATCCTCAAAATCTGGCTGGCCTTTATAGTATAAACCTGATGTTTCTTGGTAGCGTTTTTTAAAATCGTTTCTTAATTCTGAATCAAGTAAGAAAGCTTCATTTTCTGAAATAGGGATTTCAAAATCAATTTTCGGAAATCTTTCTCTTTTATGGGTATGGTATTCATCTGTACCAATGAAATTTAAAACTTCCTGATGACCTAAAAGGCAATAGACATCGTAATACTGCCTCATAAAATTGGGATGATTTTTTTCGCCACTTTGTTCCTGACGAAACTTAGTAGCAATGGTTTGAAGCTTCTCTACAAATGTATATCCAGGGTGATAGCAAATGATATCAATAGCTCTATTATCTATGAGGTCGATAGAGGCGGTTTCTTTTGCTCTTTCATAAGCCCATGAACTTATGATAAGTTTTCTATTAGGGGTAACCGTATCAAATCCTGCCTCTAGTAAAATCCCTTGTTTTAAACCTGCAATATGATTGGTTAAACTATTATAATGAATCCTTATCCCTCCGCTTCTATAATATTTTGTGTCATCAAATGCAGGGTCTCTTTCAATAGAAGTTATCCCGTCAAAAGAAATCTTCTCTGCAAGCCAATCATAAAATTTATGCCTTGCTTCAATGTTATTGGGCTTATTGTTTTTTGGGTTTTCATTAATGCCAAAATTTACCGGAGGTTTGATATGAATATCAATATCTTCAGAAAACCGGTCAATGATACCGTATCCTTTAGAGAGGGAAGTCCCGCCCTTTAATTCAAAATCAAAACCTTGAGATTTTAATCCATATAAAACATGCATTATCCAGTAATCCTTTTCTACTAAACCAGCTTTTATACCAGTTTCATCTTCAATGATGCTGAGGAGTGCAGAAAAATCTTTATGATGATGAAGGTAATTAGTGGGCACAGTGCTGCGTTTCTGATTGTTTAACTAAGGGCAACAATAACTTTTTTGTTCTTACAGTGCCATATTCCTTAACAGATGCTTTTAATTTTTTAACATCCATTAATCCAAGTTTGATAGGAAGCTTTTTCCATACTTCTTCATGGTCTTCGGCAAGTTTGTTTAAATTATTCACTAAATCAACCAATAGGAATTCCTGAGTCATTTTCTTGGGAAAATGCGGTTTTATGCAGAAAAGAAAGTTCCTATTACCTAATTTGAATTCACCATGTCGTTTATGATTATATACCGTTCTGGTATTGTAAAGCTGTGTGGTCCCCAAGCCTAAACTATTATAGGCGTTCAGAGAGGTCAATAAGAAACGGTCATCTTTAAGGAAACTGCGTACCAATGCTTCTTCTTCGGGTGGGGTTGTTCCAAAGACGGATTCTTTTGGATAATAATACAATCCCTGAGCTAGTTTCTGAAATGTGCCATCCTCAACAAGGGCATCAAGATGCCTATCTACTGATTTAGACCATTGGGTTAAATCAGTACGGCGATACACTTCACCCCGTTTAAGGTGCCTTTTGAGTTCGTTCAGTTTTGTCATTATTTTTTATAATTACCTATAAAGATAGTATTAATCAACTTTAAATGCAAGTAATTTTATTAAAAATTCATGCAAAAATAAGAATTATGTGTTAATTTACAGGTGTTTGTGTAAATATAAAATGATATTTTTTTATAAACCTTTAGTAACAGTTTTTACTTGAGGCACATATAATTGTTAATTAACTTCGGCAATAAATTAATTTTACCGCCAAAGTTTAGTTTTTTATTATAAATAAAGTCCCAGAATTATTGATTTGTCCCTTTACCTTTAAAAACCATGAAAACACCTATATAGAAATTCTTAAATACGGTATGTCTAATCTTGAGAGTGTGAGATTCTATAAATTGCACAGTTACAAATATTTTACTTCGTTACTTTTCTTTTAAAACTAAGCCAAGACAACTTTTTTAAAAACTTTCTATAAATCAATGTAAAAACGAAAACTACTAAAAGTGCGATAGAACACCATAAATAACCATTTATGATTTGTTTAACAATTTCCATATTGTCAGATTCGATATCACTAAACCAATAGCTTGCTCCAACCATTCCCCAAATCATAACAGAGAATACATTTGTCAATAAGACCTATCCTTAATCATTGTGGTCGGTGTCTTCGGGTGTATTTTTTCTTCTGATTCATTTTTAGATATTGGTGCAGGTATCAAAATAAATTCTGAAGTCAAGAAAGCCAACATGAACGATACTAGAAGAAAAGGAGCACTCAATATAATTGATAAGAAAAGCAATTTAGTGAAATCCATAGAAATAAGTAAGTCATTCTTGAGTAGGAATAACCCTAAGCCACCAGGTAAAAAAAAATTAAGCGCAGTTATAATTGTTATTGTTGCTTTTCCTGTTTTAATATCTTTGAAATCCATGTAGAATTTTTAAAAGATTAAAATGTTAAACTTATTCAAAATAAATTATTCAGTTATTTCTTTTTGATATTTCAGTGAAAGTTGCCTAATTCTACTAATTGAAGACAAAAAAAATATCTAACCTTTTGGACCTGTACTTAGCTTATTAGTACAAAGTCAAACCTTTTTTAATACATCATTTAAAATCACCAGTTTATACATCTCTATTGGAGTATGATAATTCATGTAACCTTCATATTTAATCTAAAGAATTCCCCGACGCTTGCGTCGGGTGTTGCGTGAAGCTATGTAATTTTGTTTTTATGAGTGAACATATTGATAAAAGTCATAATAAGAGTTTGCTTTTGTACCATTTGGTTTGTCGGATAAAATATAGGCGAAAGGTATTAAATGAAGAAGTGTCAGAAACTCTGAAGAACGATTGTATAGAATTATCATCAAGATATGAGATTCATTTTTTAGGGATGGGCTGTGTGATGAAGACCAAGTTCATTTTTTGATTCAGAGTGTGCCCATGATGTCTCCAAAAAAGATAGTAAACACGGTAAGGAGTTTGACGGCTAGAGAGGTATTCAGGTTACACCCAGAAGTGAAAAGGTTTTTGTGGGGAGGTAAGTTTTGGACGAGAGGATATTAAATTAACACAGTCGGGCAGAATGCAAACGAAGATGTAATAAAAAAGTACGTTCAAGGTCAAGGAAATAATCAAGAATATAAAAAGATACATTCCTCACAGTTGAGATTGTTTTAATACCTCGTACCCTTGGGTCGAGGTAGTTTATTAAAACTTAAATCTTATAAATATAATGAAGCCATAATTTTTATTAATTATGGCTTTTTATTTTGATATCTTAAATACAATAGGGCACTTTGCTGCAAAGACGAAGTGATGTATATTTCTTGTTGGGTAATACCATCGTCAACAATCATCATACAGGTGTTAGGAGGAATTTTACCTAAATTATTAGCAAAAATAATCAGTTCATTAATTTCAGAATTTGGATCTAATGGTAGTCGCTTTTCTACACCTTGCCTTTTTAAGTTGAATTTGTTGATGATGATGTTCCTATTTAAATAAACAGAAATGATATCACCGTCTATCTTATCATAGTCTTTAATTTTTATATTTACTTTCTTACTTTGAACATTAATTATTCTTGGTATCGATAATTTAGTTGTTAGAAAAGAATCTGGTTCAAGGCTTTTTTGATTAATCTCATCTAAAATATGTTCTGGAATAGGTTCAAACTTATTGTCGTCATTAGGCTCAATCTTACGTAAAAAAACTTCTCCTGGGCTGCAAGGTTCACTATTGTAGATAGCTCCTAACCAAGGTCCAGTAAGGTGTTTAATACTGTCTTTATCAATTCTTTCAAGCAACATATTCTTGAAACAAAAATACTCTTGAGTGATGGGTCTTTTGTTGATTAATAATTTTAGTTCAGATAAATTGAGTTTGCCATTCTCAATAGTCCCAATAAAATTCATCTTACCAAGAAATGAAATATAATTGGTCCGATAAACGTAAGTATCTCCTTTAATGATGTCTTCAAATTGTTCTTTAATATCTAGAATATAGTATGATTTAAGAGTTTTTCCTTCTTCGGTGAGATATCCATTCCAAATACCTTTAAATTGGGCTTTAGTCTGTGAGGATAGGAATATCAGTAACAAAAAAAGCTGTTTCATCATATTTCATTTCCATTTTTTAAACTTTAAATAAATAGCGGCTGAATTATTGAAATCTGATGATACATAAACATCATAAGACTTGTTCCCATCTTTAATTTTCATTAAAGAAGTGTTAGGGGGTATCCGCCCCAAATTTTCGGCAACAATTATAATTTCGTTATTGATATATTTTCCACTTAATGTTAGCGTGAAATTTGTAGGACTTTTTCTAACTAAGAGATGATCGGCTATTTTTTCGCGATTAAAATAAATACTTACTTTATCACCATCAATCTTTTCATAATCAGAAATAGAGATTTCTATTACAGGGTTTTCTATTTCAATTTCCCTAACTTTTATAAGTTGAGTCCTGTTCAATGTGTCAGGGAAGTTGAATATTTCAGTAGGAAAACTAGTTTCAATTTGCAAGCCATCATTTCTAGACAATAATACTTTACCAGGGATACAATCTATCGCATCAAGTTCTTTTTTAGAAGTGTCGTTAGTAAAAAGTTTATCAATCGGTAAGTTATCTTTTGCGAATGCTTTGCCATCCCATCTTCCGCTTAATGTTTCAATAAAATCAACTTTTTTATATTCTAATGTGAAATTTTTGATGCAAATCAAATAAGTTGGGGGGAGAATTTTCTCAATAATTCCATTACTAAATTCGCTTAAATAGATAGAATCTTTAGATATATAGCCATCTAAGTATAACTTGGCGACAACAACATTACCTAAATAAGCCAAACTAGTTCCAGAAACTCTTTTTTTCTTTTGAATAAGATTTAATTCAAGTACATATTCAGGAGCGTAACCACCACTGTCCTGATAGATTTTGCCTTTCCAAAAACCAGTTAAGTTTTGAGCATTTGATAGGAACGGAATAAATACAAAAAGTAATAGTAACTTTCTCATATATAAATACTTAATGAAAGTTACCTATTTTAGATTATAGAAAAAAGTTTTATAAATTAATTTTTTGGTTTGGCCACACCCGGAGAATTGTAGTAATTGTGAATTTTATAAAACATCAAATCGGCGATGCTTACTGCCTTATCTTTGGCTAGTTCTGCAATTTCCCCTTCAAAATTTTCTTCTACTGTTTGAATAAAAAGCGATTTCCATCTACTAAAATGCTCACCCGTTAATTCTATTTTTTGGTTGAGTTTAAAGTGCGCATCCATTGGGTTTCCTTTATATCCTGGAGTTCCTAATAGCGTAGATTCCCAAAAGGCATACATAATAGGTAAATGGTGCCCCCAATTAACTTTGGCTACATCTGTAAAAATGTGGCCCAAGTCTTTGTCGTCAACTGCTTTTTTATAGAACTCATCAACCAATAGCTTGATATCATCTGCATTTTGAATGTCTTTTTTCATATTAGAGAAATTATCTTCTCTAATTTAAGCAAAAAGGACGTTAGTTTTTCGACAGACTAAGGGATAGACTTTTATAATTGATAATACCTTTATAATCCATTAAAATATCACCACCTATGACTCCAATAACAGGAGGGAGTTTTAATTTTTCGTAAGCAAATTTAATGGCAGATAAATCAAAAACGGGAACTTCATAATTTTCAATGGTCAAATTACCCATTTTAAATTCAGGACAAACTACATAATATCTTTCCATAGTAGTAGTGCCTAACCCAATCGCATGATGATCAGGAACGTGGATAATTTGATCTTTTGGTGCTAACCTAGAAACAATTTCCATATCAAAAGCTGATTTGGAAGCTCCGGTATCTAAAACTGCTTTAAAAATTTGCCCAAAAACAACGACTTCCACCAAAAGGTGGAAGCCGTCGCCCTGAAGGTCAACCACCTCCAATGGGATTTTGTATTTTGTCATTAAATCAGATTAGAATCTGTTAGTACCTGATTCATGTTTCTTACTGCATCAGCGCTTTTGTTGAATTCAGCTTGTTCAGTATTATTTAATTTATAATCCACGATTTTTTCCCATCCATTTTTACCTAAAACAACTGGTACTACCAAGGAAATATCTTTTTGGCCGTATTCACCATCTAAAGCTACACCACAAGAAATTAATTTTTTCTCATCACGCACAATGGCTTCTACCATAAAAGCAGTTCCAGCTCCAGGAGCATACCATGCAGAAGTACCAATCAGTTTCGTTAAAGTTGCACCGCCAACCATCGTAGCCGCTACCACTTTATCTTGTTGTTCTTTAGACAAGAAGTTTGTTACTGGAGCACTATTCCAAGTAGCGTGACGGATTAAAGGAATCATTGTAGTATCACCATGACCACCAATAACCACTGCATTTAAATCAGATGGAGAACAACCTAATTCTTGACTTAAATAAAATTTAAAACGAGCCGAATCTAATGCACCACCCATTCCTAAAATTCTTTCTTTAGGTAAACCTGATGTTTTTAAAGTCAAATAATTCATGGTATCCATTGGGTTAGAAACCACAATGATGATGGTATTTGGAGAGTGTTTTAAAATATTTTCGGTAACAGATTTTACAATACCTGCGTTAGTACCAATTAACTCTTCACGAGTCATCCCTGGTTTACGCGGTAAACCAGAAGTAATCACTACCACACTAGAATCAGCAGTTGCAGCATAATCATTGGTAACACCTTTAATTTTAGTATCGAAACCCAAATAAGCCGAGGTTTGCATCATATCTATAGCTTTACCTTCAGCAAAACCATCCTTAATGTCTAATAAAATTAATTCCTCTGCTAACTCTCTTCTGGCAATATTATCAGCACAAGTAGCGCCTACTGCACCTGCTCCAACTACGGTAATTTTCATGATTTATATCGATTTAAATTGTTGATTGAATAATTTCTCGAAGTTAATGATTCAAAGTTTTTAAACGAAAAATTTAAGAGACTTAGTGTCAAACTAATGGAAAAAAATGACTACAACAGTTACTAGGGGTCTTCATAAATTAAATATCTTTTATTTTTACTCGATTGATTAAGCATTTTCTAAATTGAGAAAATAAGCATTCAAACCAATTTGTCATGATAAGGCAATAGAAATTTAAAGTATGTGAATCCTCAGCCTATATATTAATTTTGCCTTAGGATAAAAAGTTTTTTTAAATGCTAATCATTATCCTCGTTTAAAACCAATGAGTTTTATATTAAATAAAGTCGATGTCGTCGATGCCGTCAGTCCTGCCGATTTTAAGAAAAACTATCTTGATAAACGTAAACCATTAGTGATTAAAAACCTCACTAAGGATTGGCCTGCTCGTGAGAAATGGACAACAGATTATCTAAAATCTATAGCTGGCGATTTAGAGGTACCCTTATACGATAATTCCAAAGCAGATCCCTCTAAACCTATCAACAGTGCCGCAGCGCAGATGAAATTGGGGGATTACCTTGATTTGATCAAAAGAGAACCTACCGAACTTCGAATATTTTTTTTCAACCTATTTAAACATCATCCGGAACTGATTAACGATATTAAAATCCCTAAAGATTTAATGGGAGGGTTTATCGAAAGTATGCCTGCTATGTTTTTTGGAGGCTCCAATTCAGTTACTTTTTTGCATTACGATATCGATTTACCGCACCTTTTCCATACCCATTTTGGCGGACGAAAACATGTCATCCTGTTTGAAAATAAGTGGAAAAGGAGATTATACTGTTTGCCAAATGCCACTTACGCTTTAGAGGATTACGATGTGTTAGATCCTGATTTTAAAAAATTCCCTGCTTTGCAAGGTGTACAAGGAGAAGAAGTTTTTCTAGAACATGGTGACACCTTATTTATGCCGACTGGTTATTGGCATTGGATGAAATACTTGGATGGATCTTTCTCTTTAAGTCTAAGAGCTTGGGATAAATCTATCACTCGTAAAGCACAAAGTGTTTTAAATTTAGCTTTAAAAGGAGGTGTGGATAGTGTAATCAAAATGCTTTTTAAAGAAAAATATGCACACTACCGCGAAAGAGTAGCTATCAGAAGAGCTGAAAAAGCCTTTAAAGCTGGAAAACTTTAATTTTTTTTGAAAAAGCAAAAGCATCACATTTATTTCCCTATAGTCTGGTGCTTTGCTTTACTCCTCGCTAATTTCCGCTAAAGCTTCAATTCACTGTGGGGTATCGCTGCCACCTTGGATTATTAAACTCAATTCCTTGCTTTTGTTAAGATGTGTTAAAAATTCCTAAACTAATTTAGTGATTGCTAATTTAGAGGATATGATAATCAGCTATTTAGGAAAGAGTTTTATTTTGGTGATTTCATTTTTCTTTTTAATTAATGAGTGTAAATCTCAAGTTCTAAAAGGAATTGTTTATGATCGAACAACAAAACAGCCAGTAACAAACGCACTTATTAAAGTAGGGAATAAAATAAGCCTAAGTAATAATGAAGGTTATTTTACAATCAATTCTTTTTCCAATATGGACACTTTAAAAATTAAAGCTTTAGGGTATGAAAGATTTGTGAAAGCTCTACAAAACTTGTCTTTGAAGGATACAATTAAGTTGTTTTTGGTACAAGATGGTTTTGAACTTAATGAAGTTTCAGTAAAAGCAAAAAGAGATTATTTAAGAGATTCTTTAAGTTTTAGAAATGATTATTCATCAATATTTAATTATAAACATCAGCCTTTAAAAGATTTTGTAGTTCATCGCGACTTCTTTAGTGAAGTACCCACTTTTAAAGGTCAGTCTGCAAATAATATAGCAGTTTTCAATCTTTTATCGCTTTTAAATCTCGTTAATTCTAAAAATGAGCCAGTATCTAAACTTCAGCAAACTTTGCTAAAAGAAGAAGATCAAGATTATATCGATAGAAGGTTCACGAAGCAAATTATTCAGCAACAAACGGGTTTAACGAGCGATTCCTTATTCATCTTTATAAATAAATACAAGCCTGATGCAATTAAGTTAAAAGGAATGAATGATTATCAATTAGGAACTTATATTAAAGAGGCTTTCAAAGAATATCTAGAAAAATGATTTAAGTAGATATTTATATACATAGTTTTCTTATGTATATATTTTTTTTTATATTTGGATTATGAATTCTAATTCAATGCTTAAAGGATCTATCCAAACCATTATTCTTAAACTATTAGAAGATAGTGAAAAGATGTATGGTTATGAGATTTCTCAGAAAGTAAAGGAAGTTACCAATGGCGAAATTATTTTGAAGGAGGGCGCTTTATATCCTGCATTACATAAACTAGAATCAGATGGTTTATTAGAAACCTATACAGAGGTTTTTGAAAATAGAGTTAGGAAATATTACAGCCTAACCAAAGAGGGAAAAAAAGAAGTAGCTCTTAAATTGAGTGATGCTAAAGAATTTATAGATAACCTGCAATTATTATTAAATCTAAAATCTTCTACTTTATGAAACCAAACCAAAATGAAAAAGCTTGGCTTGATAAACTGGTTTATCAAAATGTGAAATATAACGAAACATACTACGAAGTTATTGATCATGTTATTTCAGCTTTAGAAAATGAGAAAGATGAAAACATTACTTTTCATCAAAAACTAAATCAAATTTGGGACGAAGATTTTGGAGGATATGAAAACTTACCTTTTCTGGAAAAGCAAAGGGAAAAGGAAGTAAATAAACAGATTGCTAAAAGACGTTTAGAAATTTTTAAATCATATTTCAAATTGCCTTTGATAATAGGCACATTTACATTTAGTATCGCTTTTTACTTTGTGTCTTATTACTTTTTTTCAAATACAACTTTATTCTTCATCTTAATTTTTTCTTTTGCAGCACCAAGTTTAATTAGTTGGGTAATGTACTGGAAAACAAAACAATATAATTTCATAAAACCTTCCATTAAAAATAAGAAAATAACTCGCTCTAGAGATTTGGCATATAGAATCATTTACCTCCCAATTGCATTTTCTTTTGCTTTTCTACACGTATTTTATAACTTTTCAATAAAGATTGATCAAATTTTCTCACCTTTATTTGTAATACTTATCACCATTTTTATCCTTCATAATTCAAGCTATTTTAGACTTTATAAAGAAACCTTTAAAATGGAACTTTCTAAATAAATTCAGCCTGATTATGAAATTAAATCAAAATCAAAAAGCTCGGGTAAGTAAATTAACATACGAGAACGTAAAGTATTGTGAAACTTATTATGAGGTTTTAGATCATGTCATTTCTGCTTTAGAAAGCGATAACGATGAAAGTATTAATTTTCATGAAAAACTGAATCGGATTTGGGACAAAGATTTTGGAGGATATGAGAATCTTCCTGTTTTAGAAAAAGAACGTGAAAAGGAAGTGAATAAAAGGATAGTTAGAAGACATTGGAATTATTTTATTGATTATTTTAAATTCCCATTAGTTATCGGAACTACAACTTTCATCATAGCAGTTTACTTTTTAGCGAATTTTATTTCTAGAAATATTTTGATTTCTTCTCTTTTTTTAACTGCTTTTCTCCCATTTCTGTTATATGTTTTTTCATATTTCAGATTAAAAAAGTTCAATTTGATTAAGCCGTCAATAAAAGATAAAAAGTTTAACAGTTTTGGATGTCAAACTTACGGAGTTTTAAATCTTGTTATGTTTCTGCCAGCAGCATTTACAGATAATGAACCTTCTCAAGTATTAAGAACAGCTACTTACTTACCTGTTGTGATTTTATTGATTATCGTTTTTAGCATTTACTCCTTAAGCTATTTTAGATTGTATAAAGAAACTTTTAAGATGGAGCTATCAAAATGAAACTAGATAATCAATTTTGATATTGAGACTTTTAATTCAGGCAATCTAAACTGTATGGTATCCCATATTATTTGATTATTAATCCCAAAATATTCATGAATAATAAAGTTCCTAAAATCTTTTAGTATTCTCCATTCTATTTCAGAGTACAACAATTTGTAATCATCAGAAATCCTTGAAGAAGCCTCACCAATTATTTCAAAATTTCTTTCTACAGCATCTTTAGTTTTAGAATCTGCTTCATAATCTTCAAAAGATAATCCTAAAGTATAAATCTCTATTTTGGTTAGTGAATCTAGAATGTCTTCTAAAAGTAATTTCGTTTCTCTTTCAGACATGGATAAGATGTTTTTCCACAAAGGGTAAATATTTAGGCTTAATCCCTTTTCTTGACACTAAATCAATTTTATGATTAAATAAGTCTTCAAATTCATGTGCTAATCTGATATAATCAAAGCCATCAATATTGTGATGAAAATCAACTAAGATGTCTATATCACTATTCTCAGAATATTTTCCACTAGCAAAAGACCCAAATAGCCCCAATTCAGAAATAGGATATTTCTTTGATAAAGAAAGCTTATGTTCTTTCAGTAGATCTATTATCTTTTTGGTCGTATACATTTCTTTCGCCCCATTATTTTATCAAAAATACAAATTATTTTATTTCATTAGTTTTTCTGCATTTACCAACAACAAAACTACTTTTCAACACCCCAAAAACCCTCCTTTTTTTTAGTAAATTTGAGATTAGCGCCCGAATATTTCTTGTAGCGCTTAAATTTCTCATTCACAAAACGATACCTTTTGCTATGTACTTAATTTTCGATACAGAAACCACCGGATTACCGAAACGTTGGGATGCGCCCATCACCAATTCGGATAATTGGCCGCGATGTATTCAGATTGCATGGCAATTGCATGATGAAATGGGAAAACTCATTGCTCATGAGGATTATTTGGTAAAACCAGATGGTTTTAATATTCCTTATGACGCAGAGAAGATTCATGGCATTTCTACAGAACTAGCTCAAGAACAAGGGGTTCCTTTAGCAGAAATGCTAGAAAAGTTCAACTCGGCTTTAAGCCAAACTAAATTTATTGTTGGTCAAAATTTAGGTTTTGATATCAATATCATGGGAGCAGAACTCCACCGTTTAGGTGTTAACTCCCCACTTTCAAAATTACCCGTTTTAGATACCTGTACAGAACTTACCGCAAGCCTTTTGAAATTACCTGGCGGACGTGGCGGAAAATTCAAACTTCCGAACTTAACCGAACTTCATCAATATCTTTTTAATAAGCCATTTTCAGATGCACACAATGCGACTGCCGATGTGGAAGCAACAACCCGTTGTTTCTTTGAATTGATAAAAAGAGAGGTTTTTACCAAAGAGGAATTAAAGGTTGAAGTCTCTTATTTCACGGAGTTTAGGACTTCGAATCCTGATGCCATCCAACAGTTAGGTTTAAAACATATCAATCTAAAAGAAGCGTCTCTAAAGCTGAAAGCTGAAAGCGGAAAGCAAAATGTAGGGTTAAATATCGAAGATAAGCAAGCCAATTTAGCAGAACTTGCAGAGGTTGATTTTGTTCATTTGCATAATCATACCCAGTTTTCTATCCTACAATCTACCATTTCAGTACCTGATTTGGTAGCAGCAGCAGCTAAAAATAAAATGTCCGCCGTTGCCATTACCGATCATGCGAATATGATGGGTGCCTTTCATTTCATGAGTGCGGTGGCTAACCATAATAAATCGGCGAAAGCCAAAAATGAGGAAGCAAAGGAAAAAGGGGAACCAGAAAGCGAAATCATTATAAAACCCATTGTAGGTTGTGAGTTTTTTGTTTGCGACAACCATAAAGATAAGACCAGAAAAGATAATGGTTACCAGGTTGTTTTCTTAGCAAAAAATAAAAAAGGTTATCATCATCTGGCAAAAATGTCATCTATTGCTTATACAGCTGGATTTTATTATGTGCCACGTATCGATCGAAATATCATTGAGCAATACAAAGATGATTTGATTGTTCTTTCTGGAAATTTATATGGGGAGATACCTAGTAAAGTTCTAAATCTCGGTGAAAACCAGGCAGAAGAAGCTTTGGTTTGGTGGAAATCTACTTTTGGGGAGGATTTATACATCGAGCTGATGCGTCATGAGCAGGAAGACGAAAACAGGGTAAATCAAACTTTGATTGCTTTAGCTAAAAAGCATGAGGTTAAAATTCTGGCTACCAACAATACCTATTACATTGACAAAGCTGATGCACATTCTCATGATATTTTATTGTGTGTAAAGGAAGGTGAAAAATTGGCGACTCCAAAGGGTAGAGGTCGTGGTTTCCGTTATGCCATGCCTAACGATGAGTATTATTTCAAATCTGGAGAGGAAATGAAAAAGCTTTTCTTGGATTTGCCAGAGGCGATAGCAAATATTCAGCATGTAGTTGATAAAGTAGAAAGCTATTCTCTTTATCGCGAGGTTTTATTGCCAAAATTCGATATTCCTGAGCAGTTTTTAGTAACGGAGGATCAATCTGATGATGGAAAACGAGGGGAAAATAAATATTTAGCTTATTTAACATTTAAAGGTGCTGAACGAAGATATGGTGAGCTTTCTGCTGAGCTTAAAGAACGAATAGATTTTGAATTGCAAACCATCGAGAAAACAGGTTATCCTGGTTATTTCTTAATTGTTCAAGATTTTATTGCCGAAGCTAGGCGATTAGATGTTTCGGTTGGTCCTGGTCGTGGTTCGGCAGCTGGCTCGGTGGTGGCTTATTGTTTGGGAATTACCAATATCGATCCTATCAAGTATGATCTCCTTTTTGAGCGTTTCTTAAATCCAGATCGTGTTTCTATGCCAGATATTGATATTGACTTTGATGATGAAGGACGTGGCCGTGTGATGGATTATGTAATCAATAAATACGGTGCCAGTCAGGTGGCGCAAATCATCACTTATGGAACAATGGCTGCAAAATCTTCTATACGTGATACAGCTAGGGTTTTAGATTTACCACTTTTCGAAGCTGATAAAATTGCCAAACTCATTCCAAATATGAAATTGGCAAAGATTTTCAGCTTGGATGACGCAGCATTGAAAAGTGCACTTCGCTCCGAAGAAATGGAAGCGGTTAACCAACTCAAGACTATTGCGGGAGGCAATGATTTAGGTGCTGAAACTTTGCGTCAAGCTCAGGTTTTGGAAGGCTCCGTTAGAAATACAGGTATTCACGCTTGCGGGGTGATTATTACACCTAGTGATATTACCAATTTCGTTCCTGTTGCCACGGCAAAAGATTCGGATTTATATGTCACTCAATTTGATAACTCGGTAGTAGAAAGCGCTGGATTATTAAAAATGGACTTTCTGGGTCTTAAAACGCTAACTTTAATTAAAGATACTGTTAAACTGGTTAAATTAAGGACAGGCATTCAGTTAGACCCTGATGAATTCCCTATCGATGATGAAAAGACTTATGAACTTTTCCAAAGAGGTGAAACGGTTGGGATTTTCCAATACGAATCTCCCGGAATGCAAAAGCACATGAAGGATTTAAAACCTACGGTGTTTGGCGATTTAATTGCAATGAATGCGCTTTATCGCCCAGGACCGATGGAATATATTCCAAGTTTTATTCGCAGAAAGAATGGAGAGGAAAAAATTAAATATGATTTAGGTGCCAGCGAAGAATATTTAAAAGAAACTTACGGAATCACTGTCTATCAAGAACAGGTGATGCTTTTATCCCAAAAATTGGCCGATTTTACAAAAGGTGAAGCCGACGTTTTGCGTAAAGCGATGGGTAAAAAGCAGAAAGATGTTTTGGATAAAATGAAACCCAAATTCGTCAAGCAAGCAGAAGAAAAAGGACATGATGCGAAGATTTTAGAAAAAGTATGGAAAGATTGGGAAGCTTTTGCGAGTTATGCTTTCAATAAATCTCACTCTACTTGTTACGCTTGGATTGCTTACCAAACCGCTTATTTAAAGGCAAATTATCCAGCCGAATATATGGCGGCAGTACTTTCAAACAACATGAGCGACATCAAACAAGTCACTTTCTTTATGGAAGAATGCCAACGAATGGGCTTAGAAGTTTTAGGCCCGGATGTGAACGAGTCTTTCTATAAGTTTACTGTAAACGATAGTAATGCCATTCGTTTTGGAATGGGGGCAGTGAAAGGAGTAGGAGCAGGGGCCGTAGAAACCATTGTAGAAAACAGAAAGGACTCGAAATATAAATCAATTTTTGATTTTGCAAAGCGAGTTGATTTAAGAGCAGCCAATAAAAAAGCTTTAGAAAACTTAGTTTTAGCAGGTGGATTTGATGGTTTTGAAGGAACACATCGAGCGCAATATTTCTATGAAGATGGCGGTGCGACAGTTCTAGAACAAGCAATTAAATACGGTGCGAAACATAAAGAAAATGAGAATTCTTCTCAGGCTAGTTTATTTGGCGGAGGTGCTGCGGTTGAAATGCCCGAACCTACGCTAACTCCATGTGAAGAGTGGGGTGCTATGGAAAAATTGGCTAAAGAAAAAGAAGTAGTTGGAATCTATATTTCTGGACATCCACTCGATGAATACAAATTAGTATTAGACAAATATTGCTCCAAAGGAAATCTCACTGTTTTTAATGACATTGATAAAGGATTAGATTTTCAATTTAAGGTAGGAGGGATTGTTTCTTCCGTTAGACACATGACCACCAAAGATGGTAGAGGCTGGGCTTTCTTTAAGCTGGAAGGTTATGATGATTTCTTTGAGTTTACCATCTATAGAGACGATTATTTAAAGTTTAAGCATCATTTGGTCCCCAATAATTATTTGTACATCAAAGGAAATGTAGGTTATTACTCGAACCCTGATGGATCTAAAAGAAGTCGTACCAGTTTCGGTGATTTTTCTGATCTGCGAGATGTCTTAGAAAAGCAATCTAATAAAATAGATATTTGTCTGGATATAGAGCATATCAATACCGAATTGATTAATGATTTGGATGCGATGTTCTCTAATTA
>JACMOI010000101.1 GCA_014378105.1 Pseudopedobacter sp.
CAAGCTTTTGAAAAAGGATTTGATGGAGTGAAAAATTTGGATGAAACCCTTCTTTTTCAATGGGTAGCGAAAATGGTCTATGGAATTATTTTCAAAGAAATTCAAGCCGCCGTTAAACAACAAAATGCTTTTGCCGAAGGATTTAATATTTCCCAAAGTCTGATTCATAAATTTGGCGCTGTACATACCATGCTACAATCGGTGAATCAAAATGTGGTTTTTGAAGATTTTAAGCCCTACAGTATTTTCATCTGTAAAGTGAATAATGACGAAGATGAATTTGCTTACCGCGATGAAATCAATACACTTACATTCTCTTTGCGGATGAAAGATTTTGGTCTGCTGGTTAACCTGCAGGACAACGGAGCTAATAAAAAATACCACGAAGAAATCTGGAATAAAATCGAAGGAAAAACGTTACATCCTATCCAGTTTGAAGAGCTTTGTGCCCGAGTTTTTTACTCGGCGTATCTATTTAATCGTTTACCCGAATATCACATTATTCCAACGGATGAAGCCATTTTTATAGAAGCGATGCCTTTAAGAGGAATGGATGCCAAACCAATTTTCGATAATTGGAATTTTAAAATTTACGGACAAGTCGTAGAAAATTTCTGGAAAAGATGGAATTTTCTGCTTTTAGAAATCATTAAAAACCCAGAAAAACCTAAGAGTTATTTATTGGAAGAAAATGGCGATTTTTTACCAGCAGAGAAAATAGACCTTCCTTTGGTTTAACTATTTTTCTTTACTTCGAGCTTTTTTATTTTTTGATAATGTGTTTTTGTCGGACTTAAGGTACAGGCAATGATCAGCGACAAGGCTGAGATGCCTATAAATTGCAACACAAATTTAAATTCTTTTTTCATGGCACTTAATTTCGCCGCAAATGTAGAATTTAGAACTTTAAGAATTTGTTAAATTTTCGTCAACAAATAGGACATAAAAATTTGTGCCTTTCATTCTTTTTGCTAGAATTAACTATTCATAACAGACCCTGCATTAATATCAATGGTTTGCCCGGTGATGGACTTTTGCTTTAATAAATAAGAAACCAAATCGGCAATTTCTTGTGGCTGGCTCATCTTTTTCAACGGAACACTGTGCATGGCCATGTCAAAAAATTCAGTTTTGCTGATTCCAATTCCATCGGCTATGCCTTGCAAACCCTCCTGGGCCATATCGGTATCTACCCAACCAGGAGCGATGGCATTTACCAAAATATTTTTAGAAGCAAACTCCATGGCCCAAGACCGCATTAAACCTAATAAACCTGCTTTAGAAGCACAATATGCAGTATAATTTACTACGCCTAATCTTGCCAAAACAGAGGAAGTAATTAGAATATGTTTGACTTCATTTTTCGATAAGGTTAGGTTGGATAAAAAAGCATTCACAAAATTGTAGGTTCCCGTAAGATTGGTATCTACAATTTCATCCCAGCGGTCGGTTTCTCCCCAATTGTTTTCTCCACCAATACCAGCATTAGCTATAATGCCATCAATAGCGATGGTTTTAATTGTTTCGGCAGCAGCCATGACAGAACTTTTATTGGCAATATCAGCAACTGCAACTAAATGATTTTCTCCGCTTAAGGCAGATTTAACCTCTTCTAACCTACTTTTATTTCTGCCTAAAAGAATAATTTGATTTCCTTCATTGGCTAATTGTATGGCCATTGCTTTTCCAATGCCGCTGCCTGCTCCACTGATGATGTATGTTTTCATTTTTGCTTTTATAATTTACTAAAATGAGCATTTCTGAAAATTAAAGCGAACATCTTCAAAAAAATTACCTTTATTTAGTTAATGGAAAAAAGAATTAAAGTAGGCTTATTAGCTTACGGAATGTCGGGAAAGATTTTTCATGGTCCTTTTTTGGCTGCACATGAGGGTTTTGATTTGGTCGCTATTGTAGAAAGATCCAAAAATCAAGCCATCAAAGATTATCCCGAAGTTAGAATTTACCGAGAGGTAGAAGATCTTTTTAACGATTCTTCAATTGATTTGGTGGTGGTGAATACACCTAATTATACCCATTACGAGTTTGCTAAAGCAGCGTTAAATGCTGGAAAACATGTGTTGATTGAAAAACCATTTTCGGTTTTAAAAGCCGAAGCTGAAGAACTTTTTTCCTTAGCTTTTAGAAAAGGATTAAAAGTTTTAGCCTACCAAAACCGAAGGTTTGATCCTGATTTTATGGCGGTTGAGAAAATCGTCAAATCAGGAAGACTGGGAAAAATTACAGAAGCACATATCCGATTTGATCGTTATAGAAACGCAATTAGTCCGAAGGCTTTTAAGGAAAATAGAGTGCCAGGTGCTGGTATTTTTTATGATTTAGGTGCTCACATGATTGATCAAGCGATTGCGCTTTTCGGTATTCCGTCAGAGTTTTCCAAAACCTACGGGAAGTTTCGTGAAAATACGGAGGTCGACGATTATGCGCAAGCACATTTAAAATACGATAATGGCTTAAATGTTTATGTCACCACCAATATGTTGGTGGTAAAACCACAACCAGCATATACTTTTTACGGCATAAAAGGAACTCTAACCAAAAACAGAACAGATATACAGGAAACCCAACTTTTAGCAGGTATGAAGCCGTTAGATAAAGGTTATGGAGAGGAGGAAAAAGGAAATGAAGGGAATTTATTTACTTTGAATACTAATGGAGAAGTAATTGAAGAGCAGATTCCTTTAGAAAAGGGAAATTATATGTTGCTTTTTGATGCGGTTTACGACGCGATTGTAAATGATAAAGAATACTTTGTGAAGCAGAACGATATTTTAACTCAGCTTTCTATTTTGGAAAAGTAGTTTAAGCAGAAATCAAAAAATAAAAAGAGCCTCGATTAATTTCGAAGCTCTTTTTTGCCCCCATTTGGCGCAAGTATGCAGCTTTATCTTGTGTTCTGTCCACTTATGCCTTTATCTTCTCTTTCATAACAACAAATATAAAGGTACAAGTAGCAATTGCCCGCTTTCCTTTCCCTTCATTCTTGCGCCAAACGAGGGATAAGTAAATGCCATTCATAAATATTGAATTTTTCTGGTGGATGTGTAATCAAGTTATTGCGGATTACACATCCTTTTATTTATACGTTCGAGATGCGCAAGCTAACATCTTGAACAGTGGAATTTCTCCACTTGCATTTAATTCTAAAAAAACTTAAATTTAACCATATTCATTCTGAGACTCCCTCTATTTTGATCACTAAAGTTTCTAATCTAAAGCTGCTTCAAACGTAAGATGAAGGCTAGATGAACGTAGGATGAAGTTAGGATAGGTATAGGATAGGTTTAGGATAAGGTAGGGATAGCTCTAGGATAAAATAGATTAAAAGTACAATTCCTAAATTATAAGTATTTAAACAGATGAAAGTAACAAAAAAGCCGGCTTTTAAAGCCGGCTTTTTTGTTACAGAGAACAGAGGGGGTTATTTACCGTTTCTCAGGTAATAAAATTAACTTGATAAAATTAGAAGAATTTAAGTACTGATTTGCTGCAGCTTTTGTACTAGCTACAGTTACCTGATCTAAGGTTTTTTCATAGGTCAAAATATCTGTTGGATTGGTGTTGCTGGTGGCAGCATCTTGTAAATAACCTAACCAAAAACCGTTATCTCTAAGCTGAACTTCTAATTGTCTTTTCTCTTCAGCGTTGAATTTTTGGATGTCTTCAGCGGTTGCGCCATTTGTTTTTAATTTACTTACCTCATCTTCTGCGGCAGCAATTAACTTGTCCAAGTTGGCGGTTGCACAACTAAAGTAAATACCCATTTGGTAATGCGGTTTTGGTTCATCGTTATAGCTTACATTCACCCCAGGGCTATAAACACCGCTTTCTTTCTCTCTTAAACGCTCAGTAATTTTTATGTCTAAAATCGCCTTTAGAGCATCTAACTGTAAATTATTAGCTGGAGAATAATTGTAATTTCCGTGGTATAATAAAGACACGGTTACTTTGTCTTCTAAACCTTTATACACCTTTTTGGTGATGTTTCCTGATACAGGTTCTAAACCTAAATCCTTAAAATTTTCTGTTGCACCTGTTGATGGCAAACTTCCCAAATAAGTCGCTAAAAGGGGTTTAATTTCATCAACCTTAAAGTTTCCTACAAAGGTGAAAGTGAAATCACCAGCGTTGGCAAAACGTTGCTTGTAGAAATTGATGGCCTTATCTAAATTGATTTGACCTAAATCTTCTAGTTTGATAGATTGGGCCCTTGCTTTGTAGCTGTTTAAAACTGCAGATGCAGTATCTTGATAAACCGCAGTTGGTTGATCAGAACGGTTTTTTAATACCGTAGTCATTTCTTCTAAAGATGTTTTTAAAACTTTTTCGTCTTTACGTGGAGCAGTAAAATATAGATTTACTAATTGTAAAGCAGTTTCTAAATCTTTTGGAGATGATGAACCACCCATTCCTTCGCGGTAAGTGCTGATGTAAGGATTTACAGAAACAGCTTTACCAGTAAGTAATTTTCCTAATTGAGTTTCGTCAAATTTAGCAATACCAGATGACCCTACTAATTGGTCAGCCATATCTGCTGAACGGAAATCTGCATCTGATGCTAAAGAAGTTCCACCTTTGCTTGTTGCAGAGAATAAGATTTGATCGTTTTTAAAGTCGGTTGGTTTTAGAATTACTTTTACACCGTTTGATAAGGTCAATTCAGTAACACCAATTGCCTCCATTTTCTTTTCAGAAGTAATGGTTCCTGCTTTTGGCTTTGTTGCCATTAAAGGTTCTGTTACTGCATTATCTACGTATGGAGTAACATCGGCACCCGCTGATTTAATCCATAACAAATAAGTTTCTTCTGATGGTAAATTTGCTTTTTCTTTTTCAGGAGCCTGAACCGTAGCAATCAGATTGTTGTCAGTAACAAAAGAAGAAGCTAATTTATTGATGTCATCCAGCGATAAGCTATTTAAGTTTTGAGTATAAAAATCATGAATAAATTCGATACTTGGAATAGCATCTCCTTTTAAAAAGTTAGCCACATATTTTTGAACAAAAACAGCTGATTTTGTCTTATCTTTCTCTTTATATTGCTTGTCAATTCCAGTTTGCAAATTGGTTTTAGCTCTTTCTAATTCAGATGGTGTAAAACCAAATTTCTTCATCCTCACATCTTCTGCAACTACCGCTTTTACCGCAGCTTCTAATCCGGCAGCATCTTTAGAAACAGCAATGCTACTGAAAGCATCTATATCTACCAGTCCACCTTGAAATGGTCCATAAGTACTTTGAGCAAATATAAAAGGCGCGTTTCCTTTTTGTACAATTTCAGTTAAACGAGCACCTAACATACTATTGATTAAGCTGGTCATCATCTTTGTTTTTAAACTAGATTCTGTTTGCTGAGCTTCTTCTGCATGTTTGTAAGTAAGGGAAGCAATATTATACGGAAACTCAGGGTCAGTTACGATTTTAACTAAAGGTTGCTCGTTAGTCGGAATAGAAAATTGTTCTCTTTTCTTCTCATTAGTTGGATTTTTTAATTCAGAGAAATTGTCTTTAATCAATTGTTCTACTTTAGCAATATCAAAATCTCCAACAGCAATTACTGCTTGTAAATCTGGGCGGTACCAGTCTTTGTAGTATTGTTTTAAGGTTTCGTATTTGAAACTCTTAAGCGTGTCAATAATCCCAATAGGTAATCTTTTAGCATATTTAGAATTTGCCAACAGAACTGGAAGCAACTGCTTGCTCATTCTTTCTTGAGCATTTTTACCACGTTGACGATCTTCCTCTATGATCACACCACGCTCTTGGTCAATCTCATTGTTATCAAAAGTCACATAACCAGCCCAGTTTGATAAAATGTCAAAACCTTTCTCGAAAACAGCAGTGCTGTCGGTTGGTAAAGGCAATTGATAAACAGTTTGGTTGAATCCTGTGTAAGCATTTAAATCAGCACCAAATCGTACACCTGCTTTTTGCAAATAACTTACCAATTCGTTTTTAGGGAAATCACGAGTTCCGTTAAAAGCCATGTGCTCGGTAAAGTGAGCCAAACCTTGTTGCGCATCCGTTTCTACAATGGAGCCTACCTTGTTTACCAAATAAAGCTCTGCCCTATTCTTTGGTTCAACATTCTTTCGGATGTAATAAGTTAATCCGTTAGGAAGCGTTCCAATCACTACACTACTGTCTGTAGGAAGTGTTTTAACCGTTGGTTTACTTGCCATTTTAGGCTGGTTAACTGTTGTTTTTGGGCTGCATGCTGCAATCAGCATTGCTATAGCCATTAAGGATGATAGGTAATTTAATTTCATAGTTTTGATATTAGTGATGATAGATGGTAAATAAAATGTTTAAAGATAAATTCTTAATATAAATTTAGTGTTAGTTCATACTTTAGGCAAATTATTAAATTTTTTTTGAAGATAAAAAATTATCAACAAAAGAAATGACATTCTCTAATCTGTCTTTAGCCCCACCGACCTCCACATAATGAGCGTTTAATGCCGTTAATTCTTTACGCCAAACGTTCATAAAATAATCCCCCATATCTTTAAAATCTCTTAATGGATCTTCTTCCCAAGGGATGTCGTTTTTTAAGAGGATATAAAAATCATAGGTGTAAACTTTTAAAGCATCCAAAACTGGTTTTGGTGTTTCACCCAGTTGGTAATCGCTCCAAATTTTTACCGTTAGGAAAGTAGTGTCACAAAACAATAAATTATTTTGAGCTACCGTTTCCATAGATTTTTCTAACGCCAGCTGTCCGTAAAACATGTTCAACTCATCTTGCATGGTACAATCACCTGTTAAACCTTCACAATAATAACGGGCATATTCTGGTACCCAAACGGTTTTATAATGTTTAGCTAAAGCTGATGATATGGTAGATTTCCCAGTAGATTCTGGTCCAACGATGGCAATTTTTATGAGCTTTTTATCCATTGATGAGCTGCTTTTTTAAAGTCTTTTTCCAATCTAAATAACCTTGCAACGCAATAAATAGGAATACAAAGTATAAAACAGAAGTTGCCAAAAGGTTTTTATGAATGTATAAAGGGATGTAGATGATGTCTACAAAAATCCAAAGTAGCCAATTTTCAAGTTTCTTTCTAGTCATTAAATATTGGGCAATAAAGCTCATCACCGTACAAAAACCATCCACAAAAGGAACATCCGTATCCGTGTATATATCTAACAAAACACCAATAATTATACTAAAGATAATTTGTATAGCAATGATGATGAGCCAGTCTTTTTTCACCAATGAACCTACAGGCCTTTCGGATTTTAAGCTATCGGATTTCCCATAACTCCAGTAGTACCAACCATAAACTGATGTTCCTAAAAAGTAGAATTGTAAAATGGTATCCCCATACAATTTAGCATTGTAAAAAATATAGATGTAAGTAATTACACTTAAAATGGCAATGGGCCAGTTGAGGATATTTTCTTTAGCCGCCAAGTAAACACAAAGTGCTCCGGTAATGGTACCAAACCATTCTATCCAGGTAATGGCTAGAAATTGTTCGATGATGTGCTGTGTTAATTCTCTCAAGTACTAAAATTAAATTGACCAAATATAACAAAAGGTCGAAGGCTACTATCCCCGACCTTTTCAATTTTATTCTCTTTTTAAGATTACCAAATTTTCACTCTTTTTTCCGGAGCCAAATACATTTTATCTCCTGGCTTAATATTAAATGCTTCATAAAAATCATCTACATCAGAGAATGGTCCGTTGACTCTTAAAAAAGCAGGAGCATGAACATCTGTTAAAATTTGATTCGCTAAAGCTTGATCTCTTTCATGACCCAACCAGCCCATCGCGTAACCCATAAAATAGCGTTGTAGCGGAGTAAAGCCATTGATTTTTTTACCGTCTTTATATTGATCTGTTTTTTTGAAAGCATCTAATCCCACTACAATTCCACCTAAATCGGCGACGTTTTCACCTTGAGTTGCCTTACCGTTTACATGCAAACTGTCCAACACTACATATCCGTTAAACTGGTCAATTAATTTCTGCGCTCTTTTTGAAAAAGCAACAGAATCTTGTGCTTGCCACCAACCTTTTAAGTTTCCTTTTGCATCATATTGTCTTCCTTGATCATCAAAACCATGTGTAATTTCATGCCCGATAGTTGAAGCTGCAGCATAGCCATAAACGATGGCATCATCAGCTTCATCATCTTTTACACCTGGGATGCTAAATATTGCCGCTGGTAACACAATCTCGTTATTGGATGGATTGTAGTAAGCATTATAGGTTTGAGGATTCATGCTCCATTCGGTACGGTCAACCGGTTTCCCTAATTTGTCGGCTTGCTTTTTAGCAGCCCAAATTCTAGCCCTCATTACATTAGCTGCATAATTATCTTTTGTGATTTCTAAATCAGAATAATCTTTCCAATGATCAGGATAACCCACTTTCGAATTTATAGCGGCTAACTTTTCAAAAGCTTTTTGCTTAGTTGGCTCGCTCATCCAATCTAAATTGGTGATGTGTTTTTTTAAAGATGTTTTAATAGCAGTAACCAAATTTGCGTAACGTTGCTTGGTTTTTTCAGGGAAGTATTCTTTCACAAATAGTTGACCTAAAATCTCTCCCATCACCATGTTTTCTGTATCGATGATTCTTTTCCAACGAGGAAGTTGAGCTGTTCTACCAGAAATCACAGTTCCATAAAAACGAAAGTTTTCATTGTCAATATCATGATTAAGGTAAGATGCATAAGAAGTAATCAAATGGGCTTTTAGATAATCTTTCCAAGTGTTGATGGCGAATTTCTTCAAAGCGGTATTGACTGCTTGATAAAACTCTGGTTGACCAACAATCACACTATCTACTTTTTCAAAATGCATAATTTTGAATAAAGGCTGCCATTTAATAAAAGGCGTTAATTGATCTAAGGCAGCCAAGCTCATTTTATGATAGTTCGCATAAGGGTCTCTCAAGTCCTCTAGCTTTCTAGAGTTTTTGGCTAGAAACTCCTCTAATTGATAAACATCTGTAGCTTGTTGATTAGCTTCGGTTTCTGCTGCACCAGCCAATTTGAATAAGGTTGGAAGGTGTTTGCTTTTATAATCATTTCTAATACCTACCGTACGACTATCTGCATTAAAATAATAATCTCTGTTTGGCAAGCCTAAACCAGTTTGTGAAAGCTGCAACATCATTTTAGAACTGTTCTTATCATCCTGAGCTACGTAAGTTCCCAAAACATTATCTGCTCCAGCATCAGTTAAATAAGCTGATACTTTTAATATGTCTTCGATATTTTTGATCTTATTGATGCTATCTAGCTGAGGTTGCAAAGCTGATAATCCTAATTTTTCAATAGCAACAGAATCCATTCCGCTTGCGTAGAAATCACCTATCTTTTGCATATTGCTACCTTTTTTAGCATTCGCTTTTTTAGCATCTTCGTTGATGGTTTTTAATTTATCTCTGATTTCTTCAACTACTAAATTTCCTATTCCCCAAGAAGAATAAGCTGCAGGTATTGGGTTATTTTTAATCCAACCGCCGTTTGCATACTTAAAGAAATCATCTCCAGGATTAGCAGTAGTATCCACATCTCTGATAACAATGTCGTTTTTACTATAATCTTTTTGCGAACTGGAGCAAGCTGCAAGCGCTAAAACACCTAAAAGAAAAGTGCTTTTTATGGAGTTATAAATCATCTTATTCATTCTGTTTTATTTTGGTTGAAATCAAATTTACTTTTTTGTATTAAATTAAAGCAGTTGTAAAGCATTTGTTATCAAATGAAAAAGCCAGTTAGAAATTTCTAACTGGCTTAAGAATTAATCAAAATATAGAAGATTTTTCTATTTGGTAGTTGCAGGGCTGGTATTAAAACCTAAACTGGCTTTCACACTTAAATCAACATTTAAATTGCTTTGTAAA
>JACMOI010000102.1 GCA_014378105.1 Pseudopedobacter sp.
CCATCAGCAGAAAGAGCATTGGAATATTTGGAGAAAGGAAGGTAGAGACCAACTATGATTTGGAAAGTCTGGATGATATTTATCAATATAGTCAGGAACTGGAAAAGGCTGTGGGGAATTACTTGGGATAAAAACTTTGAGTTATCAGCATTGAGCCTTCAGCTTTTGGCCTAAAAAGCAATACCAACAATATGGTATTTTTCATTCATTTTGATGGCAAGGGGATTTTTATGAAAAGGTTTAGGTAAATTTAAGTTTATAATAGGTGCTATTAAACGGTTATAAGCGGTTGTAAACGGTTAGTAGTTGAACATATATATAAGTTATGCACAAGCTTAAAAACCCGACCATGAAGAAAACGACAATCTTTCTTTTGACAATCTTTGCTTTAAACTCTTGTAAGCCAAATGACGAACAAAAAACTGTTAAAGTTGACAGAAAATACACCATTACTATACCATCTTTTTTGACTAAGGTAAGTAGTCTAAACGAAGACGCTTCTTTGCAATATCAACATGCTTGGAAAGAATTTTATATTATTGTTATTGACGAATCAAAATTGGAAATGCAGAAAGCTTTGGACGACAATAATTTTAATGAATCTTACTCGAACGATATTAAAGGTTATTCAGAATTGGTTTTGAAAAACTTTGAACAAAAAATGTCTAATGCTCACAAATCCACAATCACTGATACGTTAGTTAACAATATGCCTGCAAGACTTTTAACAATTTCGGGGCAGGTTAGTGGAATTGATGCTTTTTACTCGTTGGGTTTCATACAAGGAAAAGAAAGGTATTATCAAATTATGGCTTGGACTGCATCAAGTAAAGAATTTGAATATAAGGACAAAATGAAGCAAATAATATACTCACTTAAGGAATTTAAAAATTGAAATATGTTAGATAACACATGGAATAACATACTCGACTGGTTTCGAGACAGAAGCGAAAGAGCTAAACTAATCCGCAGTTTCAATGAATCCGCAAGGTCTGCTTTTGTTGCTGGAATTGCTCCGACATTATTAAAAGCGAGTATTTCAAAAGGGGAAAGTTCATATAAACATCAATTTTCAAACTGGTTAAATACTGGTTCTAGAATTCAAGCATTTACAGGCAGAGTTCTAACAAAAGACGAGTTAATTCATATTGGAAAAGTTATTCTTGACGATAAGGTTTTAGTCCGTAGACTAATTGTTCTTGGCTGGGACACTTTGGAAATACACGGAGATGCTGGAACTTACGGATGTAAATGGCAATTAAAAGATTATATACCACTTCCTAAATTCAATGAAAATGAACAATAGTTTATTACAAGACAGCATTAAAGTAGCTGGGCAGGTTATTAAAAAAACAACGGATACTGGAACACAAATAAATTGGTGGATGTGGCTTGCGGTTGCAGAACTTGGCGTAATTGTATTCTTAATTTTAAAGAAAAAACTCAAACCTAAAGACAACGCTAGACAACGATTTAAAAACGAATCGTTAAAGGAAGAAATTGACTTTAACAACATAATTAACAGTTCATTTAATTCGCTTCAACTTTATGATGAATTGAAAGTCAAATGTCATCCAGACCGTTTTCCGACCGATGTAGAAAAAAATTCCATCGCAGAAACTATATTTCAAGAGATTAGCAGAAATAAAAACAATGTAAAGCGTTTGCTGGAACTAAAGGAAGAAGCAATTCAAAAATTAAATATCAACTTTTAAAAAAACAAAATGGAAAAAATTGTACTACTTGTAATCATTTCTGCACTTGTTGCATTAATTGGAAAAGACCGTAAAATTGGGTATGGATGGAGCCTTGTACTCTGTATTTTTCTTTCACCAATTATCGGTGTCATAATAATCCTGTTCTCAAAGAAAACCGACTCAGTCGACTTTGTAGAGGTTAAAAATGAAAATGAAACAACTAAAGAACTATGAAGACAACAGGAATTGTAATACTTGTACTTGGTTGCCTCTCAACACTTGGCGGAATTATAGGCACAATAGGTGGTCGTGAACCAAATTTTGCAGGTGTGACTTTTATAGTCTTAGGGGCTTTTTTAATAAGTCGTGGTAATAAAAAGAAAGAAGAAGAGCAGAAGAAAAAGCAATGGGAAGAAGGAAATAATTCAGAAAAATAAAAAAAGCCAGTGCATAACCACAGGTTTAATAAATTGCGGGGAAGTGCTCTTACTTCCTGCACTTTATTGTATTAAATTGGTGCGAGTTGACGGAGGTTCTGCAAGTAATTCCGCAACTTCTTAAACCCGCCAATCGTTACCACCAATACTAAACCGAACTATGAGTAAGAAAAATCTTGAAAATAACGGAAAGAAGTGGACAAATGAAGAAGTTGAAAAACTTAAAAAGTTAGCAAACGGAAATAAGCCGACACCTTTAATGGCTTACGAATTAAAGCGTACCGAAAGTTCTATTAGGGCTAAAGCAAGACAAGAAAAGGTTAGCTTACAACCTACTAATAAATCACCGTATGATACTAAGGTTTCTGATGCGAAGAAAGGTAAGAAATAACTTTTTCAAACTCTTTTCTTAATTCATTTGACCATACGTAATCTTCGGGTAGCTTTGACCCTAGTTGCATTAACAACTCATATATTCTACTAAACATGATACAAAAGTACATACTGAACTTGATGTATTTTATTGGGGGTTAGTTGAACTTAAAAACTTAATTTAAATATATGAAACCTTTAGCTAGAACAATTATAAGCTATGTTATAACAGCCATTATTGTGGGTATTTGCTTAAATTTCTATAGTAGCCATTTTGGAAGAAATTTTGGATTTTACGTATTTTTAATTTTTTTAATTGTCTTAGCATGGGCATTGATTGACAAAATTGTTTTCTTCTTACTTTTTCCAATGGATGTCAAAATCATTTCCATATCTAAAACATCGTTGGGTTATTATGAGGTAATTTATACTTATGGTAAGGAAAAGTGGTATGAAAATGTTTTTCATATTTCGATTGGCAACACAGCCTCTATTAATCAAACTGAATTAGAAAGTATACTTATATACCTAACAAACAGTAGATTTAAACCTCTTTTCAAAAGATTATCAGATAAATCCAGAGGCTTGGCAACTAATGCACTCTATAATGAACAAACCTTAAGCCTAACTCACAAAGGTTTGGAAATGACTTTTTATTTCTGACCCACCAAAAACAAGTAAGTATTATTATCTTTAAACTTAAATTTTTACCCCTTAAGCTGGTGCGAGCTTGTAGCCCCTTAAGCTGGTGCGAGCTTGTAGCTCGTACCAATAATATTAAGTAAAAGCCAAATGAGTAGGAAGTACAAATTTTATAATAAAGAAGGTTTTTACTTTGTGAGTTTTGCAACAGTATATTGGATAGATATTTTTGTACGAGATTTATATTTCAATAAGTTGGTTGAAAGCTTGGCCTATTGTAGAAAAGAAAAGGGGATGGAATTGTATTGTTGGTGTATCATGCCAAGCCATGTCCATTTAATATTTAAGGCAAAAGATAATAACCCGGGCGAATTATTAAAGAGTTTTAAAACATTTACATCAAAAGCTTTACAGCAAGAAATAGAAAATAATTTGCAAGAAAGTAGAAAGGAATGGCTCTTATGGATGATGGAAAGGGCAGGGTTGAAAAACAGCAATGTTAAAAAACGTCAATTTTGGCAACAAAATAATAAACCAATAGAATTATGGAGTGCCGAAGTTATAGACCAAAAAGTAGAATATATTCATAACAACCCAGTAGTATCTGGCTTTGTAACTGAGGCACATTATTGGAAATATAGTAGTGCAATAGATTACAGCGGTGGTAAAGGTGTGCTAGAGATTGATTTTGTTTGAAAGAAAAATAGTAAATGGTACGAGCTACAAGCTCGCACCAGCGAAGGGGAAGAGTAGTGGATTCAAATAGGATTTGTCATTGAGTATAAATCTTAGTGACAAAAAAGGCCTAATACAAATATTCGACTCTATATCTACCTATGAAAAACATGCACTTAGTGAAGGCATTTAAGAGTATAATTAATTTTTATGAATCTCAAGAAATCACTGCAATAATTGAATAAAAAACTTAATTATTTTGATTGAAAATAATAACGATAAAATTAAAAAACCAAAGAAGCAATTAAGCTTCTTTGGTTGAATGGATAAGTTATTTAGTGTTTGATTATGACTTGCTTTTTAATGGTTTCTTTGCCTTCAATTATGTGTAGGTAGTATGTGCCATTTGGAATATTTCGAGTGTCAAAAGTTATTGTTTCACCAGAATTTATACTTTCACCAGTCTTTAATTTTTCACCTTTTTCATTATACAAATTAGCAGTTATTTCTTTACGTACTTTAATTTTATCTTCTTTGATAGGCTTAGGTTTTATTGTTAACATATCGTCTGCTGGATTGGGATAAATAGCGTAGCTATAAGAATTTGTACATGACCCCCAATAATATTCACCTCCTCCTAAATCACTAGAGCCACAAGATGATGTTGATGCCTGCACATAAATTCGATGATCACCACAAGACCAATTAAATGTAGAATAATAAGGTTCGGTTGTTGTTGCTAAAAATTCATTATTATTATACCAAGTGTATGAAACTGCCTCGGGTACTGGATCAACTTCAAAGCTCAAAGATTCGCCAGTTATAGGGTTTCCTGGATTAGATCCAGTGTATCTAAAATTGGTAATTATTGGCGTAGTATGAATATTTTTAACTAAAGTAAAATTTCCACAAAAACCACTAATTGTTGCAATTAATTGAACATTACCATCGCCCGTTTTAGTTAAAGTTGCAATATTACCAGATGTAGTTAAATTAGCTATACCTGTAGTAGGCAAAATACTCCAACTTACACTTGATCCTGCGGGTTTATTGGAAATGGAATAACTTTCTGAGGTGCAAAATTGGACTGGACCAGAAATTTGAGAATTGGAATTCACTATTAAACCTGGTTGAGGTGTAATATTTTGCTGCTTTATTTCATTATCAAACCACTCTGCATTTTCTGAAGTAATTTGTACGTGAGGTTGATTTGAAGTAGGCGCATATACTCTATCAAATGGAGTCCTGCCCGAACAAACAATGTTCTCATTGCTAAAATCATATGCTAAAGAAAATGTAGACGTTTGTAAATCTATAGCGCTTGTAGTAGGTATAAAAGTTGGGTTAATATTATGTCTAAAAGTTGATTCATTGCCTGCAAACAAATAAAGTAAGGTTTGTCCAACATTTATCCAAGCATCTGTTCTCTCATCAACAGGATCTGTAAAATTGCTACCTATAGCTTTATCATAACTAAAGTTATTTATAGTTGGGGCTGTATTTTTTATAAATGAGGGGCTTCTCCATAAAAATAAATTTAATAAGGGAGAAAACAACCAAACATCAGAAGTTGCGATTGTACCAGACGATGGAGATGCTTGAATGTTTATATTTAATCTATCCCCTAATTTTCCATTTGCTAATCCTAATAATCCAGCTCTTTTTACTCTAATATTTAAAATCTCATTTGAGGTTTGTAAGTATTCGTTTGGACTTAAATTATTACTACCGTTTATTATTGCAACTTTTCTTAATTGGGTTGGATAATTATTAACTGCTTGTAAATTATTTAAAAATATTGTTCTAAAATTATTCGCTGCTGGAATTTCACTATTAACAGTAGAATGATGTACAAGCATTTGCTTTGCTGAAGGTACCCTGTGTATTCCGTCTTTTAATTTTTTGAATACTAAACTGGTAATCCCTTTTTGAAATAAATAGTCTGTTAAATTTTGTATACCAATCGGTGCATTAGCCCCTTGATGAGGACCATCAAATGATATGAAAAGCCGTGTATGAGTAGGAATTTGATTAGCTTCCGCATAAGCTAATGCGTATTGACCTACTAATGCACCCATACTTGGACCGATAAGCACATAATCATTTTTTATATTTGTACCAAAATTATATTGTAGTTGTTGCAAAAGGCTAACAACAGCTAAAGCATTCTTTTCAATTAAATCTCCTCCGTCTTTATAATCATAGACAATTATATCATAACCATCAGCTCTTAATTTATCGCCTAATTTGACATCAACGCCTTTAAACGTAATATTTTTATTCACAAATTCATCATAGATCTTCTGTACATCTCTATCATTTGCTGGATCAAATCCATCAAGAAAAATTATCGGTTTACTAATTTTACCTGTGCCACAATTAGCATTAGAATAAAATATATAAGCTTTGCCTTCAGCATGTTCTAATCCGCCACCATACTGACTTGCATTAATTGGATTACCAGTAATATTTATTACATCACCACCATTACATCCATCAATAATCGTCTTTATAGGATTATCTTTCTTTGAAATTACTTTACTTAGTGATCTATAAGTTTGCCCGTTGGTTAGTACTACAGTTAACCTTACTAAATAAATTTTACTAGCTAAAAAACGGGCAACTTTACTAAATATGCTATTAGTTTGCATTCCGCCTGAAGCGCCATTATTATTATAAAGTTGTTGATCACCAAAGCCATCATCAAAATTTACTGTTATGGTTGAAATATTAAAAGCAGTATTACTTAATATTAAATTAGGATCAATTGTAAAAGTATGTTCCCCTTGTTTTAATATACTTTCTGCGGGCAAAAGAGGCGATGCAACAAAAAATGTGTTTTGTAACCAAGGGGAAGTCGTTCTATTTGGGTCATCATATAATTGACTATTGATAGAATAGAGCTGATTGTTTTTTATAGCATTTGTGTCTAGATAATTATAGTTAAATAACATTAGTCCAATAGTGTGTTCATTACCCAAATAATTTGTTTTAAGATAATTATTTAAAGCTTCTGGAGTTTGATAACTCCCATTATTGATCATAGCGTTATATAACTCATAATAGGCTTGATGAAAATGTTCAGTATTTGTTGTGTCATCTGTTGATAAGCCTTGAAATTTATGCAAATTTGCTAAAGGAAAAACTCTATCATATAAAATTCCAGTTGTTACGTTGGCTTTATTTAAATTAAGAAGAACCTGATCTGCTTCTTGCTGATAGGTCTGTGACATTGCTCCAAATGTTGTGAAACAAAAGGTTAAAATGAGTAAAATTGATTTCTTGATGTAGTTTTTTTTCAAAAGTTTTATGTTAATAGTTTACGTATTTAAGATTGTAAGTCCCTGATGTAATTTTTACTGTTTGCTTGGTGGTTTCATTGTAAGCATCAAAATAGAAAGTGCCCGTCATTCTTTTATTTGTTTCATCTATAGATTTAATTTCTAAAATACCAGAATAACCATTTCCAGTTCTAAATTCTTGGCCAGGGATTCTTTCATCAAAAAAACCTCTCATAATTTGCTTTTGATCTAAATTGTATTTCCCTGTTTGTATTTTAATACCTTGAGTATAGATACCAAAACCAATCGCCTCATTCCTATTGGTATTACGGGCAAAAACAAATAATTCTTCATTATTATTCGTAAAATGACATTCAGTTTCCTGAAGTTTGAAATCATTGGCGAATGGGAGCCACCTATTATCGTTTACTTTACAAGTAAAGCCCGTATCTATTTCATCTTTTTTGCAGGAAGCAGAAGTTAGAATCATAATTAAAGAGATAAAGAATAAGTTTTTCAAGCAGTTTTTCATAATTGAAATTTTTTGAGGATAATTTATTATTAGATAAGATGATTTGAAACTAATTTTCCGAATAAGTATAATATTATAATATTACGAACAATTACTAGATTTTGTTACAAATCATTAGGAATTGATAATTTACAGAAATTCAAGAAGAAATATTTTTTTAGAATTAATTCAACAAAATTAAAAATCTGAAGACTCGTGTAAGATTACCGAAATCTTTGAGATTTAAAATACGGTATCAATAAAGTCTTAAACAAGGGTTTAGGTGTTCATTTTATTAATGTTACTATTTAAACCTTTATGATATTGTAGAGGTAAATTACCCCTCTATTTTTATTCATTAATTCTAAGCAAAGTTCGGTGGGCGACTGCAAACGGGTTCGCTTCGCAAAAGTAGTAGCTAAAAAATGGGTATCCCAATTTCATTGGGAGCCTCCACATTTTTGAGCTCTCCACTTTGCCCTTTTTGCTGTCTTTCACCGATGTGAGCACCATAATTAATTCACTAAAAAATTAACATTATGGAAAAGCTCAATCAAACCATTAACTTATTTCAAGTAGCAGAAATTAACCTTAGCTACAATACTAAATTCAAAAACTCTGAAAGACCTATCGTTAAATCTTCTAGTGATGCATACAACATTTTAAAGCTGCCAGTGAAGTGATTAGAAATGCAGCACCTGATTTGGAATAGAGGCTGAACGGCTTTACGAGCTTCGGAATGAGTTGAACAGCTACGTGGCAGCACTGCATCAAAAAAATAATTTAGGGTATTCCTTATTCGAATTATTCACAGAATTCAGCAAGATCAAATCTGCCGACAATAAAGTTTATTTTCCTACTGGCTCCTTTGCTGATTTTGACAGGGAGCAATTACGGGGATGGAAGGATTTGGTAGCCGATATTTCTGCATCATCGAAAATGATTGGTCGAGCGCATCAACATCCTTTAACAGCGATGGTACCACCACAATATTCGCCATCCATCAAACAAGAAGCTATCACCTTGTTAAATGATTTATCAAAATGCTTGACAGCGCATGTAGACTTAACAAATAAAGCAAAAGCGCTGCTGAAAGTTGAGGCGCTGTTAAATACTCAAGAGAGGCATCATGCATTACATCAGGTAGCACAACTGCTGATGGAACAGCCCGATTTTCCAGTCAGTATGCTGGAAACAGATGCGTTTGACCAAAGCCATGCGCAATTGATTGGTTTGACTGCTCATGGACTCAAAAGGGATCAGCTAAGAGATGATTTGTTAAAAGAATTTTCGAAAGAAATCTTGAAATTTCCCGCAGATCAGACATTATTACAATGGAATATTGCCGCAGACAAATGGTTTTTACCAAAATGGCTTAAACAAAACGCACTTTTAAAACCCTTAAAAAAATTAGCACTCAGTGGTAGCCTGGATAAAAACAGCGTAAATCAGGTTTTACAACAAGTTATAAATCACCAACAAGAACAAGAGTTTATAGATAAAGCAACATTTGCCCCCTCCATATTGGGCTTCCTATGGAAAAATGGAGAGCCCGAGTGGAATTTGATTGCAAGGCTTAGTGAGAGTCTAATCCAACTCAATAAAACAGCGACGCTCATTTACAAGGATGAAAAACCTGGTGTCTGACGTCGAAAGCTGGCAATGGAATTAAGTGAGGGTAGTGCATCTTATATGAACCAGCATGGTAAAACATTCAAATCTTTTCTCTTGAATGGTGATCAAATGGCAGCGCTGGTCAACCAGCTTTCTCAACTATTAGGTATTGATTTTTCTACCCTGCACAGTGAGAACGACTGGCTAGGCTTTATAAGTACTCAGATAAGGCAATGGCAAAATCATACAGACCAACTGAAAGATTGGTACAACTGGACCGTCATCAGGGCTAAAGCAACTGAAAATGGTTTGGGTAACCTAACTTCTGCATTCGAAGGCGGAGAACTAGACCAAGGGGAAATCATCTCACAAACGTATAAAGGATTTTACAGGGCTGCTGCGGATCATATTTTTGAAACTAATCCTTTACTAAGCACCTTTAATTCACAGCTGTTTGAAGATAAGATCAGTAGATTTAGAACGATCAGTAGTAAATTTGAGGCGCTGACCAAAGCAGAGCTTTATGCCCGTCATGCGGCAAAAATACCTTCATTTACTAAAGAGGCTGCCCAAAGTTCAGAAATTGGCATGTTACAAAGAGCCATTAAAAATAACGGAAGAGGGATTTCTATACGTAAGCTTTTTGATGCTGTGCCAAACTTATTGCCGAGGCTGACTCCTTGTATGCTGATGAGTCCTATTTCCGTGGCTCAATATTTTGATGCAGAGGATCCTAAATTTGATTTGGTTATTTTTGATGAAGCCTCACAAATGCCCACTTGTGAAGCAGTGGGAGCCATTGCCCGGGCAAACAGTGTGATTGTAGTAGGAGACCCGAAACAAATGCCACCTACCAGTTTTTTTAGCAGCAATAATTTTGATGAAGACAATGCGGACAAGGAAGATCTGGAAAGTATATTGGATGATTGTCTGGCTCTATCTATGCCATCTCAACATTTGTTGTGGCACTACAGAAGCAAGCATGAAAGTTTGATTGCATTCAGTAATGCAAAATATTATGACAATCGCTTATTGACATTTCCGTCTCCGGATGACATTATTAGCAAAGTAAAGCACATTGCTGTAAAGGGGTATTATGATAAAGGGAAGACCCGGCAAAATAAGTTTGAGGCTAAAGCTATTGTTGATGAAGTAGTGCGCCGTTTATCGGATGTAATGCTTGCCAATAAAAGTATTGGTATAGTGACTTTCAGTTCTGTTCAACAGACCCTCATTGAGGATATGCTTACCGAAGTGTTTAGTTTGCGTCCAGATTTAGAGCGTACTGCATTAGAATCGGCAGAGCCCATATTTATTAAAAATTTGGAGAACGTACAGGGAGATGAGCGGGATATTATCCTGTTTTCTATTGGATATGGCCCTGATGAAAACGGGAATCTTAGCCATAATTTCGGTCCTATTAATCGCGAAGGCGGATGGAGAAGGCTAAATGTAGCTGTTTCAAGAGCCAGGTATGAAATGATTGTATTTTCTACGCTTAAGTCAGACCAGATTGACCTTAACCGGACAAGATCAGAAGGAGTGATGGGGCTTAAATCATTTTTAGCTTATGCAGAAAAGGGTAAAATTGCGCTTCCTTTCCGTAGTAAAACAGCGGAACATGAAACTATTGGATTTGAACATGTGATTGCTGAAGAGCTAAGAAATCATGGCTATGAAGTGCACAGTCAGATTGGATGCTCCGATTATAAAATAGACTTGGGGATTGTAGATAAAAAGAATACTTCTGCTTATATACTTGGAATTTTAACAGATGGAAAAAACTATCAGCAGGCGCTTACTTCAAAGGATAGGGAAATGACTCAGCTTTCTGTGCTGTATCAATTAGGATGGAACATTCATAAAGTATGGTCGGTAGAATGGTGGGAAAAGCCAAGCCAAATAGTTAATGATATTTTAGATGCCATCCGGTTGGCAGAAGATAATGAACAGCGGGCTGTAGTTTTACCAATGGAAACTTTTAAACCTGTTGAGACAATCCTAAATTCGATTAATCAATTCCCTTTGGAAGATACTGTAGATGAAAGTGAAACTATGGTAACCGAGGCAAGCTCTTCGGATTCAAATGAAACTCATTTTTATCTGGTAAGCAACTTAGCCCACGTAACTACCTATAATAATGAAGAATTTCTTTGGCCTCAAAACCGGGAAAAAATCAAGAAACAAATAACTGAAGTTATAGAAACAGAATGGCCAATCAGTAAAAACCTGCTTTGTAAAAGGGTCTTGAATGCTTGGGGTATATCAAGGATGGGGATAAGGATTAATGCTCATTTCCAAACTTTATTTGATGATATGGGTCAAGTGCCTTTTACAGATGGTGATCGTGAATTCTTCTGGCCTGCTTATAATGATTTAATGAATTATAAGCTCTACCGTATCCCTAAAAATGATTTAGAGAAACGGGATGCAGATGACTTGCCATCTGAAGAAGTTTCCAATGCCATTAAAGAAATTTTAAGCCATCAAATTAGTTTAAGCAAAGCAGATTTGATACGTGAAACGGCAAAATTGTTTGGCTATGTGAGAGTAGGTACTAATGTGGAATATGCGATGTCGCAGGGAATAGCCAAAGCTAAAGAACAAGCCATAGCGGTAGAAAATAATGGAAGGATAGTTTATGATGGATAGTTAGTGATAGCTGATATTTATTCTTTTTACACAAGAATAGAATTACATTAGTCCTTCATCTGCAAAAGAATAATACCCTTCCGATGTCATGATGATATGATCTAATACTGCGATGTCTAATAATTCTCCGCCAGCTTTCACTTTTCTGGTCAAGCTTATATCTGCCTGACTAGGTTTCAAATTTCCTGACGGATGATTGTGGGTTAAAATTAAACTTGAGGCAGAAGCCTTCAAAGCAGTCCCAAAGATGATCTTCGGATCTGCAATGCACCCCGCAATTCCTCCCGTAGAAATGTCAACAATTCCCAGTACCTTGTTTGCCCTGCTCAGTAATATCACTTTAAACTGTTCCAATAAATCAATTTTGCGGATGTCCCAGTTCTGTGATAAGATGTTGTAAGTGTCTTGTGATGAAGTGACTTTTGGTCTTTCTGAAGCTTTAAATTTTGGGGTGTAGGATATACTGATCTCTGCCACCTGAAATAAACTGATTTGATGTTGATTTTCCATAATCTTTATTTTTTGAATTAATTATGGTGCCCTCAGTCGGTGAAAGGAATAACCGGGGCAAGGTGGAGATGAACAAAAATGCGGAGGGACCCGATGGAGTCGGGATACCCATTTTTTTCATACGACCTTGGCGAAGCGGACCACGGTTCTTCCTTTTGCCGAAACTTGCTGGATAATTAACTCATTAAATAAAGATGGATTGATCAGGTATCATTAGAATGTTTTCTTTGAATGTGATTATCTATTAAAACAAACTATCTTTTGTTGATAATAGCTGAATTCTCATAAGCTTTCTCCATCTCTTTTTTCATATTATTACCGCTATTCTTATATAAATACTGCCACGATTTTTTTATCCTATCGTTGTCCAACTGTTGTATTTCTATGTCTTTTTGGTTGTCGCTATAATTTACTCCCCATTTATAGATATTATTGATTGCTAGCATTGCCGTCAACCATAAAATCCACCTGCCAAAAACAATCTTGTAGAAGAGTTTTGCATCCTGTTCTGGAAAAAGCAACAACTCGAATTTTTTAATCACGCTTTTTGGTTGTTTTCCAACAATCGTTTTGATATCAGTCATTCCCTTTTGAAGCAAGAGCAAAAAAGGTTTGGTATCTGAATTTGCTGTTACCG
>JACMOI010000013.1 GCA_014378105.1 Pseudopedobacter sp.
AATTAAGGTTAAGCTTTTCTAAATATTTGTTGATTGAGTTAGTTTAAAATAACTCTGTCAATTACATGAACAACTCCATTTGTAGTTTGCACATCAGGTATTGCCATATTTGCAGGTACGGAGTTTCCGCTACCCTTAACTGTTAATGTACCATTGGTAAATGCCCCTAAATTAACAGATTTACCATTTAATGCAGTAATTGTTCCTGCGTTTAATTCAGAAGTGAATTTACCACCACCTGCTAAATTAAATACATGAGATAATAATACTTGAGTAACCACATCCTTTGGTAGCTTTCTAATATCAGATGGTTGATTTAAAGGCACACCCAAAATGGCTCCCAAATCTTTAAATGCTTGATTAGTAGGTGCAAAAACAGTGTAGTTTGCTTTTGGATCAGATAACGCGCCAACCAAATCACAATAAACCACTGCCTCGACTAAAAAACTAAGCTCTGGATTAATAAATCCTTTAGCTTGGGCAAAGAAAATTGCTGTTTGTGCAATATTGGCACCAGAAGCTAATAAAACTTTATCAATTACGTGAACAGTTCCATTATCTGCTTGAACATTTGTAGCTAGAATTTTAGAACCATTAACATAAAAATCACCTCCTCTGTTAATAATTCTTTTTGTTGGACCTAATAAACTAGGAATTGAAGCTCCTCCGATTAATGCTGTTTGTAAAGTGTTTCCATTACTTACATGATACAATAATACATTTGTTAAAAATGGTGTTTGTAAAACATTTAAATCTTGTGGATTTACCAAACCCAGTCTTGCAAATGCATCATTGGTTGGTGCAAATACCGTATAGGCACCTGATGGATCGTTGGGGTTTTTATTGGATAATACTACTGCAACACCGCCTTTTATAGCTGCTGCTTCTAATTGACTGAACCCTGGCATGGCAACTGCCACTTGTGCAATTGTAGGATTAACGCCGCTGTCTTTTTTACAACTCGAGAAAGCAGATGCCACTACTAAAGCAGCCATTGCAATCATGAATTTTGATGAACTAAATAGTCTAATATTTTTCATTTCTTTTTTTTTATTGTTTAATAATGATTGAATTATTTCCGATAAGCAATCACTCTTGCGACAATTTACGAGTAAAAAGTTTTATTAGATTTTAAATATGTTAAAAAAAATAAAAATCATAAATCCAAAAGTTTATGTTATTTCGTAGATGTCCTCAAAGATGTAATAATACAAACATCAATTGATAAAAAAAATCCGATAAGCACTACACATAATTATTAACAGTTAAAAATTTAAAAAATGAAAATATTTACAAAAGCAGCAATGATAAGCTCAGGGTTAATTATAGGATTAACGTCAATATCATTCGCTCAAACTCCTTTAAGCGGATTTATGCAAGGAAAGAATGGTGGTAATGTGTCTTTTTCACTAACCACTGAAAATTACAAACATGTTTTCCTTTATCCAGATGAGATCTACGAAACACCAATTTTCAAATCAGTTTCAACGTCAAGTTTCAACGTTTATGGTACTTATGGATTTTCTAACAAATTAGATTTGATCGTAAATATCCCTTTTGTTCAATCAACAGGATCAGCAAATGCAGATGTTTTAAAAGGTTTAGGTTATTCTAACCAAAGAAGTGGTGCTCAAGATTTATCTGCTTTCTTAAAATATGAATTTGCTAAGAAAGGAAATGTTTCACTTCAAGGATCTTTTGGTATAACTACTCCTTTGAGCGACTACAAAGTGGATGAAAGTTTACAATCAATTATTGCAATAGGTAATCATGCTACCACTGTTAATGGCATTTTATTAGCTCATTATAAAGAAGCTAATGGCCCTTTCTTCGTCACTGGACAAGTAGGATACAGTTTGAGAACAACCGATGTACCAGATGCCATATTAAGTCAACTAAAATTAGGATTTGCATTTAATCGTCTATATTTTGATGGATATGTTGGAAATCAAACTTCAACTGGTGGAGTAGATATTTTAAGAAACGGATTTAATGGTTCTTTCCCTGCAACTAAGGTGAATTATACTAAAGTTGGAGGAAGTATTTATACTCCTCTAGATGGTAATTTTGGAATTAGTGGTGGCGGTGGCGCTATCGTTGATGGAAGAAATATTGGTAAATCATGGTATGCAAGTGTAGGAGTTACTTATAATTTTAAGTACAACAATAATTTTTAGAAAAGCAGTTTTTACTTTCAAAAAAGAAGAGCCTCTTAAATATAGATGCTCTTCTTTTTTATTCTAAAACTTCCTCTAATATTAAATGAGATTTTACTTCTCCAAAATTCTCAATCTGTAAAGTATAATAGTCAATTAGTTTTTTGATAAAATACTTCCTGCTTTTTTGATCCAGTTTAAACTGACTGAAATTATCTAACGGCCATGAAAACAAATCAATCCATTTTTTTATAAATTGTTCTTCTATCAAATAAATATGTGAGGGCTGCTGACGAGTAAAGACTCCATGTTTTAAATCGAAAAATGAAGATTTTTCCATTGTACTCATATCAGGATAAAAACCTAAAAATCGCGTAAGCTTACTCAAAAATATGAGATGAAAGTTTGTTATTCCTTCATCAGCGGCATCCAACCATTCTATACTTTTAAAGATAAATTCGAACATCGTTTCATCCTCGTGTTGTTCTTTTACCGATTTATAAATCATTTCATTGATGAACATCACTAAAGAACTTTTTAAAATATCGTAGGGTATAGTTTGCAAGATAGGCTCACTTCGGGCATCAGAAATTCTTTGCATATTCCCATTAGGTTTGTGATATACCACCATATCTAAAAGATGAAGTGGCTGCAACATATTCAACCTTATTTTTGTTTTGGGCTTTTTCACGCCATTAATCATGTAAGTTTGCATCCCAAACTTTTGGGTTAAGATTTTCGCAATTATACTATTCTCAGCATAATCCGTAATCTTTAAAACTATCCCTTTGGTTTTATGCAACATTATCTAACAATTAAAATTTTCGAGACTGCTGTATCACTTCCATCTTCATTCACAATTAAAACTAAATAAACTCCAGAAGAAACGGAATCTCCACTGAAATTCTTCCCATTCCAAATTGCCTCGCCTCCGTTAGCTGTGGTTTGATAAACTAAATCGCCATTGATATTGGCAATCTTTACTCGCGAATTTTTACTCAAACCTTTTATTCCGATAGTTCCATTAAAACCTGGTCTAACTGGATTTGGATAAACGGTAATTTTATTCATCTTTTTAACAGTTTCAGTAGCATTTCCGCGATAGGATATAATTCCAACTGCTGTGCCAATAAAAACTTCTCCGCCATTTGGCTCAACGACTATTGATGTTATTTTATCGTCCAATAAAGGACTATTTTTTTTATTAAAATATTTTATTTGTTGGGTGCCATCGGCAGAAAAGAGCCACACTCCATGATCTGTTCCAATCCATTTTCTGTTGGCGCCATCTGTGGCAATACAATTCACATTCTCTGATCTTAAAAGAGGTTTTAGAAAACCATTTTCTATCACGTTAGGGATTTCTGCCTGAGTTATTGAAAATATATTTGCCGTATCATAGAAAACCGAAATACCCTGATTGGTTCCCATCCATAAGGCTCCATCTAAATCTACGCTCATACAATTTACATTTGTGCCTGGAATACCTCCTTCTGATGCTGAAAAAGCAAATTTTTTAGCTTTTGATCCATCAAAAACTATGATTCCCAAGTTTCTAACAGTTAACCATTTTTGATTATTAAAATCTATAGTTAAACCTGTTATTGGAACTGCAGGATCTTGAATTACTGAAGAAAAAGCATAGGAAGTCCAAGTGCCATCTGATTTTTTAACCGATAATGGACGATTTACACCATATTGAGAAACCCATAAATTATTGTCTTTGTCTAAAATAATCCCATTTACACGGATGCTGGATGCATCGCCAATAGTGGTTTGTAAACTACTATTATTTTGATTGTCGATTTTTACGGCGCCATTTTCATTGACCTCAATAACCCCATTAAAATAGGATGCTAAATATTTAGTTTTTGAGGCTCCATCAAAAGTTGAAGAAACAATATCTCTTACAGGCTGAAAAGCTGTATTATTAATGTTTGATAAACTTGTCCATTCTTCTTTATCAAAAACAGAAAATCCATCGTTATTAAAAGCTGGTGAATAAATTGGTGTAATAGCACCCGGTGACATTAAAATTTTTCCATCTACATATCTTAACTCTTGAACAGCAGTGGTATTAGGCCCATTTGGAAGAACATATTGAAAAGAATTACCATCTATGGTTTTAACCAAACCTTTGGAACCATCGGCTATTAAAATATCTTGATTAGCAATTAATACATCATTTGCACTGGCAAATCCATTTAAATTTTGAATGTTTTTGATCATACTTTCGCTTTGATTATAGCTAATGATTCTAAAGTCGGCAATGGTAACTAAGCTATTATTACTTACTTTTAAACGTTTTACATCAGGACCAAAAATCTGTGTGAGCTGCCAACTATCTCCGTTAAACTTGTAAATGCTTTGCCCAAACAATCCATAAATCAAATTATTAAAACTTACGATCGATTTTGTAAATCCTCCCGGATAATTTTGTGTAGCAGCATGCTTAATCCATGAGCGATAATCAGCCAAAAGTGGATTATTAATATTTGCCTGATAAACTCCGTCGGCTGCAGCCGCATATATATTTTGGCCAGTTACCGCAATTTGATAGATCTCCAAATTAGAGCCGCCCGCACCTACATAATAAGTGTCTTTTACTTCACGTTTTACCAAATCGTAAACTACAATCCCAAACCCACAGCTTAAATAAGCAAGCGAACCGTTGAAAGTAATAGCGTTGATGGTTTTATTACCTAATCCTTGTTTATCGAAAATTTCGGGTAAATGATACACTTTATTCTCACTTAACAAATCTAAATTAGAATTAGCATAAGCAATCAAAATCTGATTAGTTATTTGATTATAAGCAAGTTTTGAAATATTAACCGCTGCCAAACCATCAATAGTTGATAGCTTAAAAATTTCTCCGCTTGATTGATTGATGGTGAAAATTCCACCTGTTGTGCCGCAATAAATTTCGTTAGCACTAGCATCAACTGCCATTACTTGATTATAAGGAAGGTGCGTTCGCCAAGCTCCTATCGGAACCTGTTGTGCGAAAGTATAAATAGCGCTTTGAAGAGCAAAAAAAAATAAGAAAACTTTCTTCATCTTGAAGCTACTAAATTACGTATTTTCCCAAAAGGTTTATTCATGTCATCCTGTTGAAATGAATTTAATCTACGATATTTGTTATTGAATTTTATTTATGTGGTTTCGTTTTTCAGATTTTGTTCTTAGGTATAAAAAACTCATCCTTCTTTTATTTATTTCCATTACTTTCTTTTGGGGTTTACAGGCTTCACATGTAAAATTAGCTTTTAATCCAGGCAAAATTCTTCCGACTACAGATTCAACTTACATCAACTATATTAAATTTAAACAGAAGTTTGGCGAAGACGGGACTGTAATGGTTTTAGGTATTAAAACCAAACAGCTGTTTAAAAAAGATTTTTTTAACGATTGGAGCAAGTTCACTGCCGATTTAGAGAAAATAAAAGGGGTTAATAAAGTACTTTCTATTAGTAATTTCAAAGTTATTGGAAAAGATACCATCCACAAAAAGTTTATAAACTTTCCTTTTTTCAAAAGCCAAATTAAAAGTCAAATTGAGCTGGATAGTTTAAAAATGCAGCTCAAAAATCTTCCATTTTATCAAGGAATTTTATTTAATACCGATTTAGATGCAACCATTATTGCAATTACTTTTAATGAGCGAATTCTTCAAACTAAGGAGAAAATAAGTGTCATCAATAAAGTTTATGAACTTTCTCAAGATTTCGCAAAAAGAGAAAAAGTAGCGGTGCATGCTTCTGGTTTACCTTATATAAAAACCGTTTTAAGCACTTTAGTAGCCAAAGAGTTTGTGCTATTTCTAGGTTTGTCCATCTTAATTTCAGCATCGATTTTGAGTTTCTTTTTCAGAAAATGGAGTGCTATTTTTTTTCCAATTTTATTTGTGATATGTGGCGTAGTTTGGAGTGTAGGACTCATGGCTACACTTGGCTATCAAATCACGTTATTAACAGGCGTAATCCCTCCGTTAATGGTTATTATCGGAATTCCAAATTGTATTCTTATCTTAAATAAATATCATTCTGAGTTAAATAAATCAGTCAGAAAATCGATTGCCATAAAAACCACTATCGAAAAAATTGCACTTACTACATTTATAGCCAATTTAACTACAGCCATAGGTTTTGGTGTTTTATATTTTACCAATAGCGATGTTTTAAAAGAATTTGGAATTACCGCGGCAATAGGCGTCATGTTCACTTGGCTAATTTGCTTGTGCCTACTCCCAATAATCTGCAGTTACCTTAAAACACCAAAAAACATCGACTTAAAGATTAAAATTTTCGATCGATTTCTATTGGCAATTAATAATTACGTTCTTCATCAAAGAAAATATATTTATTATACGGTTAGTGTACTTTTTACTTTAGCAATTACTGGAATCTCGCAGATTAAAGTAAATGGTTTTGTAGTAGATGATTTGCCTAAAGACAATGTAGTTTATCAAGATTTAAGGTTTTTCGAAAACACTTTTGGTGGAGTTCTCCCATTGGAAATAAGTATTGATACCAAAAAGAAAAATGGTATTGTGGGTTTGACAAATATTAACAAAATGGATAAACTCGAGCGAATGGTTAATGCTTATCCTCAGGTCGGAAATTCTATTTCTTTAACTAATGCCTTAAAGTATTCCTCCCAGGTTTTCTATAACAATCAACCCTCGTTTTATAGAATACCCAATGAAATGGAGAAGAATTTTATTTTACTATATGCAGCAAATGCAGGGAAAAATCAAAACATTACCAAAGGGTTAATTGATCAAAATAAACAAGTGAGTAGGATTACTTTTCAAATGAAAGATATTGGCTCTGAGAAAATGAACCAGTTTTTAGAGGTCCTCAAACCAAGAATTGATTCAATTTTTAATCCTGACAGATATCAAGTTATTTTAACAGGTCCAGTTATTCTATATGTAAAAGGGACAAATTATTTGGTTAAAAATTTAAGAGATAGTTTGCTATTGGCAATTTTCTTAATCGGATTGATTATGTGGATTCTATTTAGAGGATTTAAAATGGTTGTCATTTCATTACTACCCAATTTAATCCCTTTGATGATTACAGCAGGAGTTATGGGTTTATTAGGAATTCCACTAAAACCTTCTACGATTTTGATTTTTAGTATCGCTTTGGGAATTGCATCCGATCAAACCATTTATTTTCTAACCAGATATAGACAAGAATTCGCTAAAAATCCAAAAAATCCAATCTCGACAATTTCCGAAACCATCAAAGAAACAGGCTTGAGTATGGTTTATACGGCTACAATACTGTTTTTTGGTTTCGGTATTTTTGCATTTTCCTCATTTGGTGGTACAATAGCTTTAGGAACTTTACTAGCGTTTACCTTGGTTTTGGCAATGTTGTTTAACCTCACTTTCTTACCTTCATTATTAATAGATCTGGCAGAAACGAAATCTAAGCTAAAATCTTAATCAGGTATCTTGTAAAAATTAGAAAGGTAATGGTAGTTAAAACTAAACCAGCGGTAACCATTGAGCTACTGATTTCAGGATAAAATGTTTGCAAAATTAAGCCACTTACCAACACCATTAGTCCAATGGCAAAAGTCCAGAAAGAGAATTTAAAACCTTTTAGTTTTAATCCTGATTCAAAATATATCCAAAAGAATATGTTACGCATTAACCAGATAAGGCATAGCATCACTATAGGAATTGCGATTCTTAAAATCCAGAAATATTTTTCAATATCAAGATTTGTTAACACCAAAATAACGGCAAAAACCACTAAACTGGCGATGCATGCTATTAACGATTTAGCAAAATATTGTACTTTCATGATACGATTTTCATCAATATCATGATAAACTTGTATCGAGACAAGAATTATTTGCAAAATACCAGATTGTTGGTATACTTTATTTAGTTCACTTTTTTTCGATCTCCATACCTTCTAAACATAAAAAATATGTACAAAACCATCGCGATTGATACTAAAACCAATCCTGAGCCCATCACATACTTCCCATAATCTTCATTATAGAAATATAAGGCTCCGCCAAGCAAAGTAATAATTACTCCTATTCTAAAAGTTGGTATTGATTTTCTAAGCATAAAACTCCTTGAATAAAATGTAAAACAATTTTCTTTCCAAAAATAAATTAAGTTGATTGTTTAATTATTAAAATTAAGCTAATTAACAATATTAATCCAGTTAATTCAATATCAATTAGATGATGATTAAAAATTGACATAAAAACCTGTAATCTTATCAAAATTTCCAACTCAAATCCTTAAATTTGCAACCTTAAATTTTCCGAGAAATAGCCCAGATGTACAAAGAATATAAGCAATTAAATTTATCACAAATAGGGAAAGAAGTTTTAGAAGGCTGGAAAGCAGATAAGATTTTTGAGAAGAGCATTCAAAACCGACCTGAAAACAAGCCATATACATTTTATGAAGGTCCGCCTTCTGCTAATGGAATGCCTGGTATTCACCATGTAATGGCTCGCTCTATTAAAGATATTTTTTGTAGGTATAAAACGCTAAAAGGTTACCAGGTTAAAAGAAAAGGGGGCTGGGACACTCATGGTTTACCTATCGAATTAGCTGTTGAAAAATCACTAGGAATCACCAAAGAAGATATTGGGAAGAAGATTTCTGTTGAAGAATATAATAATGCTTGCCGTAAAGAGGTAATGAAATATACCGATATATGGAATGACCTGACTGAGAAAATGGGTTATTGGGTCGATTTAGATGATCCATACATCACTTACAAAAACGATTATATCGAATCCCTTTGGTGGATTTTGAAACAGCTCCATCAAAAAGGATTTTTATATAAAGGATATACGGTACAACCTTATTCACCAGCTGCTGGAACAGGATTGAGTTCTCATGAATTAAACCAACCAGGCACTTATCGTGATTTAAAAGACACTTCCATCACAGCTGAATTTAGGTTAAAGCCAGATCAAGTTCATCCATTGATGAATATTTTGTTTGAAACACCAGCAGAAGATACTACTATTATCGCTTGGACCACCACTCCATGGACTTTGCCATCAAACTGTGCTTTAGCTGTTGGCGAAAAAATTACTTATGTAAAAATTAAAACCTTTAATCAATACACTTTCCTTCCTGTGAGTATCGTAATGGCTAAAGATTTGGTTTCGAAATACTTTAAAGTCGAAGGGGAGAAAGCATCATTTCAGGATTATAAAAGTGGAGATAAAATAATCCCATGGGAAAAAGTAGCAGAATTTTCAGGTAAAGAATTAGTAGGCTTACGCTATTTCCAATTGATGCCTTATGTTACCAATGAAGATTTAGAGAAAAATGCTTTCCGCGTAATTCCAGCTGATTTTGTAACCACAGAAGATGGTACAGGTGTTGTTCATACCGCATCTATTTTTGGCGCAGATGACTTTAGGGTAGCCCGCGAAGCAGGCGTTCCTTCGGTTTTGGTAAAAGACGAAAACGGAAATGAATTCCCTTTAGTAGATAAGCAAGGTAAATTTGTTAAAGAAGTGACTGATTTTGCATTGCGGTATGTAAAAGAAGAATATTATAGTGATGAAGAAAGAGCTGCTGTAGATTTTAAACCAACAGATGTTCTTATCGCTATCAAATTAAAAGAGGACAACAAAGCTTTCGACGTTAAGAAGTACGAGCACAGTTACCCACATTGCTGGAGAACTGATAAGCCTATTTTGTATTATCCTTTAGACAGTTGGTTTATTAAAACGACTGCTGTTAAAGAAAAGTTAATCGAACTAAATAAAACCATTAACTGGAAACCAGAAAGTACCGGAACAGGTCGTTTTGGAAACTGGTTGGAGAATTTGGTAGATTGGAATCTTTCTCGATCTAGATATTGGGGAACGCCACTGCCAATTTGGAGAACAGAAGATGGTACTGAAGAAAAATGTATAGGTTCTGTTGAGGAGCTTAATAGAGAAATCGATTTTGCTGCCGAAAAAGACTTTATGCCAAAAGGTTTCCGTTTAAAAGATATGCACCGCCCTTATGTGGATGATGTTGTATTGGCTACTACAGATGGAAAGAAAATGTTACGCGAATTAGATTTAATTGATGTTTGGTTTGATTCTGGAGCCATGCCTTATGCACAATGGCATTATCCGTTTGAAAATAAAGAAGCTTTCGAAAATGCCTATCCGGCAGATTTTATTGCCGAAGGTGTAGACCAAACCCGTGGGTGGTTTTTTACTTTACATGCCATAGCCACCATGTTAAGTGAGACCAGTGAAGAGATCAAAGCAGTAAACGAGAAAAATCATAACAAAGGAATTGCATTTAAAAATGTGATTTCTAATGGATTAGTTTTAGATAAAAACGGCAATAAAATGTCTAAACGTTTGGGTAATGCTGTGGATCCATTTACTACCATCGAAAAATATGGCGCTGATGCAACTCGCTGGTACATGATCTCAAATGCATCCCCATGGGACAATTTGAAATTTAATTTAGAAGGATTGGATGAGGTTCGCCGTAAATTTTTTGGTACGCTTTACAACACTTATGCTTTCTTTGTGCTATATGCAAATATCGATAAATTCACCTATGCCGAGGCAGAAATGGAATTATCTGCAAGACCAGAAATTGATCAGTGGATCATCTCTTTATTAAATACCTTATCGAAAGAAGTTGATGAGTTCTATAACGATTTTGAACCGACTAAAGCAACCAGAGCGATACAAAATTTTGTTGACGAGCACTTAAGCAATTGGTTTGTACGTTTGAGCAGACGTCGTTTCTGGAAAGGAGACTATTCAGAAGATAAAATATCTGCTTACCAAACATTATACACCTGCTTAATTACCATCAGTAAACTAATGTCGCCAGTGGCACCTTTTTTCTCTGATCGGTTATTCAATGATCTAAACTCGATCACCAAAAAAGAAGATTGCGAATCAGTTCATTTAGCAGATTTCCCTGCCTATCATCAGGATTTAGTGAATAAAGATTTGGAAGAAAGAATGCAATTGGCTCAAGATATTTCATCCATGGTTTTATCACTTCGAAAAAAAGTAGGAATCAATGTTCGGCAGCCTTTAGGTAAAATTTTATTACCCGTATTAGATAAAGATTTTAGAGAGAAGGTTGAGAAAGTAAAAGAATTGATCTTATCAGAAACAAATATCAAAGATATTGAATACATTACCGACACCGCCGGTTTCATCAAGAAAAAAATTAAACCTAATTTTAAAACCTTAGGGAAAAAATTAGGGAAAAATATGAAAGAAATTGCGGCAGCTATTACCAATTTTAATGATGAGGCTATTGCAGTATTTGAACAAAAAGGATTTATTGAGATTGAAACCGGGACTGCTAAATATGAAATTTTACTAGAAGATGTGGAAATCAGTGCAGAAGATGTTCCGGGATGGCAGGTAGCTAATTTAGGTAAACTGACTGTTGCTTTAGATATAAGCATAAATCAAGAATTGAAAGAAGAAGGAATTGCAAGAGAAATTATCAATCGTATTCAAAATCTTAGAAAAGATTTAGGATTTGAAGTCGTAAACAAAATAAAAGTAACACTTGAGAATAATTCTTTGATAGCCAAAGCTGTCGAAAATAATTTATCATATATTTGCGCCGAAATATTAGCTAATTCGTTGGAATTAAGCACTAGTATATCTACTGAAGATAAAATACAAATTGAAGAAACAGAACTAATGATTTCTATAAAGAAGGATTAAAGATGGAAAGAAAAACAGAAAAAACACGCTACTCTGACTCAGAATTACAAGAGTTTAAAGAATTAATCACTGGTAAATTAAACAGTGCAAAAGAAGAATTATTAGCATTAACCAATTCATTAAGTTCACCAAACAAGAATGGAACGGATGATACGGCTGGAACATATAAAACTTTAGAAGACGGTTCGGCAACTTTAGAAAAAGAGCAATTAAATCAATTGGCTGCTCGTCAAAAAAAGTTTATCGAAAACTTAGAAGCAGCACTAGTAAGAATAGAGAACAAGACTTATGGCATCTGTCGCGAAACTGGTAAACTAATTCAGAAAGAGCGTTTAAAAGCAGTTCCTCATGCTACTTTAAGCATGGAAGCCAAATTAAAGCAATATTAATGAAGGGTTATAACAAACCAATCATCGCTATTTTGGTGATTTTATTGATAGATCAGGCTGTTAAAACTTGGGTAAAAACTAACATGTTTATTGGTCAGGAATATCATTTATTAAAAGACTTAGCCATTATTCATTTTACAGAGAATAATGGGATGGCTTTCGGGATGGAATTTGGTGGAGAAATCGGAAAATTAGCTTTATCACTTTTTAGAATATTAGCAGTTGCTGGGATAGGTTACGGTTTACATTATTTAATTAAGCACAAATACCACAGGGGTTTAATTATGAATGTGGCTTTCATTTTTGCCGGAGCATTAGGTAACATCATCGACTCTGTTTTTTATGGGGTAGTTTATAATTACGAAAAGTTTTTCCATGGCCGTGTAGTAGATATGTTTTACTTTCCTTTGCTTCATGGCAATTTCCCAAGTTGGGTACCAATTTGGGGAGGGGAAGAATACATTTTCTTCAGACCTGTTTTTAATGTCGCAGATGCGGCAATTTCAATTGGCGTAGTCATGATCTTAATTTATCAAAAACGATACTTTAAAGAAGAAATAAAAGAGCAGCAGTCTCTCAACAGCGAGATGGTTGAGGATTAAACCAAAAAGGAGATTCAAAATTGAATCTCCTTTTTTTATACCTTTTTAATTCTTTAAAACGCTAACTTCAAATGAGGTTTGTAAGTATCTGTCTTCACTTTTGCCCCCAACTCACTTAAAATATTGTATAACCCAAAATTAGTGCGATTTACATAAATGAAATGTTTCACTCCTCTAGCTTGTTTGAATTCTGGCATTTTTGCAATTTTTTCTCCGAAACCATATAAAGCATCAAAAAAACCAGTTTGGCTAAAATCGAATTCGCCGCTCATATAAGGCTCGGCAAATAGCGCAATCATCTCCTTATAATTTTCATAATAGAATTCTATTTGCTTTTCATTATCCTTTGGTAAAATCATTTCTAAGGCCCTGAAAGCTTTAATAGTTTCCCCTTTGTTGTTTAATAAATCTGTTGAAGTAGTAGAGAAGAAAGGATAATAAAAGTCATCAGGTAATTCCTTGATACAACCAAAATCTATGATTCCCAAATTACCATCTGGCGTAATCAGAAAATTCCCAGGATGAGGATCTGCATGTACTGCCCTTAACTCGTGTTGTTGGAAATTATAAAAGTCCCACAAAGCCTGTCCAATTTTATTTTTTAATTCTTGTGAGGGATTTGTTTGCAAAAACTCTTTTAAATGCATCCCTTCAATCCAGCTCATGGTAATGATTCGAGGGCCAGAAAGCTCTTTATAATAGGTTGGGAAAACGATATTTGGCAAATCGGCACATGCCTTTGAAATTTTTAAAGAATTTCGTACTTCCAACTCATAATCTGTTTCTTCTACAAGGCGTTCTTCTACTTCCTTCATATAGATATCCAGCTCTTTTTCACTCATTCCTAATAAACGAAATGCAAAAGGCTTTACTAATTTTAAATCTGATGAAATAGAATTTCCAACACCCGGATACTGAATTTTTACAGCTAATTTTTCGCCATTCAATTCAGCTCTATGCACTTGGCCAATGGACGCCGCATTGTTAGATCTTAAATCGAATTTATCAAAAATTTTATCTGGCGTTTTCCCAAAATGCTTCTTGAAAGTTTGCATAATGAGCGGTCCACTTAAAGGCGGGGCATTATACTGTGAAAGAGAAAATTTATCGACATAAGCCTTTGGCAGGATATTTTTATCCATGCTTAACATTTGTGCAACTTTTAATGCGCTTCCTTTTAGTTGACTTAATGAATCGTAAATGTCGGTAGCATTGTCTTCATTCAACTCGTCCCTTGTTAATTCGGGATTGAAGATCTTTTTAGAATAATGTTTGATGTAATTTCCACCAATTTTAAATCCAGTACCAACAAATTTTGCAGAACGGGCCACTTTACTTGCCGGAATACTGTTTTGTTCTTTCATTTTTTGAGTTGTATGTAATAGGTTTTAGGTTATAAAAAAAATGTAAAACTCTTTACTCCTTGTTTTAATCCTTGATACTAAAATCTCGACTTTAGTTAAAAGTTCATCTTAAACCCTGCATTTTGTGCAAGAAATTTTCCATAATCAAACAAATTATCGATTGGTGTGCGTTGGAATAAATCAAAAGTTACGTTTACACCTTTTTCTATGGCTTCGTCAGTTTTTTCGAAATCTTTAGAGTAATCTTTTATCCAAAAATTCAATAAAAAAGCTACTTGTACCCAAAGCGCATCCTTATAACGATCACTGATAAATTTACGATCATTAATCTCGCCACTTTCTAAACCTTCTTGTATAAGGACAATGCTAAATTGTTCGAAAATTTCTTTTGATTCTTTTAATGAAATTGGTGTATGTAAGCCTTTTTTGAAATGACTCATGCTGTAATCAACAAAGCTTCTATGCTTTTTAAGTAGCTCGAAAAAGCTATAGTAAAATGATAATGCTTTCTCTCTTACGGCGTAAGTTAACCAAACTTCTTGTTCTTGAATTTCTTTAATGGTGGTTGAAAAAAAATCGGCCCAAACTCCGCATTCAATGGCATCAAAAGAACCAAAATGCTTATAGAATTCTTCCTCAGCGAACTTATTCTTTTTAGCAAAAGAAAAAACTGAAGCCGGTTTTTTGCCTTCAGTTAAGATATGATCTATATATGCGTTCTGTATTTTTTGTTTAGTTGCCATCTTTTAAATTTAAATTCCTTTCCGTTAGGGATAGAAGCGGATACCAGCCTGAGCTTAATGCCTTGAGAAGTATGAGCGAATAGCCCGCTAGAACAACCTAAAATTATTTCTTATCCTGCTGATTAGTAACGTTTAAAAACTCTGGTTGTTTTTCGGGCTTTGCATAACTTAATCTTCCCAATTCGTTGGTTGTGTAATAGGCATCTAAACCTGCAGACGTTACAGAACCAGCTTTCGCTAAATCCACAAAACCATCTTCATCTACCAAATCTTCATCTATTAAAATAAACTTTACCTCGCCAATCACAATCTTTGTTCTATTCAATAAAAAAGGTAGAAATTCATTAAATTCTAACCCAATTTTTATGTTCGCCTCTTTCACAAAAGGTGCGTTAAAATCTTTAATATATTCTTCTGTAAAACCACACTCTCTGAACTCAGATTGGCCTTCCAAATACCTTGCACTGGTTTGGTGAGCAGCTATAAAATTGCTTTCGATTACGTTGTTTAAAGTGTAGTGTTTAGTCTCCAGAATGTTTGACATAGTTTCATGTTGATTAGAGTCTGGACGAACAACGAAACCAATGTATGGTGGCGATGCACCAACATGAAAAATAGAATTAAATATTGCTAAGTTTGTTACGGCGTCTTTATTTCGTGTCCCTATCAATTGCAAACTCTTAAATCCTGAAATACTATTCATAAAGGTGCTGCGATAAAATCGCTCCATCTTCATAATTTCAGCTAAGGTTATTTGTTTCATTTAAAAGTTTCTTACAGAAGACATTCCGCCATCGATGCCTAAAATTTGTCCTGTTATCCAAGAACTTTGCGGCGAAATTAGAAAAAAAGCGGCATCCGCCAATTCTTCGGCAGTTCCAATTCTTCCTAAAGGGTGTCTTTTATCTGATGCCTCTTTACGCTCAGGAGTAGAAATCAAAGATTTAGCTAATGGAGTTTCTGTTAAAGAAGGCGCTAGCGCATTCACTCGAATTTTGCTAGATGCAAATTCTGCAGCAAGCGATCTTGTTAGGCCTTCAATAGCCCCTTTAGATGCAGCAATACTTGCATGGAAGCCCATGCCTGTTTGTACGGCCACGGTACTAAATAATACAATAGAGGCGCTTTCAGATTTTTTTAAGGCAGTAGTTGATGATTGAATTACTTTAACAGCTCCTAATACGTTTACTTTAAAATCATTTAAGAAATCTTCTTCTTTTAAACGAGCAAAAGGCTTTAAATTAATTGTACCTGGGCAATAAGCTATACCATCTAAAACTTCGGGCAAGCTGTCTTTCAGTTTTTCTACTTCACTTGTTACGTCTAATTCAATAAAATGAACGCCATCGGGCAACTCTCCTTTTTGTCTCGAAGCTGAATATACCACGTGTCCTTCTAACAAAAGTTTTTTAACCAATGCTAAACCAATTCCCGAACTTCCGCCAACTACTAAATAATTCATTTTAACCAATATATTTTAAAAACTCGCTTCGAGTATTTACATCTAAAAATTTACCTCCGTATTCCGCCGTAACAGTAGAACTTTGCGTGTCTTTAATTCCTCGCGAAGAAACACAAAGATGTGAGGCTTCAATAACAACAGCTACGTCTTCGGTGTCTAAAACCTTCTTCAACTCATTTGCGATCTGTATGTTTAAACGTTCCTGCACTTGCGGGCGTTCTGCATAGTATTGAACAATTCTGTTCAATTTAGACAGGCCAATTACTTTTCCGCTGCTGATGTATGCAACATGTGCTTTCCCAATAATGGGCACAAAATGATGCTCGCAATTACTAAAAAGTGTAATGTCTTTCTCGACCAACATTTGGTTGTACTGATACTTGTTGTCAAAAAGTTTGATATCAGGCTTATTTTCGGGATTCAATCCTCTAAAAATTTCCTTAATATACATTTTGGCAACTCTTTTAGGTGTACCTTTAAGACTATCATCGGTTAAATCCAAACCCATAATTTCCATAATACTTTTGAAATGTTTTTCGATCATTTCAATTTTGGTATCGTCATCTAATAAGAATGCGTCGTCTCTTAATGGCGTATCATACGAGGTTCCAACATGTTCGTCACCAATGGCATCAATTAAAATATCCTCATTAGGATAAGTGTTAAGCGGGGTATTCAACATAGTTTCTTTCAGTTTCATATAAAGTCACTTTCAAATCCAAATCAGCAATGATATCTGTTCTTAGCAAATCGTAAATAACTTTTACTATATTTTCTGCTGTTGGATTCAAATTTTTAAATTCTTGGGTATCCAAATTCAAATTCATGTGGTCAAATCTGTCTAATATTTTTTCTTTAATCAGATTAGACAATATTTTCATATCCATTAAATATCCTGTTTCCTCATCAGGATAACCCACTACTTTAACCACCAATTCATAATTGTGTCCATGATAATTAGGGTTATTACATTTTCCAAAAACCTTTTTGTTTTTCTCTGAGGACCAATTTGGATTGTTTAATCTGTGGGCAGCATTAAAATGCTCTTTCCTAAATACTGCTGTTTTAACTTTCATTTTCAAACTATTTAACCAACACTATATACATTTTGTTTAATAATAATAAAAAAATAGTTAAACAAACAATGGTTATTTATCTCTTTGAGATTTTATTTAACGTAATTTGTCTTTGCTGGGTACAACTGAAACGATCCATTTCATTATTTCGTTTTTTTAAGTGTTTGTGTGAAACCTGATGCGCTCTTTCTCTCCATAATCGCCAACTAGATGGTTTAAGTTCTATACGCATTAACTTAATAACGTCCTGTTCAGATAGGCCAAACTGCAGCTCAATAGCTTCAAAAGGAGTTCTGTCTTCCCAGGCCATTTCAATTATTCGGTCTACATCGCGTTCTCTCAAGTTTTTAAATACAGTTTTCATTTCAGTAAAACATCTATTATATCATATTGTTCATAAGTCATTAGGGCGTTCAAGCGGGCTGTACACTTATACTGTCCCGATAGTTATCGGGAGCATTAACCACAGGCCAGTATCCGTTTCCATCCCTAACGCAAAAAATTAAAAAAATTGATTAATAACAAAGGGAAATCAATCGCAAAAATCAACCTCCCTCAAAAAATATGCACATCCTGCGGAAGACCTTTTGTTTGGAGAAAAAAATGGGAGAAATGTTGGGATGCCGTAAAATATTGTTCAGACGGTTGTAGGAAATCTAAATAATAAGCACTATTGCACTCAGATTTCTTCTGAAATAAAAATTAACACACAAAATGAGCGGTAGAACGATACTGGTTTGGTTTAGAAATGACTTAAGAATACACGATAACGAAATTTTGTTGGAAGCAACAGAAAAAGCCGAGACCATTATTCCTGTTTTCTGTTTCGACCCGCGTTATTATACCGAAACTGCTTATCAAACTCAAAAAACTGGAAGTTTTAGAGCTCAATTTATTTTAGAAAGTGTTGCCGATTTAAAAATATCTCTAAAAAAATTGGGAGGAGATCTATTGGTCAAATTTGGTCATCCTGAAGAAATATTACCCGAGATTTGCAAGAAATATCAGGTAGATGAGGTTTATCATCATCGGGAAGTAGCTTCAGAAGAAACAGAGATTTCTTCTATGGTTGAAGACGCATTATGGAAGTTGCAGATTAACTTGAAACATTTTATTGGGCATACCTTGTATCATAAAGAAGATTTACCATTTCCTATTAAAGATATTCCAGATGTATTTACCACT
>JACMOI010000103.1 GCA_014378105.1 Pseudopedobacter sp.
GGCAGAAGAAAGAACAGCCGAAACCGCCAACGTTTATAATGAATTAGGACTGGCGGAGTATGCTGCTATAGAAGCATTTAAACGTTATCATTTCTGATAACGTTTAATCTTGGTAGGTCAATTAATAATAAAATGCTAACCGCGTAGTAATACATTTTTATACGTTTTTTTATTTAATGTCATTTTTGCTTCAGCTGGTATAAGCTGTTAGTGCTTACCAATTAACCTTTCCATAACCAAATTAAATGGGTTACATCTTAGAAAATTCTTTTTCTAAAAAGCGGCTTTTCACCATGAACCATCAATCATCCGCTATCAACAATGAACTATCAACCATTAACCATCCGCCATCAACAATGAACCATCCGCCATCCACAATCCACCATTAATCCCTAATTACCTTTGCGAAATCATTATAAGAATATTTACCAAGAACAGATTTTTGCAAAATGAGTCGATAAGTGCCTCCTAAATAATTGACACTAGTTTCTATCTGCTTCATCTTCGCTTGCGCTACAAATGATTTCGGAGCCTCCTCATTTAGCAACTCATACATCACCCTGCCATCCATTTCTTCAGGTATTTTAAGATGACTCAAATGAAGTATGGTGGGTACAATATCTACATTTGAGGTGGGAAGGTTTCCGATGTAAGACTTCTTAAAGCTAGGCCCAGCAGCGATTAAAGGAATATGCACTTCGTAAGGACTAAATCCACCATGCCCAGCTACCCCTCTTGAAAAACTAGTACCCTTATATCCAAATTCATTTGCTCGGTCGTCCCAATTTTCATCTACTAAAATATCTGCACTTCTTGTGGGATGATTCCAGTGGATGGCGTCGAAAGACAAAGTACCTGCAATCATCCCTTTCATTGGGTCTTTAATAGCTGCTTTGGTGAATATTGGACCTACCCATTTTTCTTTTTGCAAAGCATTTACAATGCGTTGAATGGTTTGTACATCATGATTTTTAATATACAGTGCACCTTCTGCCACCACCACATCATCAGAATTTTTATCCTTTTTAAAACCTTGCGCTATCAAAAATTCAGCTAACCCTTGCTGACCTACATCAGTAACAAAGCCATGATCTGCCGAAATAATGATGTTATAACTTTCGGTTTGCCCTTTATCTTTTAAGGCCTTAATGATCCTTCCAAACTGTTCATCAACACTTTTGATGGAGGCATTTGCAGTAGCTGTACCAATCCCATCACTATGTGCGGTCCCGTCAGGATCAGAAAACCAGATAGCACTAACCAACGGTCCATCTTTTTTTAAGCTAAATTTTATGAAAGCATCTGTAATCCATTGATGCTGTGCCACATTAGGTTTTGCATGTGGAGGTATCGCCCCCACGGTTTCAATAACAGTGTCTTTAAAAGATGCAGGCAAAATTATGCTGGTATTTACCACTGCACCGCCACTTACTTTATGGTTTTGAATGTAGGCCTGCCCACTAGAACCTGAACTAAAAACCATCATTTTAGACCCCACTTGCTGTAAAATCTCTCCCAAGGAAATTGCAGTCAATAAATGATTATTTGTTGTCTCGGTAATCTTTATCAATTCTGCTGCCTCCCCAGTATTTAATCCTTTGGTAGGGTTGACTTCCGGAAAATACACGGTATTGCCCATCAAACCATGTGTTTCTGGATAACTACCTGTAGCATAAGATGCTGCATTTACACGTGTTACGGTCGGGAAAACACTGTGATGCTGCGCACCATAACTTCCTTTTTGCTTAAAATCATAAACATTTGGCATTAACGCTGGCGTAATATAGTCAGGCCTTAATCCATCAAAAAATACGATAATAGTTTTGATTTGATGTTTATCATCAGCCGATTGTGCTTTAATTTCAAATACTGATGTGCAGAGCAGCACCAATACCAACATTTTTATTTTCAACATATTTTTTATTTTTTAATTATTTGGCCCACCATACTTTAATGTCACTATTATCTCCGCCCATACCTGATACCGCTTTTTGCAGATTCTCGTTGTTTAATGACTGCAGATAAGTGGGGTAAGGCACTCGGTTAGGAAATTTATTTTCAACCGGAATACCCTTCCCTCTCGGTAAGATGGGATAACCTGTTCTTCTTTTTTCAAACCAGGTTTGATAGTCGACAAAAAAATAAGCGTAATACTTTTGCACCATAATCCGCTCTAATTGATTAGCAATTGTTCCTCCCGTTGGGTACATGACACCAGCTTGTGTAAAGTAATTGGCGGGTAAAGTAACACCCCACTGTTTCATGGAGGCAGTAATCGCATCTTCATAATGTTGTTTCGCAGTTTTGCCGGTACTAAACCCTTTCAAAGCCAATTCTGCTTTGATTGATTCTATTTCAGAATAAGTCATCATCACGCCTAGCTGAGGCATAGTTTTCATGACATCGTTGTAGCTGGTGTTCTTGCCTACCTGATACTCGGTAGTCGTTGGGTAACCACTCTCAATGCCTTGGTAAACGTCCACTCCATTTACTTTCACCGTGGTACACCAAACACTTTTACGAGGATCGTTATCCTGAACCATTTTATCTAGAAAAAACTTTGTGAAATAAGTGCCATCACGCCACTCTAATTGTCTTTGATTATAGTAGGGATTATAATATGGAAATATCCCTGGATACCTAAATATGGCTTCATCACTATTGCTGGTAAAAACAGGATATTTTATAGGATCCGCAAGAATTGCAGCAATCTGAGCGTTGACATTGAGTTCCCCATCTCTTTTAGAGATTCTTAATAACAACCTTAATTTTAGCGAATTACAAAACTTTTTCCATTTAACCATTCCAGGATTTACACCCCCAGAAACAGTATTGGCATTGTACAATAAATCTCCCCCATAGGTTAATGCTTTGGTCGTATTGATTAAATTATTTGCCGAATCTAAGTTTAACAAAAGGTTGGAGTAGATATCCTTTTGCTGATCGAAAGCGGGATAAATATTTCCAATAGCTGCTTGTGTTGCCTTTGAATAAGGCACATCCCCATATAAATCAGTTAAGATAGAATAAATCCAGCTTTTATAAATTAAGGAAATAGCAACATAATTATTCTCCTCTAAAACTTTAGAAGTTTTATAAATATCCTGAACATCAGTCATGCCATCATAAAAACTACTCCAAACGGCCTCACCAGGGTTAATGACATATCGGTGTAACCCTACCCCATTTGTGCTAGATCGTGGTGCATCTACCTGCATCAATTCATGGGTAAATGATTTTGCTTGTGTGATGCTGGAATTCACCAATCTATATTGCAATTGCCCCAACATCACTCCGGGGGTAATTTGTTTTGGCCGATTAGGATCGGTGTTGAGGTCCTCAAAATTTTTGGTACAAGCTGATAATACAAAAAGTATCAATACCAATTTAAAGTGTTTTATTTTAAATCTTTTCATAACAAAATTTTAAAACTTGATGGTGAGATTAGTTCCAATAGTACGGGTAGATGGGAATTGAGTAAGTTCTACTCCTGGCGTAATGGTTCCATTGTCTAGGTTACCTCCTTCAGGGTCAAATCCAGGAAATTTAGTCCAGTTAAACAAGTCCCTGCCATAAAAGGCAATGCTTACTTTTTGTAAACCAATTTTAGAAATGAATTTTTGTGGGAGGGCAAACTCCAATCTGGCTTCTCTCAATTTAAGATAAGAAGCATCAAAAATATTCATTTCGGCATTAGTGATTGCGTAAATATTATTATAATAAGAATCGGCGCCAACTTTAACAGCATTAGCCTCATAAGCGCCTGTTTTAGTGTTTAACACCACTCCATCACCAATAATTCCGCCATCTCTTCCCGGTAGCGTGATTTTGGTTTTCCCCAACGTGTTATTTTTATGATTGGTTTGAGAGTACATGTCTCCACCTTTTTGCATATCTAATAAAATACTCAGCTTCACACCTTTATAGGTGAATTCGTTCATAAAGCCTGCTTTCCAATCGGCAAATGCATTCCCCCACCTTTTATTTTCTGGATCTAACGTTGCCGGCAATCCAATAGAGGAATAAATGATTTTACCATCAGCCGTTCGCTGAAAACCCCTCCCATACAAATCACCCATTCTTCCTCCAACTCTGGCTTCTATCATCACATTAGAATTATGCGCATAAATTACCTGATTGGTAATCCCCTTCGCCAATTCTTTAACATAACTTCTAGTTCTACTCCAAGTTAAAGTGCTGTTCCATCTGAATTTTTTATTTAAAATGGGCTTCCCTGATAAAGCCACCTCCATCCCCTTGCTATTAATTAATCCCGCATTCACCAAAGCATTTGAAAATCCTGATATAGGATCTAAGGGAATGGCCAAAATTTGATTTCTACTGTTGTTATTATAAATAGCAAAATCTAAAGAAACCCTGTTTTTAAACATTCTTAAATCTAGCCCAGTCTCAAAACTCGAAGTGATTTCCGGCTTTAAATCCGCATTAAAAAGTGTAGATGGATTGGTGAAGCTATTGCTATAAATCCTATCGTAATATTTAGCAGTTTGGTACGGACGCGTATCATTACCTACCTGTGCCCATGATAACCTTAACTTAGAAAATGAAATAGCTGCTGGAAGTTTAAAAATCTCGTTTAATATAAAACTGCTACTGACAGAGGGATAAAAGAAAGAATTATTGCCATAGGGTAAAGTACTAGACCAATCGTTTCGTCCAGTTAAATCAACAAATATTTTATTCTGATAAGAAAATTGGGATAAAGCATACAAGCTATTGATGGCCTTTCTGGCTTTTTGTGGATCCGCAACTGCTTGATCTAAGCTATTAGAGATTTGATAAATTCCTGGCTGTGAAAGCTGATCTGCATATAAACCTGTAAAATTATAGGTTTGGCGCATCACGTTTCCTCCAGCAGAGATGTTATAATTGATAGCGCTATTAATTTTATCCTTATAGGTGATTAATGCATCCGTATTGATTTCGTAATTGAAAACATTTTGTTCACGATACATCCCTCGTGGGTATTTTGTCATGCTAAAAGGACGTTGCTGCGACCTCGCTTCATCAGATAAATCAACTCCCGATCTTAACATCAGGTTCAATTTATCCGAAAACTCATAATTTGCGCTCACATTCCCAATCACACCTTTTTTGTTCATCTTATTGAGCATTTCATATAAATCCAGATAAGGATTATCAGGGCCATTGTTAAATGGACTCCTTTGTTTAACCCCTTCTAATCCAGGCTCCCAATAAGGTTTAAACCAAGATGGACTAATATTAGGTGCAGTACCAATAATTAGAAAATACATCAAGGTTTGATTATTATATCCCGCAGCAGGTAAATTATCACTCATTTTATTAGTGAAATTTACTTTCCCGTTGATCTTCAATTTTTTAGAAATTTGTTGATTGGCAGATAAAGCCACGTTAATTCTTTCAAACCCAGTATTCGGTAAGATCCACTTGTTTTTAAGGTGGGTAATAGATAAACGAGCCGAACCAGTTTCATTTCCTCCCTCCAAAGCGATATTGTTTGTCAAAGTTAATCCGGTATTAAAAAATCCTGAGATATAATCTTTATTGGCAACCCATGGTCTTCTTTCTGCTGATTGTGTTAGAGTTACTGGGTCGTATTGGAAATATTGCTGTCCATCAAATTTAGGCCCCCATGCTCTACCTGCAGCAACTCCTGTACTGGTATTTACACCATCCTGACTATCTAAATAAGAATAATATTGATCCGTTCTTCCTTCACCATATTCAAACTGATAATCGGGATAACGGTTAACTTGATCTATGCTGGTAGTCGTGTTATAGGTAATACCTAAACCTTGCCCTCTTTTCCCAGTTTTAGTAGTGATGATAATTGCACCGCCTGCAGCCCTGCTACCGTACAATGCTGTAGCTCCAGGACCTTTTAAAACGGTAACACTAGCAATGTCATCCGGGTTAATATCTGACAGTGTGGAGCCAAAATCTACAGGACTATCCTGCGACAAATGTGAGCTAAAGCCCGTACCCGAGATTTTGCTACTCACGGGAACCCCATCCAAAACAATTAAAGCCTGGTTATTTTCTAAATTAAGAGACGTTTCTCCTCTTAAGGTAATTCTGGAAGAACCCATGGGTCCAGCACCAGTACCTTGAATATTTAAGCCAGCTACCTTACCTGATAAAGCATTTACCCAATTATTAGTCTTTGCATCAGACACCGCCTTTTCGGTAACTGTTGTTGCAGCATATCCAAGTGACTTCTCTTCTCTTTTGATCCCTAAGGCAGTAACGACAACTTCTTGCAGTTTTCTATTATCAGTAATCAAGATGACATCTATCCTAGATTTTGTGCCTACTGTAATCTCTTGACTATTGTAGCCCAAAAAAGAAAATACCAAAACTGCATTTTCGTCCGCAATTTTTAAATTATATCTTCCAAAATTATTTGTGGTTGTTCCCTGTGTGGTGCTTTTTACAAAAATATTGACTCCTGGCAAAGATTCTCCATTTTCGTCAGTAACTGTCCCACTGACATCAATATCCTGGTTCCTGCCTTGCTCAAAAATTAAAATTTGATCAGCAGAAACTTCATACGTTAAATTGCTCGAAGCTAATAATTTTGTAAGAACAGATTTTAGAGTTTCATTACTGGCAGTTAAGTTTATTTTTTGGTCAGATGAAACAGTTTTTGAAGTGTAAATAAAATTAATTTGTGTTTTTTGATGGAGTAAGGAAAGTGATTCCTTTAATGTTTTAGACGCTATTTCTACACTTATTTTTTGATCTAAGATCCCTTGTGCCAATGCAGAATTAGAATAAGCAATCGGTAAAGAGCTATTAATTAGTACAATTGCAATTAAAAAAGAGCGCATAATAAACCAGTGGTTTTTATACCATACCCATTGAAATTTCATAATTTTGATAAGTTTTTTTAAACTATTAAATAATCCCTTTATGCATTACGGTGCAAACGTTTCATAAAGGCGTTAATTTAGAGTGGATGTGTGTAACAGCACATCTGCTTTTTTTGTATTGCTCTTTATCTCATATTTTTAACTAAATTTTGTTTTACCATTTTTTATTTAACGCTAGATATTGAAATTTGCTGATGGTCAATCCTATACCTTGCGCCAACTAATCGACACAGCACTTCTAAAACTTCTGTAGGCCGTTGATGAACTGTAAAATTTCCGTTTATTTTAGTTTGGGATAGCTCATCCTCTTTGATGTCGATGCTGACATTAAAAATGCGTTCTAATTTTACAGCCGCAGCAGCTAAAGAAATATTGTTGAAGACGATTTTACCATCCTTCCATGCGGTATAATTTTCAGCGCTTTCTGTAATAATGGGCTCTAAATGATTTTTCTTTTTGTTGAAGCTAATGGTCTGGTTAGGCATCAAAACTTCATTATTCCCATCAGGCGCTTTAAGCCATATTTTACCTGTAAGTAATGCTATAGTTACGTTTTCATCCTCCGGATAAGCTGCTATATTAAAACTTGTACCTAATACTTTTATTTGGATTCCAGCGCTATTTACAATAAAGGGAATTTTCTTATTCTTCGTCACTTCAAAAAAAGCCTCCCCAACCATCGTGATCTCTCTTGTTTTTTCATTGTACAAATTGTTAAAAGAAAGCTCACTTTTTGCATTGAGCCAAACGGTTGTACCGTCAATTAAAATAATTTTTTTTCTTTGATTAACAGGAGATTTTATAATAGTGTAGGTTACAATCTTCAATTTTTTTGAAACGCCACTTTGATAAAAATAAAAAGATGCTGATGCAATGACAAAAATAAGGGCAGCCACTTTCATCCATTGAAATACCCTTGATTTTCTAGTTTTTAAATTCTCAAAACCAGCTATGCGATCGTCAATATTTTGTTTGGCAGCCCTAACTCGCTCATCAATGGCTAAAGTTTCATTCATATCGTTTTCTGACGGCCAATTATATTTCTGCTTTATTTTCTTCATTCACAAAGGTTTTATAGTCCCTTTTATAACCATTACGAAGAACAAATAAGAAAGTACTATAGCGGGAATTATTTTTTTTTAGAAAAAGAAAAAAATCAAAAGAGAAAACAGAGAGTGATAATTTAAAGATGATTTTAACCTATTCATGGCTGTTAAAATCTGATTCTTTACAGTTTGTTTAGTAATGTTTAAAAAGGCAGCGATCTCTGAAATACTTAAATCTTCTACCTTTCGTAACACTAAAATTTCTTGCATCCTTGGAGGGAGTTCAGTAATGTGCTGATGCAATACCGTTTTATAGTCCTTTTGGTTCATATAATTTTCAGTACCGTTATCCTGTAAATCATGAGGGTCTAAAAATTTGAGATAATTAGCCTCAATCTTTTGATGCCGATGTTTATCAATAATCAAGTTTTTAAGGCAAAGCGTTAAATAAGCCTTTAAACTTCCCAAAACATGAACCGTTTCTTTTTTTGTCCAAAGTTTGAAAAAAAGGTCTTGTACTAAATCATCAGCATCATCCCAGTTCGGTAAACACTTATGAGCATACTGAAATAGAAATTGAGCATACCTATTGTAAATTTCATCAAATGCTTCCTTTTTCCCCGCTTTTAATTGTAAAAGCAAATCTTGATCGTCAAGTGTGGAATAGCTGTTTTTCACATTTCAAACTTACCAACCTGTTGTAAACTACGAATTAAGAAATCATTATATAATTTAAAACATCACGCATAGTTCGTAAACTTTTTACGCTATATCGGCAATTAAAAAAAATCACTTTGTTCCTATGTTAACAAAGCACATATAGTACTTATTATTTACGATTTTGTAATCCTTCTTAATACAATTTAATACACCCCTACTACGATGCCCTGGTAGATGGTACCCATTAACCTTTCCATAACCAAATTAAATGGGTTCCAGCTTGGGAAATTCTTTTTCTAAAAAGCCCTGCCTACCCCACTCACACAATAATTCCATGAACGATGGACCATGAACCATCTTTCATCAACCATCCGCCATGAACCATTAACCATTAACTATCCGCCATCAACCATCCGCCATCTTCCGATATCAAACTCGAGCTTCGGTCTTCGGTCACCTGTCTTCGGACTTAACCCCCCTAAAAAACAACCTCCCGATTACTCAATGCAACAAACCGCACATCATGGCTCACTA
>JACMOI010000104.1 GCA_014378105.1 Pseudopedobacter sp.
GATCTTTCCCAAGGTGACCTACTAAAATAACTTTATTAATTCCTGACATATCAATAGGTTAATTTTTAATCAATTTAGGTATTTTTTCAAGAACTCAAAAATTAATTTAGGTTGCCCATATCGATCTAATTCATTAATTTTAACCCAAAACCAATCATTTTTAGATAAAAATTCTTCATTAACTTTATCAACATGAACAAAACGAGCAAATAATCGCTGATGTGTTAAAATATGCTTAATCTCATCTGATATTGAATGAATGACCGATTCTGGTTGAAACCACGTTTTAAAAGTAGGATGAATCATTAATTCATTTATTGAAGTTCTCTCTGCAAATTCAATCGATGGTAAATCATGTAAACCGGCCCAAATATCTGAATTTATTCTCCTCTTCATCAGTATTTGATTATCCTCCATCACCAAAAAGAAATAAAAAAACCGTTCTCTGATTTTAAGTTTCTTCAACTTTACTGGCAAAATATTCACTTTACTCTGCTCAAAAGCAAAGCAAGAATCGTTAAAAGGACAAAGCTCACAGCTAGGATTTTTGGGCTTGCATTGTAAAGCTCCAAATTCAATCATTGCTTGATTATGTTCTCCAGCATTTTCATGATCCAACACTTCATCTGCTAAAGCTTGAAATTCTTTTTTCCCAATTGTAGAATTGATGGGTGTATCTACTCCAAAATATCTCGAGAGAAATCTATACACATTACCATCAACCACCGCTTTGGCTTCGTTTGATGAAAATGATGAAATAGCCGATGCAGTGTAATCGCCAATACCAACCAATTTAATCAAATCTTCATAGCGCTCTGGAAATTTCCCTGAATGTTCTACAACTACTTTTCGAGCTGTTTTCAACATGTTTCTCCCTCTGGAATAGTATCCTAAACCTTGCCATAGTCGCAAAATTTCATCTTCACTGGCTGCGGCAAAACTTTTTACATCGGGGTATGTGTCAACAAATCGTAAATAATACGGCATTCCCTGTTCTACCCTAGTTTGTTGAAGTATAATTTCGGACAACCAAATTAGGTAGGCATCATCTGTATCTCGCCAAGGCAAGTCTCTCTTATTCTTTCTATACCAGCCAATTAGCCGCTGAGAAAAGGTCATAAATTAATCTTAACATTGTAAAAATAAATAAGTCAAATCGCTTAAAGCTTGTAAGATAGGCGATTGTTGCAAAAAAAACTTAATTAATTTCCCAATTACAACTAAAAGCAATACTTTTGCATCCCTAAATCTTTTGATCGCAAAACAATAATAAAAGAAAATATAGAAAATGACAAAGGCAGAAATTATTGCAGAAATCGCAAGTAAAACCGGAATTGAGAAAGTAGATGTACAGGAAACTGTTGAAGCATTCTTTAAAGTAGTGAAGAGCTCGATGGTAAGCGGAGAAAACGTTTACGTGAGAGGTTTTGGTAGTTTTGTAGTGAAGAAAAGGGCTAAGAAAACTGCTAGAAATATTTCAAAAAATACTGCCATCATTATTCCAGAGCATTTTGTACCAAGTTTCAAACCAGCAAAAATTTTCGTTGATAAAGTAAAAACTGGTAACAAAAACAACGTTAAAGCTTAATTATGATGTTAAAATCTAAACAATATATATTAATTGGTTCAGTAGGATTACTGATGGTAGTGTTGTATAGTTTAGATATTAAAGGCTTAGTCAAACCAAAGGAAAATCGCGGAATGCAAACTACTGCAACAGCAGGAGGGCAACCCGTAGCTCTTGTTTCAAAAACTAGTGTCTCTACTTTTGCCAAACAATCAATTAATGCCAGCCTTGCTGCTGATATTGAGAAATTAGAGGCTCAATTGAAAAATACTTCTGGTTCTGATGCCATTAAAATTCAAGAAGAAATTGCCAAAAAATGGGACGATGTAAATCAACCTGCTCCAGCTGCTTTTGCTTACGAGGCAATTGCTGAAGTACAACCAACTTATGAAAACTGGCTGATTGCTGGCGATCGGTTTACAGATGGTTACCAAAACTTTAGAGACACTACAGCTACTGCTGGCTTGTTGAATAAAGCAATAAATGCCTATAACAAAGCTCTAGAGATTAATCCAAATAGCTTAGATGCAAAAACTGGATTAGGGACTGCATATGTTAAAGGAACACAAAATCCAATGCAAGGTATTCAATTGTTATTGGGCGTTGTGAAAGAAGATCCTAAAAATGTTAGAGCAAACATGAATTTAGGATTATTCTCTATGAAATCTGGTCAGTTTCAAAAAGCTGTGGATAGATTTAAAACAGTAAACGAAGTAAAACCATCTCCAGAAGCATGGTTTTATTTAGCTACTAGCTACGAAAACTTAGGACAAAAATCTGAAGCAATTTTAGCCTATCAAAAAGCTAAAGAATTAGCTGCAGATCCAAGTCTTACCCAATTTGTAGACAATAAAATAAAAGAACTCAATAAATAATAAAAACATTTAAAATTTAAAGTTATGCCAAGCGGTAAGAAAAGAAAAAGACATAAAATGGCCACCCATAAGCGTAAAAAACGCTTAAGAAAAAACAGACATAAGAAAAAATAAGCTGGGTTTTTAGCATTTATTTTGGGTGTTTATTCTTTTGAAAAGGATAAACACTTTCTTATTTTAGTATTTTTATATGTTTAAAACTTACCTTTTTAAGTTTTCTAAGTAGATATGATTTTAATCATTTATGCTTGATAAAACCATGTGAGTTGCATATATTCTTCTGTTGATTAAAAAGATTTAATCATCTTTTTCTAAAAAAGTAGCTGTTGGTAAAGGAATTAATCATTAATTCAACCCCCAGTGGGGTTACTATTGCATTACTGCAAGACAAGCAACTCGTAGAACTTAACAAAGAGCAAATCAACAACAGCTATGCTGTTGGAGATATTTACTTGGGTCGTATTAAAAAAATAATGCCCGGTCTAAACGCTGCTTTTGTTGATGTTGGCTATGAGAAAGATGCTTTTTTGCATTATTTAGACCTTGGTCCGCAAGTGCAATCCTTGCTTAAATTAAGCAAGCAAGTAAAAGGTGGTTCTTATAAAGACCATCTTTTGGATCATTTCAAAAGAGAACCGGATATTGATAAGGCTGGAAAAATTTCAGGCCTACTCAATAAAAATCAATTATTACCTGTTCAAATTGCTAAAGAACCTATTTCTACAAAAGGTCCGCGTTTAAGTTCCGACTTATCTATTGCTGGAAGATTTGTAGTCTTAGTCCCTTTTTCTGATGTCATTTCTATCTCAAAGAAAATCAGAAGCAATACCGAAAGAACTCGTTTAAAGAAGATTGTTGAAGGTATCAAACCAAAAAACTTTGGGGTGATTATTAGAACTGTATCTGAGAAAAAAGGCGTTACAGAAATCCAAAAGGATTTATACGATTTGATTTCGAAATGGGAAACCTTTATGAAGAAACTTCCAGGCACCGAACCTTCTAAAAGAATTTTAGGTGAAATGGGAAGGACTTCTACCATTTTAAGAGATATCCTAAACGCAGATTTCACCAATATATACGTCGACGATCAATCCATCTATGAGGAAATCAAATCTTATGTACATGAGATTTCACCAGAGTTAGAAAAAATTGTTAAGATTTATAAAGGTAAAGAACCCATTTTTGATCATTTCGGTATCGAAAAGCAAATTAAAGGATCATTTGGTAAAACAGTAAATCTTGCTGGTGGTGCTTATTTGGTGGTAGAACATACTGAAGCTTTACACGTAATTGATGTAAACAGCGGGAACCGAAACGCTAGTCCCGAAAATCAGGAAGAAAATGCCTTTATGGTAAATAAAGAGGCTGCCAAAGAAATTGCCCGACAGTTGCGTTTACGCGATATGGGTGGAATTGTCGTGGTCGATTTTATTGACATGCATAAGGCTCCAAATCGCAAAGATTTGTTCGATTATCTGAAATCAGAAATGAATCATGATCGAGCTAAACATACCATTTTGCCTCCGAGTAAATTTGGTTTGGTACAAATCACTCGTCAAAGGGTAAGACCTGAGATGAATATAATTACCAATGAAAAGTGCCCTGCTTGCGACGGAACTGGAGAAATAAAAGCAAGTATTGTTTTAATGGATGATATTACCAGTAATTTGGATTATATTTTGAATGAACAAGCCGAAAAAGGAATTACACTTTGTGTTCACCCCTATATCGAGGCTTATATCAAAAAAGGAATCATTAACCAGCAATGGAAATGGTTTTTCAAATACAACCAATGGATAAAGGTGAATGTCATTTCGAGCTATTATCTCACAGAATTCCACTTCTTAAGTAGCAAAGAGGAAGAAATAAAATTATAAGATAAAGTCTCTGGTAAATTATCAGAGACTTTTTTATTTCTGTTGCTGTCCCGTTAAAAACATAATTCCTAATTTCACTTGCAAACCAAATTTTAAAAATCGTACTTCGTAAATCTAAAATCCAAAATCAAATTGGCTAAAACTAAAACTTCTTATTTCTGTCAAAGTTGTGGTTACGAATCTGCAAAGTGGTTAGGTAAATGCCCATCTTGCCAGCAATGGAATACTTTTGTAGAAGAAGTAGTAGAAAAAGGAAACAGCAGTGCACCAGACTGGAAAACAGCGAGTACCAGCTTAACCCGAGCTAATAAGCCAGCTAAAATTCAAGAAATTATTTACAGTGAGGACCATCGTTTGATTACGCCCGATAAAGAATTGAATCGTGTTTTAGGTGGTGGAATTGTTGGAGGATCTTTGGTATTAATTGGCGGAGAGCCCGGAATTGGAAAGTCAACCTTAATGTTGCAATTGGCTTTAACCATTCCAAAACTCAAAATTTTATATGTTTCTGGAGAGGAAAGTGAGCAACAAATTAAGCTGAGGGCAGAAAGAATATTACCCAATCCAGTTTCTGATTGTTATATCCTTACTGAAACTTCTACCCAAAACATCTTCAAGCAAATAGAAATTTTAGAGCCTAGTTTGGTGATTATCGATTCTATACAAACGCTCCATTCGGCTCATATAGAATCTACACCTGGAAGTGTTTCACAAGTTCGGGAATGTACAGCCGAATTACTCCGCTTTGCGAAAGAGACTTCTACTCCAGTTTTTTTGATTGGCCACATCACCAAAGACGGAATGATTGCCGGACCAAAAATTTTGGAACATATGGTTGATACCGTTTTGCAGTTTGAAGGAGACCGTCATCATGTTTACCGAATTTTGAGAGCCATCAAAAACCGTTTTGGAGCAGCATCCGAACTTGGAATTTATGAAATGCAAGGAAGTGGTTTAAGAGAAGTTTCCAATCCTTCGGAAATTCTACTTTCCCAACGCGAAGAAGCATTAAGTGGCGTCACAATATCTGCTACTATGGAAGGCTTACGACCAATGCTGATAGAAACTCAGGCCTTAGTAAGTACTTCGCCTTATGGAACCCCACAACGTTCTGCAACTGGTTTTGACACCAAAAGAATGAACATGCTTTTAGCTGTTTTGGAAAAAAGATGTGGCTTCAAATTAGGTGCAAAAGATGTTTTCTTAAATATAGCAGGTGGAATTAGGGTAGAAGATCCCAGTATTGACTTAGGTTTAATTGCCGCTATTATTTCTTCGCATGAAGATATGCCTGTTTCTTATAAAGTTTGTTTTGCAGCCGAAGTAGGTTTATCTGGCGAGATTAGAGCGGTTACCAGAATTGAACAACGCATTGCCGAAGCTCAAAAACTAGGTTTCGAGCAAATATTTATATCTAGATACAACAAAAAAGGCCTTGACTTTAATAAGTTTAATATCGAAATAAAAACAGTCTCTAAAGTAGAAGAAGTTTTTAACCTGCTTTTTGGTTAATCTATTTCATTCAAATAAATTTTCTTACATCTAAAACCTTTCTCTTCTCTTCTTGTTGAGACATGATGTTTAGAGATAATCAATCGTTTGATTAATTTTTAATAATTGGTTATCAATAATTTATAAATATTAATACTTAGATGACAATTATTAATCAATCGTTTGATTAATTTTGCAGCTGTTATGACGGAAGAAAAACAAGATAAGAAAGACCATATCATCGAAGTTGCCGAAAAGCTTTTTTCGGAAATGGGTTTTGATGGCGCTTCTACTCGTCACATCGCACAAGATGCGAATGTTAATATGGCTATGCTCAATTATTATTTTGGCGGAAAAGAGGGTTTATATTTAGCGGTTTTTGAGAAAAGATTTAGTGCGTCAAAACTCCAGCTTCAATCATTGAATAATGAAAATATTTCGTCTTTTGAAAAGATTAATAAATGTATAGAGAGTTATGCGGATAAAATGATGGCAAATTCTTGCTTTCAAAAAATTATTTATAGAGAGATGAGCCTTTCGCAAAGATCATCTGTAACAGATAAGATTATTCAAATGCTATCAGAGAATACCTCTGAAATAAAAAAAATTCTGCTAGATGGAATAGCAAATGGAAGTTTTGAAAATGTTGATGTTGAAATGTTGATCGCAACCATGTTTGGCACTAAATCATATATCATTAACTCCTCTCAGATGGCTTCATTCCTGATAGGAAAAGACACTACGGATCCTAAAATTTTAGAAGAAGAAGTAAAACCCAGATTAAAATCTCACTTGAAAAAAATGTTCAAAGCTTATTTAACAAAACACAATGAAGAAAATTAATAATACGATAGATAAACTAAGTTTCCGAAGCGTAATAAGGGTTATGAAGAACTACGTTATCATGTTTTTGTTCTTTTTTATTCCATTTATAAATTACGCACAAGAAGTTAAAGTTTTAAGCCTTAATGATGCGATTTCTTTAAGTTTAGCAAATAGCAAAATGCTCCAATTATCAATATCTAAAGTTGATCAAGCTGTTTCAGTATATAATCAAACTTTAGATAAAGCGCTACCCAATGCTAAAGCAAGTGCGATTTACAATCATGCAGAAATTCCTGCAAATGTGTTGGACTTGGGTACTGGCAATCCCATTAGATTACCTTCCAATGCTGATGCTTATTTGGGAACATTATCTATTCAGGAATTAATTTTTGCAGGTAATAAATTGAAATATGCCAAAGAAAGCACTGATTTACTAAAGAAAATTGCTGAGTTAGATGTAGAAAAGGATAAAGATGATATCACGCTCGATATTATTAACTCTTACCTAAACCTCTATAAACTAGCAGCAAGTAAAGAAGTTATTACTCAAAATTTAAATGCTATTGACAGTCAACTAAAACAAACTCAAAGATTTTTTGACCAAGGCTTAGTAACTAAAAATGATGTTTTACGCCTACAATTACAACGTTCAAATATAGAGTTGACTGGTTTAGATTTAGACCGTAATGAAAATATTGTAAACTATAATCTAAACATTCTTTTGGGTTTTAATGGTACTACCAAAATCAAAACAACTCCTTTAATTATTAACCTGCAGGATAATTTAACCTTTGGTGCTTGTTTAGACAGTGCCTTAAATAACCGCAAAGAGCTACAACAAATAGACTTTAGAACAGATGTTGCTGAAAAAAATATTTTATCGCTTAAAGCGGATAAACTCCCAACATTAGGTGCAGGTTTAAGCGCCTATTATGTGAACCCAAGCGGAAAATTTATTCCTAGTAATAATCAATTCATCACACCTATCAGTTTAGGATTAACACTTTCTTGGAATATCAGCACTTTATGGACAAATAAAAACAAAGTTGCAGAGGCTACTATCAAAAAAACAGAAACTAATATCACCAAAAACATCTTAATCGATAATATTAAAATGGATGTTAATCGCAGTTACGAAAATTATATCCAGTCTTTAAATAGAATCAAAGTAATCAATACTTCCATTGTTCAGGCAACCGAAAATGACAAGATTGTTCAATCAAAATACGAAAATAACATTTCTCCTATTACTGATAGAATTGATGCAAATACTCAATTATTTCAAACAAAAATAAACTTAGAAATAGCTAAAGCTGAGGCTCAGATTGCTTATTACAATTTATTAAAGTCAGCTGGATTAGAATTAAATCGTTAAACCCAAAGCAAATAAAAATAATGGAAAATAATACTCAACCCAAATCAAAATCAAAAAAAGTAATCCCAATTATTCTTGGGGTGATTATATTGATAGGTGGATTTTTTGGAATCAAAGAATATATCTATTACAGCAAACATATAGATACTGACGATGCACAAATTGATGCAGACATTAGCCCTGTTGTTTCCAGAATTGGTGGTTACGTCGATTCAATTTATTTCGAAGAGAATCAACATGTATCTAACGGACAATTATTAGTGAAACTTGATGACCGCGATTTCAAAATTAGATTAGAACAAGCAAAAGCTGGAAAACAATCTGCATTGGCGAATGTGAATGTAAGTGAAAGTGTTGTAAATTCTACATCGGCAAATATCGGAACCGCCAAAGCAAATGTTGACGTGGCAGAAGCTAGAGCAAATAAAGCTATTAAAGATTTTGCCCGTTATCAAAACCTAATAAAAGATGGTTCTATTACTCAGCAATCTTTTGATCAGGCTAAAGCCGACAAGGAAGCTTCACAAGCCCTACTGGTTGCGGCAAAAAACCAATATCAAGCAGCTTTAAAGCAAGTAGGTACTAGTCAATCACAAGTTGCAGCTGCGAATACAAATATCGAATCTAGAGGAGCTGATATTGATTTTGCCAAACTTCAATTATCATATGCTCATATCAATGCCCCATCAGGAGGAATTGTATCAAACAAAAACATTCAAATTGGTCAATTGATACAGCCTGGTCAGTCTTTGTTTGCCATTGTTAACGATAATAGTGTATACGTAAAAGCTAATTTTAAGGAAACTCAATTAGAGAAATTAAAAGAAGGGCAACTAGTTGACATAGAAGTTGATGCATTTCCTGATGTAAAGCTTGAAGGACATATTTACAATTTCGCTCCGGCTACTGGTGCAAAATTCTCATTGTTGCCTCCTGACAATGCAACAGGAAATTACGTAAAAGTAATTCAAAGAATACCAGTAAAAATAAAGCTTGAAAATAATAAAATATTAGGAAAACTACGTCCAGGAATGAGCGTGAAAGTTTCTGTTCACGTTGCAGAATAACAAATCATGGCAGAAAAGGGTTTAAAAAAGTGGGTGATTACCTTAACAGTAATTACAGCGGCACTTTTAGAATTAATAGATACCACCATTGTAAATGTTTCCCTTCCGCAAATACAGGGAAATCTAGGTGCAACTTTAGAAGATATTGCTTGGATTACCACTGGCTACGCAGTTGCAAATGTCATCATATTGCCGATGTCGGGTTGGTTAGGTGAAACTTTTGGCAGAAAAAATTATTTCATTTTTTCTATTGTGATTTTTACTATCGCTTCTTTTCTTTGTGGCAACTCTACCACTTTAGAAGAGCTCATCATGTTTAGAATTTTACAGGGTTTAGCAGGTGGTGGATTAATTTCAACAGGACAGGCAATTTTATTGGAGACTTGGCCTCCAGAAGAAGTAGGTATTGCTACTGCGATGTTTGGTTTAGGTGCGGTTGTAGGCCCTACTTTAGGCCCTACAATTGGAGGTTACATTACGGAGCATTTCTCATGGCCATTCATATTTTACGTAAATATACCGATAGGGATTATCGCAACTTTTGCTGCCTATCTGGTGATTAGGGAAACACCCAAAGCACCTAAAGGTCGACCTATTGATTGGTGGGGGATTATTCTTTTAGCATTAACTGTTGGTAGTTTACAAACTGTTTTAGAAAAAGGTGAAAGTGAAGATTGGTTTGCAGCATCCTATATTTTAGTGTTAACAGTAGTCGCAGTTCTGGGATTCTTTCTTTTTATCTGGCGAGAAAAAAGTATTGAATATCCTATCGTAAATCTTAATATCCTTAAAAAGAGAAGCTTTTCGGTGGGGATGTTCTTTAGTTTTATATTAGGATTTGGCTTGTATGGTTCGGTATTCATTTTCCCGATATTTGCTCAGAATTTATTAGGTTTCTCAGCACTACAAACAGGAGAAATATTTTTACCGGGTGGTTTAGCGACCATCGTATTAATGCCTCTTATAGGGATCATGCTTAAAAAAGGAGTTCCAGCACAATTAATGGCCGCTTTTGGAATGTTGTTGTTTTTCTTATTCTCTTTTATGTTGAGTAAATCAACCTTGTCTTCAGGCACTGGTGATTTCTTCTGGCCTTTGATTTTACGTGGTGTAGGGATGGCGTTTCTTTTTGTGCCATTGACAACCCTCGCTATACAAGATTTAAGAGGTAGGGAAATTGGACAAGGAACTGGTTTAAACAATATGGGTAGACAGTTGGGTGGCTCTTTTGGAATTGCCGCATTAACCACTATGATTCATTTAAGAAATGGCGTTCATAGAAGTAATTTATTGAGTAATATCAACGAATATAATACTGCTTTTACGCAAAAGATGGAAATGATTACCAGAAGTTTTATGGCTAAAGGATATACCTATTTAGACGCACAACATGCTGCTGCGAAAGCTATTGAAGGAATGGTTACCAGACAAACTTTTTTACTTACTTACACTGATGCATATTGGGTAGTGGGTTTTGTGATGTTGTTTTCTATACCACTTTTAGCTTTACAAAAGTTTAAGAAAAATACCAACATTCCAGTGGATGCTCATTAAATAAAAAACTAAAGCCGCTTTCGATGTAAAAGTGGCTTTAGAATTAACAATTAAAACCTATTGAATCCTGAAAAATTTGAATAAAAGTAATTCAGGGATGATTAACCTTATGACTAATTTAGTGATTTAAATAGAAGCAAAGCAAATATTTTGTGTTTTTTACTGAAAATAATTGGTAATAGTATTTTAAAATTGCTTGATTAAACTCAAAAGAATTATTTTTTATCTTGATAATAAATTAAACTACTTACAAGCAAAAGAATTCTTTATCATTCTAAGTAAATTTGGAGATAGATTTTTAAGTGTCAATATCAATAAATATCCAGTAGAAAATTAGCCATTTTATACTGCTAAATACTTACAATTTTATTCTTAATGGCGTAAAGCACTAATCCAATTCTACTTTTTACATTTAGTTTCTCAAAAAGGTGATCGCGGTAACCATCAATGGTTCTAACGCTTAAATTCATTTTTTCAGCAATTTCCTTATTACTCATTTGCTGGCAAAGTAGCGCCAGAAATTTAGTTTCATTTTCGCTCAACTTAATGGTAATTGGCTTTTTATTGATGAAACTCTTTTGGATCACTTTATTTATTGCAGTAGAATAATATACTTCATTTGCAGAAACTGTTCGTAAAGCATCTACAAACTCTTGTTTATTCGCATCCTTTAGCAAATAACCCTCTACTCCTTCTTTAACCATTTTCATAACTGATGCTTCGTCAGAAAACATAGAAAGTACAATAATTTTTATAGAAGGGTAGTGCTCCTTGATAAAAACTACCGCTTCAAAACCATTGATTTGTGGCATTTTGATATCTAAAAGAATGATATCGGGCTTTAGCTTTCCTGAGATTTTATCTAATAATTCTTGTCCATTATCTGCTTCATAAATAATCTCAAAATCGTCCAACTCTTTTAGCATGGCTCTTAATCCACTTCTAAAAAGCTGATGATCATCGGCCAATGCAATTTTCATTTTTTTCATAACTAACAAGGGATGTATAGTTTTATCATGGTGCCTTTTCCTGGTTGGGCAGTCACTTCCACATTTGAAGATAAAAGTCTTGCTCGCTTTTTCATGTTTTTTAACCCAGCACCATCGTTTTTAATACCCAAATCTTGGTCAAAACCTATCCCATTATCTTTAATCATTAGTTCGGCATGATGGTCGTAATAACCAATGGCTACATCAATTTCACTAGCGCTAGAGTGTTTGATAATGTTATTTACACACTCTTGAAATATGCGAAATATCAATAAATTATGTTGATCTGGAAATGAAAATGGGTCGCCAAATACATTAAAATGAGTATGATATAACCCCGTTTGATTAATTCGTTCTATCTCGTACTTTATGGTTTCTACCAATCCAAAATCTTTTAAAAACTCATAGCTCAAACTCTTCGACAAAGCCCGCACATCTTTAATTACTTGTGTTACTATTTCTTGGCTTCCTTCAATTTTTTCGATTAACTCTTCCTTAGAATTTGAAGCGTCTACCGTTAAATTGAGTTTGAGAAATGATAAAACCTGCCCAATGTTATCATGAATTTCTTCGGATATGTAGGCAAAAGTTTCTTCCTGAATTTCGATTTGCGTTTGTAATAATTCTTGCTGAAATGTAATTTTCATATTTTCATTTTGTTGATGCAGGGTTGTTTTCTTTTTAATGTACAGCAGGAAAAAAAGCAGTGAAAAAACCGCGATAATTACCAAAATAATGCTGGCAATAATGATGGCTCCTATTAAATCTCCTGAGGCTTTTTCCATTTTAATAAAGCAATTGAAATGCAAGTGTAAAGGATAATACTTAAGCAACGAGGTACAAAATTATAAAGGGCAACACCTCCTATGTTTAAATGATGTTCTCTGATAAAATCAAGTAATGAATAAACAATTGAAATCCCAGCAAAAAAAACAAGTACTCCAGATGCTATCCATAATCCACTTTTTACTTTATAACTATTCAAATCAATATCATTTAACAAACACGAATAAAAATAATAACATGAGAGGATTATTTGAATAAGTGCTCCTATAATTAATAATGTGATATTAAATTTGCTTGATGTTAAAACAACATAAATATTGATCAATAGATAAATTAAGCCCGCAAATAGAAACATATGTTTAAATTTTTTTTTATCAATAAAACTGTAAAAAATATATCCATAAAAAACTATAGTTAACGGACTAAGAATATTATAAATCCAATCTGTAGCTAAACCATATTTTCTATAAATAATATCCGAACTTATTTCACTTATAAAAGTGAAAAGTAAAAAAGGAATAAACCAAACCATAAATGAGTTTTTTAGCTTTGCATAACTAAATATTGCTACGCATAAAGCTAAAAACTCGAAATAGTATGCATTAATCATGGATGTAAATCTCCAAAGTTAAAGGGTTCTACTACTGCATCTTGAGTCATTCCTTGGACTTTAGGCTTTAAAGCTTTTTTACCTTGATAATAAGGCCATAAAAAAACTGTAAGCCTACCGATATGAGACTGTGGCTTATTCCCTGCACTAATTAAACCTTTATCGTATACACCTATGCAAACTCTAATACTATCGAAAGTAACGTTCTTTAAAGAGTCATTCATCCAAGACGATAATTCCGAAAATTTAAAGCTGACAGATTCTGTTTTAAACATTTGATCTAATTCGTTTTTTATTCTGTTTTTCTTAACCTTTCCAAATAAATCTAAACAGTCTTGAGCAAGTTTAGCATTTACTGAAGTATTAATACTATTTGGTGAAAGAGCTTGCCCAGGTAAGAAATATTTATCATAAAAAGCAATCTTCATAGAATCTTCTGGGGAAATTCCCGGTGCGGTATTTCCGGATTTTTGCTTACAAGCTGTAAAAGCCAAAACTGCTATAAATAGCAGTAAATAATTGTGTTTTTTTAATTTCATGATTTTTAAGTTTTGATGAACCTAAAAATACCTAATAAAGAAATAAATATTAACCGTTGATTAACATTTTTTTTCGGGTGTTTTAACGGTACAAAATTGGGTGATAAGCCTGAGTGAAAAAATTCGATGCCTAGGTAGCTTTATTCTATCAAAACACAGCATTATGGAAACTATTTATAAAGATGAAGTAATTACCATTGGGCATCATCAAAATATCAATACTTTACAAGGTAGCTGGAACAACTGCGAAACTGCAGATCAGTATCTTTCTGGAATCACCCATTTTAAAGAAATCTATTATAAAACAAAACCAAAAAACACCTTTTGGGATAACCGTGATTTCAATTTCCAACTCAATGAGGGTTTGCAAACATGGACTAACTCCTTCTTTTATAATCAAGTTACTAAAGATGGGTTCAATGGTAAAGTAGGTGTATTGATAGGGAATGAGATATTATCATCTATCAGTATAGATAATTTATTTAATAATGGAAAGTATGAATTGAAGCTTCGGTTTTTTAAAGACCATCAGATTGCATTAGATTGGTTTTCGAAACCTTTTTCGCAATCAAAAATTCATCATTTACCTGAAATTAGTTTCAAAGAAAACAGTAATGGCAAAATACAATGCTTGTTTGAAGTCTATAACGAAGAGTTTCATGACTATTTTCTACTTTTAAAACAACTATTTAAAAATCGGAATTTCAGTATTAAAAATGCTGATAACTTTTACAGCCTTACGGATAGAGAGCGGGAAATTTTAAAACTGGCTATTCATGGCAAGTGCAATCGCGAAATTGCAGAGGATCTTTTTATTTCCATTGAAACTGTTAAAACTCACCGTAAAAATATACTAATCAAGTTGGGTAATCAAAATGTTTGCGAGCTTACCAACTTTGATGTCTTTTTTTAACACCATAAAACTTAGAAACAAAAAAGGGAAGCCAATTGGC
>JACMOI010000105.1 GCA_014378105.1 Pseudopedobacter sp.
GGATTATCCACTTTTGGAAAAACTATTTAAAGCAAACCCTGATAAAAACTTTGTTTTTGTTGGCCCCTACCATGAAGAATCAATTCCTGATTGGTGGTATCAAACTTCAAATGTTCATTTAATTGGTAGACTTCCTTTTGAGGATTTACCATCTGTACTAAAGGGTTTTGATGTCGCAATTATACCATTTAAAAAAGACGAAGTTAGCAACACCATATTTCCTTTAAAACTTTTCGAATATTTAGGCAGTGGAAAACCGGTAGTCATTTCAAATTTTAACAAAGATTTAAAAGAATTTACACACGATACGGTCCCATTTTGTATTGATGCTGAAGACTTCACGCTAAATATTACTGAAGCTTTAAATCATGATAATGAAGATAAAGTAAAAGCTAGGATTGCTGTAGCGGAAGAAAATACCTGGGAAAGAAGAATGAAAGAATTTTCTAACTTGCTTTCTGAATATCTAAATAAAAAGAAATCATCTTTATAAAATGTTAAAAATCTTTTTTGATCATCAAAAGTTTAGTACTCAAAAGTATGGCGGTATCAGTAGGTATTTCGCAAATATTATTGATGAGATTAAAAAAAATGAGAGTTTTGACTATCAGCTAGGTGTTTTAAACTCCATTAATCAATACATCAAAAAAGAGCATCAACCTTTAAATAACGCTTTAGGAAATCGTTTCTTGAATACTTCTTCTGGTTCTACCAGATTTAAAGTTAATAAGTGGTATTGTGAGTACTTGCTAAAGAAAAATAATTTTGATGTCTTCCATCCTACCTATTACGACCCATATTTCATAAAATATCTAAAGAAACCCCTGGTCACTACCATTCATGATATGACCTATGAGCGTTTACCAGAATATTTTTGGGTAATGGACCCACTCACTACGGAAAAAAGACTAAGCGTAGAAAGAGCCGATAAAATAATTGTGATTTCACAAACTACCAAGAAAGACCTTTTAAAATATATTGATACTGACGAAAGTAAAATAGAAGTGATCTATCATGGTATTGATACTGAAACTCCTTTGGAATTTTCTGAAGTAAATAACCTACCTGAAAACTACCTATTATTTGTTGGAGATAGAAGTGGCTATAAAAACTTTTATCTTTTTTTAAATGCTTACGAGCAGCTTTCTAAAAAATATCAAGATTTACATTTAGTATTAACTGGAGGCGGTAATTTGATTGGCGCCGATGTTGAAATCATCAACAGATTAAAACTGAAAGATAAAATTCATCATTATAACGTTTCTGACGAGCAATTAAATTACCTGTATAAAAACGCATTGCTATTTATTTACCCCTCCTTACATGAAGGATTTGGATTACCCATTCTAGAAGCATTTAAAGCTAAGTGTCCGATATTATTAAGTGATACCGATTGTTTCCGAGAAATTGCACAAGATGCTACCGCTTTTTTTAGTCCTCATTCTAGGGAGGATTTAATTTTTCAAATTGAAAAAATGATATCTGACAATAGTTTAAGAGAAGATTTTGTCAAAAAAGGGGGGAATCGCTTATTAGATTTCCCAATAGAAAAATCAGTTCAAGAAACTTTAGACCTTTATAAAAAGCTACAATAGCTAAAGAACTTCACACCAAATAAACTGGTCAGTCATAATCCCTTTAGGGTGTTCACGTCCCATTCTAAAACCAAACCAATCTTTTGGCGCATAAACAATTTTGTCTTTTTTCGGATTTAAATAAGCAGCCCACCAGGCGAAAGTACTATTAGAAATGATACTGATATCCGCATTTTGGATCAATTGAAAATCCATAATTTCACTGTTATTTGAGAAAATATAATTTTCCTTTTCAGGAAAAACTTCTTTTACTTTTTGGGTATCGTCACTTACAAAAATCACTTTATAATCTTCAATATTATCAATTGCATTTAAGCGAGTCTTAAAATATTCTAACGGTAAAGAAATGTCTCTTTTCCTTCTCTCGCCATAATTCATATAATCTGTCCTCCTGATATGAATTACAACTGTTTTGTTTTGACTAAAGAGCAGTCCGTATTGATCCTGAAATTGTTGTTTAAATTCGGGTTTCAAATTTAGAGGTAAGGGTTTTGCCAAATGCTCGTAATAATAAGCTGTTTGATAATAGCCTTTGTAGTATCGCCAATTTTTTACTTTCACCGGTTTCGGACCCACCCAGTTATGGAAATATAAATCTTTTAATGGTAATAAAGTAGGGAGACATCTGGTAATAGCAGAATATGCTTTTGAGCCCAAAATAAAGTTATCATTTCCTTCTAATTCAAAATATTTACCTAAATAAGCATGATGAGGATTAGGAAAAAAATAGGTCAATTCTTTTCTTTGACCTTTTAGATATTTCAAAAAAGCATATTGAAAGAGCTGATTTCCCAGTCTTCCTTTAAACTCAACTCCTACCATTTACGATTTATCTTTGATGACTTTAAATTTAATCAACTTCGGTTTCACAAATTTCACATAAAACTCAGGATAAAAGTAGTATGCATAAATAAAAGTATTCCAAACATTTACATTTAACTCCTTTTTAAGGATGTATTGTGCAATGATAAAACCAACTATGTTTGATATCAACGTTGCATAAGGCGCTCCCATAATACCTATATTACTTATCAAAATATAGTTCAACCCCAGATTAAATGAAGCTATAAAAACCACCATATAGAAAGTAGTTTTTGTTTTACCGATAGAATCCAAAATCACACCAAATTGGCGTCCATAAGGAATCAATAAAATATAAAATAACATGACCCTAAGTAAAGGAACAGCATCTTGATATTTGTTTCCAAAAGCAATATGAATGATAAAATCACTAAATATATAAATAAAAATAACTGAAGGAATTAACATCGCTAAAATTACACCAACAGATCTTTCATATAAATATTTAATAGATTCTCTCCCTTCAGTCTCCATTCTTTTAGCGCTTTGTGGAAAAACTATGGTAGCAATGGCATTCGATGGTATATCTGTTAGATTCACGATTCTTACGGCCAAATTAAATGATCCTGACGCTAGTGGCGAAATTAATCCCCCTAACATCCATTGATCAACCGTTCCTGATAATATAGAGCTTACGGATGTCCCAAAAGCATATTTACCATAATTAAACATTTTCGTCACCCATTCTTTATGAAAGCCTTTGGCGAAATGAAGATATTCCTTCACATAAAAGAAAGCAATTAGAGCGCTAACTCCATTTCCAATAATTTGGAATATCACTAATTCAAATAGTGTGATATTTATTCTAAAGATGAAACAGGATAAAACAACGATAAAGAAAACTAATTGATTGACGGTGTTCGTTACAAATATTCCGTCATACTTTAAGTTTGCTTGTTCTATACAATTAAATTGTGTGAGAATGCCACTTAATATGTAGACAATATTGTATAAATAAAAGAC
>JACMOI010000106.1 GCA_014378105.1 Pseudopedobacter sp.
ACCGGGATTTTAATTTTATGACGAACTGCATCTACCGTTGTGCCTAAAAGCAAATCTTTAAATCCTTTATGTCCGTGTGCTCCCATCACTAAAAAGTCTAAATTTTCTTCCTTTACTATTTTGCTAATGGCAATTGCTGGGTTTCCATAACCTATTCTATAAGTTATTTGGTATCCTAAATTTTGTAAATCAAATTGGTATTTAATTAAATTTTCTTCATCTAATTTGGTTTCGTTATCTAAAGTATTATTGCCGTGGTAACGAGCCGCGGCGGTTTCTACAACATGAATAAATGTATAAATGGCGTCTTTTCCTCCTTGCATTAAAGCATTTCTAATAATTTTCTCATCATTTTTAGAGAAATCTGTAGTTATCCCAATATGGTGGTAAGAAATAGTTTTTACTTCTGTAAAGTTAGATGCTGATCCATGAGGAACCAATTTTTTATCTTCTTTGGATTTTGAAATCAAAGGATGAACAAAAACATAAATCAATAAAGCTAAACATACTAATACCACTGGGATAACAATAAAGTAAATAGCCCAGTGATTTCCCCCGCTTGCTAGCCAACCTTTTATTTCGCCAATAACTAAGGTAATGTTTAGGTAAATGATAATGGACGAACTTATCCAAGCTAAAACTTTTACCCAAGTTTTAATAGCAAATTGTCCCATCAACTTTTTATCAGAATTGAAATGGATCAATGGAATAACAGCAAAACCCAACTGCAAACTCAAAACCACCTGACTTAAAATTAATAAACTCCCTAAACTACCTTCTCCGAAAAATATAATGGTGCACAATGCAGGTATAATAGCTAAAAGTCTAGTAATTAGTCTTCTTAGCCAAGGCTGGATTCTTAAATTTAAATGACCTTCCATAATAATCTGCCCAGCTAGGGTTCCTGTAATTGTTGAACTCTGTCCGGCAGCAATCAATGCGATAGCAAAAAGTGTAGGAGCTGCATTACCAAATAAATTATATAAAAGTTTATGAGCATCTTCTATTTCTGCAATCCCAAAAAAACCATTTACATGAAAAGCAGCAGCAGCTAAAATTAGAATGGCAGCATTTACAAAAAATGCTAAATTTAAAGCAATGGTGGTATCAAAAAAATTAAATTTTATAGCTTCTTTTTTTCCTTTATTAGACTGATCGAACTTTCTTGTTTGAACTAAAGAGGAGTGTAGATATAAATTATGCGGCATCACCGTTGCCCCAATAATTCCAATAGCAATATATAATGCACTTCCATCTAATTTACTAGGGATAAGCCCTTTTAAAACATCACCATAAACAGGCTCAACAATTAACATTTCTATAAAAAAGGAAATTCCAATAATAAAAACTAAAGAGATGATAAATATTTCAATAGATTTCATCCCCCTTTTCATTAATAACAAAAGAAGTAGCGTATCAAAAACCGTGATACTTACACCCCAAATCAACGGTAAGCCAAAAAGAAGGTTTAAACCAATTGCCATACCTACAATTTCTGCTAAGTCGCATGCCGCAATGGCAATTTCTGCTAAAATCCATAGAGGATAATTTGCCCATTTAGGATAGGCATTTTTAGATGCTTGGGCTAAATCTAGTCCCCTAACAATTCCTAATCTCGCACTTAAAGACTGTAATAGTAAGGCAATTAGGTTAGACATGAGTAAAACCCAAATTAGTTTATAGCCAAACTGAGAACCACCTGCTATGTCGGTTGCCCAATTTCCTGGGTCCATATAACCCACACTCACTAAATAAGCTGGACCTAAGAACGCAAAAATCCTTTTCCAACCTTTTCTTTTGTTGATATCAATTGAGGAATGTACTTCGCCTAGACTATTTTTTAAATCTTGGTTCATAAAGCAATCAATAAATTCTTGGCAACTTCTCTGCTAATCATTTGTTGGTTTTTTTTTATTTTTACCATTACGGAACTATCAAATTTTACAATTTCTGCTACGCTTAAGGTTTCGCCGAGGATTAATCCTGTTTTTTCTAAATATTTTAAAAAATCTGCTGAATGTTCTTTAACGCCACTAATGACACCCGAATCGCCCACTTTGAGTTTAGAAACAGGGATTAACTCTTGTGATCTAATGACACCATCTTTATCAGGAATAGGGTCGCCATGAGGGTCTCTTTTTGGAAAATCTAGAAATGCTTCCAGTCTATTAATTAAGGTTTCTGAATTAATATGTTCTAGTTCTTCGGCAATATCATGTACTTCATCCCATTTAAAATTAAGCTTATCAACCAAAAAAACTTCCCAAAGTCTATGTTTTCTAACAATGGTTATAGCCTTTTTTTGACCAAAGTCTGTTAAAGAAACACCTTGGTATTTTTCATAGTTAATTAATTCTTTCTCAGCAAGTTTTTTTAGCATATCGGTTACAGAAGCTGCCTTTGTATTCAAAGCTTCTGATATGGCATTGGTACCCACATTTTCATTAATAGGGTAGTTTAAATGAAAAATTGCCTTTAAATAATTCTCTTCAGTAAAAGATAAATTCATAAAAATAGTTATTAATACAAATCTAATATTATTTTTAGATTAATCTAAAAAATAATGTTAAAGAATATATTAAAATTAATGACTGTATTTTTAAAATTTAATTTGGTATTTGCGGAATAAATATAAATTTGTAGGATAATTAGCTAAATATGGAACTCGATAAAATTGATTTTAACATTTTAAAAATTCTGCAAGAAAATGGTAGAATCACTAATTTACAACTTTCGCAATATATTGGTCTTTCTCCGGCACCTACATTAGAGCGTGTTAGAAAGTTAGAAAATTCGGGATATATTAAAAGTTATCATGCTTTGGTTGATGAAGAAAAATTAGGCTTAGGAATAAAAACTTTTATTCAGGTTTCCTTAGATTTTCATCAGCAAGACACAATTCAAACGTTTTTAGACGAGATAAAAGAAATAAAGGAAATTACCGAGTGCCATCATGTTACGGGGCAATGTGATTTCTTATTGAAAGCCTATGTGAAGGATATCAAAACCTATGAACAATTGATTATGCAGAAAATTAGTCGAATTACGGTGGTAAAAACCTTTCATACCATGATGATTATGAGTACCAGCAAAAAAGAACCTATAGTTCCATTAGAATACTAAACTTCCCAAGTGATTTCTTTTTTACCTAAATTCTTTAAAATTTCATTTGTTTTAGAGAAAGGTTTTGATCCAAAAAATCCAGCATAAGCTGAAAAAGGAGAGGGATGATGGGATTTAATGATATGATGTTTACTAACATTAATTAATTCTTCCTTAGCCTGCGCAAATTTCCCCCATAAAATAAATATCAGATTTTCTTTTTTATCTGATAATATTTTGATGACTTCATCTGTGAATATTTCCCAGCCTTGGTTTTGATGCGATCCAGCTTTTCCGGCACTTACCGTTAAGCTAGCATTGAGTAATAGGACACCTTGTTTTGCCCATGAACTTAAGTCGCCATCATTTGGGATTTTAAATCCTTCTATATCAGTAACCAACTCTTTGAAAATATTTTGTAAAGAAGGTGGTTGTTTAACTCCTTTCTGAACAGAAAATGAAAGCCCGTGTGCCTGATTTGCTCCATGATAAGGATCTTGACCTAAGATGACCACTTTAACTTCCCCAAATGGAGTGAGTTCAAAAGCTTTGAATATATCTTCACCTTTTGGATAAACAATTTCACCTTTTTTCTTTTCCTCCATTAGAAATTCCTTGAGCGATTTCATGTAATCTTTCTCAAATTCATCATTTAAATGTATTAACCACGAAGATTCAAGTTTAACAGACATATTTTTCTCGCTATTTATTGATTTAAAGCTTAAATAAATGGATATTTGCAGCCACTAAAATAATACAATAAATACACCGATATGCCAAATTTTATAAGAATCATTATTGCTGCTTTGTTTTTAGGTGCTGCTGTAACCCTAATTGTTTTCTCTTTTTGGGGATGGGGGATATTATTGATCTTTATAGCGCTAATCGTATTCGTTACTTTCATTTTTAACGAAAGAATGTTATTGGCTCAGTGGCATTTGAGAAAAGAGAAGATGGAAAAAGCCCAAGACGCTTTAGCTGGAATTAAGAATTACGAAAAGGAATTATACAAAGGGCAGTGGGGTTATTATCAATTACTATTGGGAATTCTCGAATCCAGAAAATCTCCTATGAAATCTGAAAAGTTTTTCAAAAAAGCTTTAAGTTTTGGTTTAACGATGGATCATAATATTGCCTTAGCGAATTTAAGCTTGGCAGGAGTGGAGATGGGGAAAAGAAATAAAAGGGAGGCACAACGTTTGTTAAAAGAAGCTGAAAAAGCAGATAAAAATAAACTATTGGCTGAGCAGATTAAAATGATGAAAGGTCAAATGAGTATGTTAGATAGATCTCAGCAAGTACGCGGCGGAAAAGGTAGTTACAGACAATATTAAATATCGAGCTTAAAGTATAATAAGAGGGATTATTTAACATAGTAATCCCTTTTTACTTTTCGCTCAAATGGTCTATGCCATCATCATCATCTTGAATACTTCTTTTGCTGATGATATCACCATCATCTTCCCAAATTCTATTGAAGAAAGTTTTTTCGCTTTGGATTCTTTTTAATAATGATTGAACAAAGGAAAGATCAAATTCGCTTTTGTCTAATTTAATCAGATATTCCTGATCGTTAATTTCTAAAACTGAGTTTCTCATAATTTATTTTTTTAAGCCCAAATTTCTAATGGTAAGATTTTAATAGCAATAATCTTACCAAGACTATTCGCGGATTACTAAATTAAAAAAGGCTGGCCAACCATATGTTAACCAGCCTTTAAGCTTTTATTAAGTTTAGGGAATTAGTTATTAACTAAACCAACTCATCACCTCCTCTTTCTGAGGCATCGTTATATCCAGTTTCATTTTTTTACGCATCCCACCTAAATCGTTAAAAACTTTATTAGGGTTTCCAGCTTTTAGTTCTTCTGGTGTATTAAAGCCCATTTTTCTAATCACTTGCACCCATTCAGTAGGAATTCCCATGGCGATAAAATCATCATCGGTGTATACCTTTGCTTTCTTTTCAGGACGCATTTGAGGGAAGAATAACACTTCCTGAATACTCTGTTGGCCAGTCATCATCATCACAAAACGGTCAATTCCAATTCCTAAACCTGATGTGGGTGGCATTCCGTACTCCAAAGCTCTAATGAAATCATCGTCCATTGCCATGGCTTCATCATCACCTCGGGCAGCTAATTTTGATTGCTCTTCAAAACGTTCTTTTTGATCAATGGCATCGTTCAATTCAGAATAAGCATTAGCAATTTCTTTTCCATTTACAAAAAGTTCAAATCGCTCCACCAAACCTTCTTTGCTACGGTGTTTTTTAGCTAAAGGAGTCATTTCAATTGGGTAATCCGTAATGTAAGTGGGTTGAATTAGGTGCTCCTCAACTTTTTCGCTAAAAATCTCATCTACTAATTTCCCTTTACCCATAGTAGCATTAACGGGAATGCCCATTTCTTTACAAGTTGCTCTTAAGCCAACTTCATCCATTTCAGAAACATCTATACCAGTAAACTTCAAAATAGAATCATACATAGATAATTTTTCGTAGGGTCCAGCAAAATCTATCTCATGTTTACCTACCTTCACAGTAGACTTTCCATGAACAGCAACCGTCACTTTCTCCAAACATTCCTCCACCATCGCCATCATCCAGATGTAATCTTTATAGGCCACATAGATTTCCATCGATGTAAACTCTGGATTGTGCGTACGGTCCATTCCCTCGTTACGGAACATTTTACCAAACTCATAAACACCATCAAAGCCAGCCACAATTAATCTTTTCAAGTACAGCTCATTGGCAATACGTAAGAAAAGCGGCATGTCTAATGTGTTGTGGTAAGTATTGAACGGACGAGCCGCCGCACCACCATGTACAGATTGAAGAATAGGGGTTTCTACTTCCATCCAACCCTCATCATCGAAGTAATTACGCATGGTGCTAATCACTTTTGAGCGGATTTTAAATATTTCTTTAAATTCTGGGTTCACCGTTAAATCCACGTACCGCATTCGGTATCTCATTTCTGGGTCAGTAAAACCATCGTAAATATTTCCCTCTTCATCACGCTTCACAATCGGAAGCGGCCTTAAAGATTTAGAAAGCACCTTAAATTCAGATACATGGATAGAAATTTCGCCAGTTTGTGTGGTGAAAACGTAACCTTTTACGCCTATAAAATCGCCAATATCCAATAGTTTCTTAAAAACCGTATTGTACAAAGTTTTATCTTCATCTGGGCAAACATCATCTCTGCGTATATAAGCTTGAATACGTCCAGTGGAGTCCTGCAATTCAACAAAAGAAGCATTTCCCATAATTCTACGAGTCATAATTCTTCCAGCTAAACTGATCGTTTTATAAGCCGTTTTATCTTTTTCGTAATTCGCTAAAATATCAGCTGCATTCGCATTGATATCAAATGCTTCGGCAGGATAGGGGTTAATTCCTAATTTTCTTAACTCGTTTAAAGACTCGCGTCTTTGAATTTCTTGTTCTGAAAGTCCACTCATTCTATTCTAAAAATTTGGGCAAAAATAAGGTTTTATATCCACCTGCTAAAGAAATAATATTTTAGATTATTTGTTTAAGATAATTTATTTAGGCGTTCGAGCGGGCTTTACATTATATCTTTATTCCTATGAAAAATAGAAATAAAGGATGCCATTTCAATTCCTAACGCAACGCAGCTATTACTACATTCTTTTTTTTAATCAAGTTTGAGATTGGGCTATTTATCCATCATCAAACCACCAACATTTAAGACAATACCAACTGTAAAAACTGAATTTCCCGCCGTTAAAAAAGCTCTGTTCTTTAATCCAAAATTACTACCACTGGTATATTGTAGTTGTAGATTCTGATTTAATTTTAATCGGGTGAAGAAAACCGGTTCAATAAAAATATTATCCTCTAATGGTTGATTAAGGTTATTACGCTTAAAACTCGTCATCTTTATATGACTTATTCTAATGACTGTTCCATAATTTAAAGGATATGCTTTACCAAAAAGCTTTAATGATTTACTTTCTTTACTACTATAATTTGCCTGAACAAAAAACTTATTGAATTTCACTGTTTGAATATCAGATATGAAAGTCCCATCATTGTTAAAAGTTCTGTAAATCCGATCAGTACTGCCTTTTCCTAAACCCGTATAAAACTCCAAAATTCGGCTTTTATCTGTTCCAAAGGTGGTAAAATAACCCACGCCACCTTCGACTAAATCCTGTCTAAAGTCCTTTTTATTTTTTTTCTGATTAATAAATGAACCATTGAAAAGTATACCAACATGGTCTGATGCAGCAAAAGCGGTATTCATATTTACATTTCCTTTCAAAGAAATATGTCCTGATGCATGAACTTCGCCTTTTTTACTCAACATAGGGCTGTTGGGTACATTTGGCATATATACTGATGAACAGGAAGATAAAGTAATAAAAGATATAAAAAGAAGGAATAAACTTTTGCGCATAGACTAATTACAAAATGCTTTAACGTTTAAGATCTTACATTAAGTGTTTTTAAGGAAAAGGATTTTAAGTTTTATAGCTTTTTAGCCCATCAATTCTTTCATCAAATGATCGAAATCTGCTTTAAGCAAATCATAATTTTTTTCTAAAGTAGCTATTCTTTGCTCTAATTCAGATACTGATTTTCTGGCTGGTTCTTCAGGCATTTCGTCCTCATCAATGTTGGGTTCGCCAGCTAAAAGATGTGTAAATCGGGCTTCCTTTTGACCAGTTCTTTTCGGTAACTGAATTACAAATGAAGGTTCGAAATTGACTAATTCATCAACCACCTGCTGTACATTTTCTAAAGATTCAAACTCATATAAGCGTCCAGAATTAGTATTCAATTCACCTACAGTTTGCGGACCTCTTAGTAAAAGCAAACAAATAATTGTTAATTGAGCTGGAACTAAAGGAAATACTAAAGCTAAATTGTGTTTGTATTTAACAACTCTGCTTCCACCGCCTGTTGCAGTAGAAATTAAGCCTTTCCTTTTTAAGCTATCTAAAGTTAAGACTACAGTTTCTTCATCATAATTAACCATCGGCTTTCTCGAACTTTTTTGATTGCAAGCAGCTGTTAAACTATTCAAAGTCATCGGATAATAATCAGGCGTAGTTCTACTTTTTTCAATTAGAGATCCCAATACTCTGATTTCTTCTGCACCCAATAATGGTAATTTAGTTGCTTCCATTCTTTTTAGCTTGATACTTAAATAAAATTTGAGAAATAGGGCTCATCATTAATCCAGATAAAGCAAATAAAATAAATGCAATTCTTAAATCAAATGCATGTGAAATGTATCCGATTAACGGAGGTCCAACTAACATTCCAAATATGGAATAAGTAGCAACAATTGAAATTCCCATTCCTGCTGAGTATTTTTCTGATTTGCCTGCTAAACTTAAGGTCATTGGGAACATAGAGGCCGTTCCAATGCCAGTCATTGCAAAGCCGATAATAGCTACCCAAAATATTGGAAAAACAATAGATATTAATATTCCTGAAATAATTAATCCAGAGCTTAAAAGATAGTTGGCCGCATATCCAATTTTTGCAATGATATAATCTGAAGTAAACCTAGATATAGACATGAATATCACAAATGTTAGATATCCATAAGTAAATATGGGTGTTTTTAAAACCTCTTTAAAGTAAATGCCGCTCCAATCATACATTCCACCTTCGCATATAGCAGCAAAAAAAGCTAATAAACCTAAACAAAGAATATATGGATCTGGTTTGCCTAAAATTATTTTATTCCCCGACGTTGCTTTATCATTTTTTAGAACATGTGGAAATGAAAGAAAAGACATCAAGAGACTGAAAATTCCCACCATAATAAGGTGGAAATGGATAGAAACTTCTTCAGCTAATAGAATAGAAGTAAGGCTGGTACCAAAAATTCCACCAACACTCCATAAACCATGGAAACTTCCAATTATTGGTTTAGTAATTGATTTTTGAAGATTAACAGATTGCGTATTGATTGCAATATTTGATATCCGCATGGCAAATGCAAAAAAAAATAGAGAAATGCCCAACACATAGATATTTCCTGCAAGACCAATTCCAATTAAAGAGACAGCTTGCACAACTATAGAACCCAGCATGGGTGTTCGAGTGTTAAATTTTGAAATTAGGATACCAGAAAATGGAAGACCTAATAATGAACTGATAGGAAGGACTAATAATAAGGATCCTAACTCAGCATCGTTTAAATTTAAAGATGCTTTAATGGTAGGTATTCTAGATGCCCAAGAAGCAAATAAAAATCCCGACAAGAAAAAGAAAACCTTAAGATAAATACGTTTTTTATTAAAAGATTCCATAGCAGACTAAAGCGCAAATATCTCTTTTTGAATTCTATTTCTATTAAAAAATGAAAATTATTCAGTTTCTAACATACCCAAGTACATTTCTTCAATAGCTGGAGCATATTTTTTCTCAATTACTTTTCTTTTAGGTTTCATAGTAGGGGTGATATCTCCTTCCTCTATAGTAAACGGATTCCTTTTGATGATGAAGCTTTTAATTCGCTCAAATTTCGCCAATTCAGAAGAAAATTTTCTAATATCTTGACTGATCCAATCTACAATTTGTTCATCGTCAATAAAAGTCTCTGGTAAATCAAAGAAAGAATCTTTTAACCCGAAAATTTCCTGCATAGTTTCCCTATTTGGAGTGACTATAGCCGTAACGTATTCTTTTTTATCGCCAATTAGGAAAACACCTTCGATTTTAGGACTTTTAAGATAAGTGTTTTCAACAGGTGTTGGATAAATATTTTTACCGTATGCATTCACTAACATATTCTTAATTCTATCCGTAATTTGAAGATTTCCTTTATAAAAGCGACCTACATCACCTGTATGGAACCAACCATCTTTATCAATTACCTCAGCAGTTTCTTCTGGTTTATTCCAATATCCTTTCATTACGCAATGCCCACGCACACAAATTTCGCCTTCATCACTAATAAATTCTTCTTTAAAAGTAGCATGTGTTTGAACAGAGATGAAATTTTTAGTTTCGACATCCTGAATTCCAATCTCGATTCCTGGAATTACTCTACCGACGGTTCCATAAACCTGACGATGGTATTCAGTTACAGACATCACTGGCGAAGTCTCAGTTAATCCAAATCCTTCCAAAACTTTGATGCCCAGGTTTCCGAAAAACTCACCTACATTTTTAGGTAAAGCGGCACCACCAGAAATCATGAATTTTAATCTTCCACCAGTTTTTTCTTTTATTTTACTAAAAACTAATTTCTCTGCGATAGCATGTTTAACAGAAATTAATAATCCTTGCGATCTTCCAGCTTCTTTAATTTCGCGATGTTTTCGACCAGTATCTAAAGCCCATAAAAATATTTTAGCTTTAGTCCCACCAGCTGAAGTACCTCCTTTAATCGCTTTATCATGAATTTTCTCTAACAAACGAGGAACACATGACATTACCGTGGGTTTTACTTCACCCATATTCTTGGCTAATAACTCTAAACTTTGTGCAAAAGCTATTTTGCACCCTTTAGCACAACAAACATGGTAAGTTGCGGTACGTTCGAAAACGTGGGATAGAGGTAAAAAGGACAAAAAAGTTTCATTCTTGTCAATTACTGGAATTTGCTCTAAGCAAACTTTAACATTTTCAACAAAATTTGAATGCGTCAACATCACACCTTTTGGTGTTCCAGTAGTTCCGGAGGTATAAATTAATGCAGAGATATCTGAAGGAAGAACTTCGATTCTTCTTTGATCAATGGTTTTTTGATACTCTGATAATTTTAATTTCCCTTCTTCTATAATTCGATTTAAACTAACAATACCGGTATTTAAGTCAACCTTTTCTGTAATTTTTTCAAAGTCATCAAAAACAGGAATAATTCTAATTAACGCGGGACATTGATCAGCTATTTTAATAATTTTCTTTAACAAGAAAGGACTCCCTACTAAAATGGTTTTGACACCAGAATCATTTAAGATATATTCTATTTCATTTTCGGAAAGAGTTGGGTAAATAGAGGTGTTAATTGCTCCAATCTGCTGTAAAGCTTGATCATAATAAACATATTCTGGGCAATTTTCTAAGATAAAACCCAAACGGTCACCTTTCTTAATTCCAATCTCTAAAAAATAAGAAGAAATAGCATCGGCGAAAGCCAAAGTATCTTTAAAACTGGTTTCTTCCCATTTATCTTTAACTTTTCTGATTAAGAAAGTGTCGTTTTCAGAATGTATATGTTTAACAACATTTCTCAGTAATTGAGGAATAGTAGTGTTCTTATCAATCAACTCCATGCTTTAAGATTAGCGTTAGCTTATTTTGGTTATTAAAACAATAATAGGTTTATTTTTAAAAATACAAAAAGGGTACCTGATTTCAGATACCCTTCATAAAAATTTTACAGATGTTATTAAACGGAGAAACTTTCTCCACATCCGCAAGTTCTTGAAGCATTTGGATTAATAAAGTTAAAACCTTTGCCATTCAAACCATCAGAAAAATCTAACTCAGTGCCGGCTAAATAAAGGAAAGATTTCATATCGAGGACAATTTTTAATCCTTTATCTTCGAAATCCTGATCACCTTTTTGAGTTTCATTATCGAAATCCATATTATAAGATAAACCAGAACATCCACCTCCTTTGACAGAAACACGTAAAAAATAAGATTCATCTAATCCCGAATCTTTTATCAGCTCTTCTATTTTTTCTTTTGCTTTATCTGTTACAGTTACCATTTTTTAGAAATCAAGTATTTAGTATCAAGTATCAAGATAAAATAGCGACAGCAAACTGTCTTATATCTTGAGTCTTAAATCTTGCTACTTTTTAATGATGTGTTTTTTCCGATACAATCGCTTCCATTCCGTTTTTTACACGGTAGTCGTTGATTGCAGATTTAATTGCGTCTTCTGCTAAAACAGAACAATGGATTTTTACTGGAGGCAATGCTAACTCTTCAACAATATCCATATTGTCAATGGTTAAAGCATCATCAATTGATTTTCCTTTTAACCATTCTGTTGCCAAAGATGAAGAAGCAATTGCTGATCCACATCCAAAAGTTTTGAATTTAGCATCAGTGATTACATTGTTTTCATCTACTTCAATTTGCAAACGCATTACGTCACCACACTCTGGTGCACCAACTAAACCTGTCCCAACACTTTTCTTTGATTTGTCAAGTGTTCCAACGTTTCTTGGATTACTGTAATGATCAATTACTTTATCTGAATATGCCATGTCTTTATAAATTTATAATTATGAATTACGATTTTTGATTTATTTAATTGGAAATTTTAATCGTAAATCTAAAAACTCCAATCGTAAATTAATTAGTGTTCTGCCCACTCAATAGAATCTAAATCGATTCCTTCTTTAAACATTTCCCATAAAGGAGAAAGTTCTCTTAGATGATTAACCGCTTGTTTAGTTTTTTCAATCGCAAAATCAACTTCTTCTTCTGTGGAGAATCTGCCCAGTCCGAAACGAATAGAAGAATGTGCTAAATCATCAGACAAACCTAAACTCTTTAAAACATAAGATGGTTCTAAAGATGCTGAAGTACAAGCAGATCCCGAGGAAACAGCCATATCTTTCATTGACATCATTAATCCTTCACCTTCTACATACTTGAAAGATATATTTGCTGTGTGTGGTAATCTATGGGATGTATTTCCATTTACATAAGACTCTTCTAAAACAGTTAAGCTGCTTTCTAATTTATCTCTTAAGGCAGATAATCTCTTAGCTTCTTCTTCCATCTCATTGTAGCAAAGCTCACAAGCCTTACCTAAACCAACAATTCCAGTAACATTTAAAGTTCCAGAACGCATTCCACGTTCGTGGCCGCCACCATCCATTTGTGAAGTCACCTTTACTCTTGGGTTTTTTCTTCTTACATATAAAGCGCCAACACCTTTTGGCCCGTACATTTTATGAGCAGAAAGTGCCAATAAATCAATTCCATCTGCATCAACGTTAATTGGAATTTTACCTACAGCTTGAACTGCGTCTGTGAAATATAAAGCCCCATGCTTGTGAGCAATAGCTGAAATTTCTTTTACGGGTTGAATAACACCAATTTCATTATTTGCATACATGATAGCTACAAGAATAGTTTGATCAGTCATTGCAGCTTCTAACTTATTTAAGTCTACTAATCCGTCAGACTCAACATCTAGGTAAGTAATATTTGCACCTAATTTTTCTAAATGCTTACAAGCGTCTAACACGGCTTTATGCTCTGTAGTTAAGGTTATGATATGATTGCCTTTTTCCTTATACATTTCATACACGCCTTTTAAAGCTAAATTATCAGATTCAGTTGCTCCAGAAGTGAAAATAATTTCCTTTTCTGATGCACCAATTAATTTAGCTACTTGCTCACGGGCGTAATCAACACCCTCTTCTGCTGCCCAACCAAATGGGTGATTTCTACTTGCTGCGTTTCCGAATTTTTCTGTGAAATAAGGCAACATTGCCTCTAAGACTCTAGGGTCCATGGGTGTGGTTGCGTTATTGTCTAAGTATATTGGAGTTTTTAACATCTTATTTAGAATTGTTTTAATTATAAGTACAAATATACAAAAAATGTTTTGCAGCACTCATAGAATATATCTATTAAGGTATAGGTTTATTGGTCATTAAAATGCAATTTTGAGTATGATGAATAAGATTGAACATATAGGGATTGCAGTTAAGGATTTACAAATGGCTTCAGAAATTTATAGCAAATTGTTTGGCGTCAGTAGTTATAAAAAAGAAGAAGTTGAAAGTGAACAAGTAATAACAGAATTTTTTAAGATAGGAGATTCTAAAATTGAGCTTTTAGCTTCTTTGAATCAAGAAAGTGCAATTGCGAAATTCATAGAAAAGAGAGGGGAAGGTATTCATCACATCGCATTTCATGTGGAGGATATTTATGCTGAAATGGAGCGTTTAACCAATGAAGGTTTCATTTTATTAAATGATAAACCAAAGTTGGGAGCAGATAATAAGTTAATTTGTTTTATGCATCCTAAATCAGTAAATGGCGTTTTGGTGGAATTATGTCAGGATATTTAAATTGATGGTCATTAATTCCATAAGGATTAAATTTCTTTATTAGAAAAATCAGAAAATCAATCAGATAATGAAATTACGAATGTAATAGCGTAAACAATTATCAAATAAAATCAGATTTGTTTGTATTAATTTATTTTTTTACTCATATTTGCACTTCTCAAAATTTGGGACTGAAAGGAAAGAATAACATGAAAAAAGATTTGCATCCATCGAATTATAGATTAGTAGTTTTTAAAGACATGTCTAACGAATATGCTTTTATGACTAAGTCTTGTATCACTACAAACGAAACTGTTAAGTGGGAAGACGGAAATGAGTATCCATTGGTAAAATTGGAAATTTCCCACACATCTCACCCTTTTTATACTGGTAAGATGAAGTTAGTAGATACAGCAGGTCGTATTGACAAATTCAAAACGCGTTACGCAAAAAAATAATTTCGATTTATTGATAATATTTGAAAGTCCTGGCTTGTTAGTCGGGACTTTTTTTGTTTTTTTGTAGTATGACAATCATTTTTTTTGATGATCAATCCCGGGAATCACTTTTCCCGCTAACTTTTACTCGTCCAGTAGCTGATCTCAGGATAGGTATTTTAAAAATTTCAGAAAAATGGTTAAAGCATTTTGACGGAAAAATATCCTATTTAACTGCTGGATACCTTCAAAAAAAATTTCCTTATCAATTCTCTGATGATAATCTTTTTATAAACGGATCAGTTTGTCCTTCATTGGAAATATTAGCTGCAATTAAGGGACTAAAAGATGGCGAAGCCTTATTAAAGGATAATATCTACCTAGCTGCAAAATCTAAACAATCTCAAAGAGCAGAAGATTTTGAAAATTTTAAGTACCTAAACTTTAATGGAGAAATTAACCAGGTAATTTATCCTGAAGATTTGTTCAAGTTTAACGATAGAGAAATACGAGCCGACTTTAAATTACTCACAAAAGGCAGAACATCAACGAAGCTTAGTAAAACAAACACTATTATAGGGGATGACATTTTTGTAGAAGAAGGAGTTTATGCAGAATGTTGTAGTTTTAATACGCATAACGGCCCAATTTATTTGGGTAAAAATTCTCAGGTATGGGAAGGTACTCATATTAGAGGTGCATTAGCACTTTGCAATGATTCTCAAATTAAAATGGGTTCTAAAATTTATGGAGCAACTACAATTGGGCCTAATTCAAGAGTTGGTGGTGAAATAAACAATGCAGTTATCTATGGTAACTCTTCCAAAGGACATGAAGGTTATTTGGGGAATTCAGTTTTAGGCGAATGGTGTAATATAGGTGCCGATTCTAATAACTCTAATTTAAAGAATAATTATGCCGAAGTAAAACTGTGGCATTATCAATCAGAGAAATTTAGAAAAACTGGATTGCAATTTTGTGGCTTAATTATGGCTGATCACGCTAAATGTGGAATTAATACGATGTTTAACACAGGAACTGTTGTAGGCGTAAGTGCTAATGTTTTTGGTTCTGGATTTCCAAGAAACTTTATTGCTGATTTTGCCTGGGGTGGTGCTCATGGTTTTGAAGTATATGCATTAAACAAAATGTTTGAGACTACCCAAAAAGTATTTGAAAGAAGAAATAAGGTATTTGATGATACCGAGAAAGAGATATTAGTAGAAATATTCAACCAAACCGATAAATACAGAAGATTTTAGAAATTATGAGAAAGAAGATTATAGCAGGAAACTGGAAAATGAACAAAAATTATACTGAGGGGATGAGCTTGTTTTCTGAAATACTCAATATGGTAAAAGACGAGGTGATGGGTAATCAGGAAGTGGTTGTATGTGCACCTTTTGTTCATTTGCATAGTTTAACTGCTTTGGGAAAAGGTCATTCGCAAGTGAGTGTAGGAGCACAAAATGTTCATCAGGAAGAATCTGGAGCTTATACAGGTGAGATTTCTGCATCCATGCTAAAATCAATAGATGTTGAATACGTAATTTTAGGCCATTCGGAAAGAAGACAATATTTTGGTGAAACAAATGAACTTTTGGCTAAGAAAACCGACATTACTTTAAAACATGGGTTGAAACCAATTTTTTGTATTGGTGAAACTTTAACAGAAAGAGAAAGTGGTCAATATTTTAATATAGTTAAATCTCAACTAGTTGAAGGCACATTCCACTTATTAGCCGCTGAATTTTCTAAATTGGTGATTGCCTATGAGCCAGTTTGGGCTATTGGTACAGGTGTTACTGCATCTTCTGATCAGGCACAAGAAATCCATGCTTTTATAAGAAAAGAAATTGCAATTAAATATAGCCAAGCTGTGGCTGATGAAACAACTATTTTATATGGAGGAAGTTGTAATCCAAAAAATGCAGATGAATTATTTAATCAGCCAGATATTGATGGCGGTTTAATTGGTGGAGCATCTTTAAAATCAAGAGATTTTGTAGACATCGCTAAAGTGTTTAATTCCTAATTTATGAATTACATTGAGCTAGTTTTTACTCTTATCACTGAGGAAGATTTTCATCAGGATTTACTAATCAGCACTTTGGGTGAAATTGGTTTCGATACTTTTGAAGAAACTGATTTTGGTTTTAAAGCTTACATTACTTCGGCTAAATTCAATCAAGAGGAATTGGATACTCAATTGAGTGAATATCATAGCTTTTTTGGCTTTTCCTATGAAGTTAATCTCATTCCACAAAAAAATTGGAACGAGGTATGGGAAAGTAACTTTTCGCCTATAGAGATTAAAGATCAGGTATATGTAAGGGCAAATTTTCATCCGGTAAAACCAACGTTTAAATACGAAATCGTAATTGACCCAAAAATGGCTTTCGGAACTGGTCATCACCAAACTACGGCTATGATAATGGAATATCTTTTAGAAACTGATGTCACTGATAAGAAGATTTTGGATATGGGTTGTGGGACAGGAATCTTGGCTATTTTAGCTAGTAAATTAGGGGCTAAGGATTTAGTTGCGATTGATAATGATGAGGTTTGTTTTGATAGTACGATAGAGAATTCACAACTGAATCATATCAAAAATATTAAAGCACTTTGTGGTTCAAAAGAAGCTATTCCTAATGATCAATATGATGTTATTCTAGCAAATATTAACCGTAATATTCTGATAGATCAAATGGAAAGTTATGCTAAAGTATTAAAAACTGATGGTTTGATTTTCTTCAGTGGTTTTTATGAAGATCCTGACTTAGAAATTATTAATGAAGAAGCTCGTAAATATGATTTAAAATATATCAGTCATAAGAAAAAAGATAATTGGGTTGCTGCTAAATTTATGAATTAATGAAGAGTCTATATTTTATATTTTTTCTGTTTGTTATAATTACCTCTTGTAAGAAAGTTAAAGAACCTTCAAAGATGACTTTTAATAGAGTTTTAATTTTGGGGAATAGTATTACATTTCATAAAGCCGATGAAAGTCTTGGTTGGAAAAATAATTGGGGAATGGCGGCTAGTGTACAGGATAGCGATTATATACATATTTTAATCAGAAAATTTAAGATTAAAAATCCAGAAGTAAATTTTAAATATATTAATTTCTCTCAATTCGAGAATGAGTATGAAAAATATAGTTTGAATAATATTGATTCTTTGAAACAATTTAAACCAAATCTTCTAATACTTAGAATGGGTGAGAATGTAGATATCAATAAAATCGACATTAATGATTTTTCCGCTCATTATAAGGATTTGATTAAATATTTTCAAAATAATAATCCATCATTAAAAATAATTTGTGTTTCCAATTTTTGGAGAAGTCCCAAAGTTGAGGATATCATAAAGAAATGTGCAAATTCTGAAGGAGTGTCATATATTTCCTTAAGTCATTTGGATAAAGAAGAGTTTACTGCATGGGGATTATTTAATAATTCTGCCGTAGGATCTCATCCTGGAAATAAAGGAATGAAGGCTATTGCTGATTTGATTTGGCAAGAAATAGAAAAATAAATTAAAAATTTGAGAGTTCATTTTATCGCAATTGGTGGTGCGGCTATGCATAACTTAGCAATCGCCTTACATCTTAAAGGATTTAACGTTACAGGTTCTGATGACGTGATTTACGAACCTTCTAAAACAAGATTAAGAAATCATCAG
>JACMOI010000107.1 GCA_014378105.1 Pseudopedobacter sp.
TTAAAAGCGGCTTATAAATTCTATTGCGGTAAAGATATCATCAATGCACACTCTGCAGAAGCAGATATTAAAGCTACATATGAAGTTTTGCTTTCGCAGATAGAAAAATATGCAGGTAAAGATTATGAAGATAGAAAAGGTAACATTTCGCAACCTGTAAAAAACGATGTAGAGGCTTTACATGACTTTACTAACCTGAATAAGCCAGTAGATTTTGCAGGTAGAATGGTTTACGATGAGGATAACCAACCCTTATTTAACTTTGGCAAGCATAAAGGGAAGACAGTTTTTAAGGTTTTTGATGAAGAACCAAGTTACTATGCTTGGATGATGAACGGCGATTTTCCATTGTATACAAAAAATAGACTAGAAAAATTTTGGAAGCAGCACCGGGAGCAGAAATCTGAAAATAAGCAATCAGCAAGAGCCCCAGAAATAAAAACTAAGCCAATCTCGACAACTAACACTAAAGTGGATAGTCCTCAGCAAAAACAAACTCCACAACAAACTCAGCCTAAACCAAAGGACAATAAACCTGTGGATGAAGACATGTTGAAAATGCTTGCCGGAAAATTTAAGAAGCTTTAGATATGATTACACTTGAAAATGATGATCTGAAAGTAGGTTTAAGCGCTCAAGGTGCCGAGTTGATATCATTAGTAGATAAAAAAGATCAAACGGAATATATCTGGAAAGCCGAAGAAAGCATATGGGGTTATCACGCTCCAAACTTATTTCCAATTGTAGGAGGTTTAAAGGACGACACACTCTTTGTAGATGGGAAGTCTTATTCCATGAAACGTCATGGCTTTGCCCGTACTGCTCATTTTCGCAGAATAGAATCTGCACCAAAGCAGGCTATTTTTAGATTAAGATATGATGAGGAAACTTTAAAATCTTATCCTTATAAATTCGAATTTCAAGTGATTTATCATCTAAAAGGCAGAACTTTAGAGGTTTTATATAAGGTGATTAACATAGATGACAAGTCAATTTATTTTTCTGTGGGTGCCCATCCGGCCTTTAATGTACCATTTAAAAAGGGAGAAAGTTTCGAAGATTACAGTTTGGAGTTTCAATATGAAGATGAGTTAATCACACATCAATTGTCAGAAAAAGGACTTTTCAATGGAAAAACAGCCATAATATCAATGGAAAAACAAGAATTGAAACTCAATAAATCCTTATTCGAAAAGGATGCTTTGGTTTTCAAAAACATAAAATCCAGAGTCGTCACCCTTAAAAATAAGTTAAGTAATAAAACAGTTAAAGTAGAATTTCCTCATTTTAATTATTTAGGATTATGGTCTAAAGAGAATGCGCCGTTTATTTGTATCGAGCCTTGGTTAGGATGTGCAGATAGCGAGGGAGAATCAAAAGACATCAGAAACAAAGAAGCTATTCAAAAAGTAGAACACGGTCACGTTTTCGAAACCGAATATTATATTTCTGTTTAATAGAATTTATTCTCCCTTCTCCTTAAGGAGAAGGATTGGGGATAAGGTGAATTAAATTGTATTTATAAAACAACCATCTTTTAAATCACTTTCACCTTCAAGATAAAGAATCGAGAATAATTTAATATTTTACAATTCCTTATTGATAACAAAACATAAAATTCATGTAGCATCATTAACTTTATAAAAAAAGAAATAAATGATGTTGACTAATCTACTCAATCAAATCAAAGAGCGTTTATTCTTAAATAGAATGCGGGCTTTCTTCTCTCATTAGATTTGATCTTTTGTCATTTCAAGATAATTCACCTTTCTTTGCAAGTAAAGCCTATTTATTTGCCATTAAATGATTGATAATCATTCAGAAAATTTAAAATTATTAAAAGAAGATTTCGGTCCTGATTTTCAATGGGGAGTTTCTGTTGCTGCATATCAAATTGAAGGTGCTCATGAAAGCGATGGGAAAGGAGCCTCAATTTGGGATGTTTTCACAAACACCAAAGGAAAAATAAAGGACAATCATCATGGAAATATAGCTTGCGATTTTTATAATAGGTTTCGTGATGATATAGACCTTATTAAAGAATTAAACATACCAAACTTTAGATTTTCTATTTCTTGGTCACGCATATTACCAAAGGGGATTGGTGAAATCAATCAGCAAGGCTTAGACTATTACAATCAAATAATAGATTATTGTTTGCAACAAAGTATCGAACCTTGGGTAACACTGTATCATTGGGATTTACCTCATGCCCTAGAACTTAAAGGTGGCTGGACAAATCGAGAAGTAGTGAGATGGTTTCAAGAATTTGTTAAAATTTGCGCCGATAATTTTGGAGACCGAGTAAAAAATTGGATGGTCATGAATGAACCAATTGTTTTTACTGGTGCAGGTTATTTTTTGGGAATCCACGCTCCAGGTAGAAGAGGGATGAAGAACTTTCTTCCTGCTATACACCATACTACATTAGCTATTGCAGCTGGTAGTCGAATGCTCAGAAACAATTTACCACAAGCAAATATTGGAACCACATTTTCATGTTCTTATATCCAGCCACATCGCGATTTAAAGAGAGATCAAAAAGCAGTAAAAAGAGTAGATGCCTTGTTGAACCGATTGTTCATAGAGCCCTTATTAGGTTTAGGTTATCCTGAAAATGAATTACCAGTTTTAAAAGGGATAAAGAAAATCATGCAGCCAACAGATAATGAAGACATGATTTTCGATTTTGATTTCATCGGAATTCAAAATTATACTCGGGAAATAGTGAAAAATTCATGGCTCATGCCGTATGTAAAAGCTTCGCTAGTAAAAGCAGAAGATAGAAAAGTTCCTATTACCGAGATGAAATGGGAAATTTATCCTGAGGCTATTTATCATATGATTAAGCAGTTTAATAAATATCCACAAATCAAAAAGTTATTGATAACCGAAAACGGAGCTGCATTTAAAGATGAGTTGGAAAATGGCGTAGTGAATGATGAAAGAAGAAAGCAATACATTCAACAAAATTTACAACAAATTCTAAAGGCTAAGCAGGAAGGATTAAATATAAAAGGCTATTTCGTTTGGACTTTAACGGATAATTTCGAATGGGCCGAAGGTTATCATCCACGTTTTGGTTTAATTCATGTAGATTTCGAAACCCAAAAAAGAACAATTAAAGAATCAGGTCTTTGGTTTAAATCTTTTCTAAGAACAAAAAAATCAGTAAAATTAATTGAAAATGAAATTTAGTCAGAGCCTTTTTAGGCTACAGCATTAAATTGGGACGGCTATTAATCTACCCAAATAATGATCTTCCTCATCTTGATAGATTATTTGAAAATTCCAACCACATTCTTCTGAAACGATCTTCATCATCTCTATATCAATATACAACCAAGAGAACCATTCTCCTTTTTTTCCATCATAATCATATTGATAATCAATTTCTCCGTAATAGCTTTCTGTTTCTGGCCCTTCCTCATCGTATAAATAAGCAACGTCAGAAGAATCAAATAGAATTTGACCTCCATTATTAAGCAATTCTTTAGCATGAGCTAAAAAGAGCTTTAAATCCTCTATATATCCACAAAAACCAATTCCATTCATCATCATTAACAGGGTGTCAAACTTTTCTTCAGGTTTAAAAGACATCACATCACTATAGGTGATCTTTTTAATGCCTCTCAAACTCATGACTTCACAAGCGCCTTGCGATAGTTCAATAGCGGTCACATCTAGCCCATTTCTCTGTAATACCAAACTATGCGTTCCCGTTCCAGCACCAATATCAAGAATCTTACCTTCACATAAGTTTAATGCAAAAACCTCCACATCAGGCATATCTTCTTCCCCCCTAAAAAACGCATCAACAGGTAGCTCCTCAGCCTCTCCATAGTTGTTATGTAGCATAACATCACCTTTCAAATCGGATTTATAAAAATCTTTTAAAAAGTGTCCGTAAATATCGTTATTCATTTTAGTACTTAATAAATCAATAATCCGCTTTATATTCCAAATTATCAATAGTAATCAGCAAAGCAAGTTTCATCATTTATATTAAATGACAGACTGGTTTTCCGCTATATCTTTTTTGGTTCCCAGATCACTGTCCTTAGAATCAAAAAAGGATGCCGCTACATCCCAGTTTATTTAACAGGGTTCATCTAGCTAATACAGTATCAACTTATATAATCAATATCGCGATCTGCTCCGGTTAAAATAATGAGGTTCGATGAGCTGATGTGTATAAGTAAAAAGCTAGAGTAAGGATAAAGCTAAGATAGAGTTAGGATAAAGCAAGGATAAGCTTCTGGTCAATGACCCAAACCTCGCTACCCAAAACCGTCAACAGACAACTAGTAACCGTCAACTAAAAAAAAATAATCTCTAACAGAATGAGGCAGTTAGGTAAGAATTTAAAAATAGTTTAGCAGAGTACTTGTGAGGGAGGAAAAAAGTTAGCACCTTTGCACTCCGCAATCGCAAGGAATGCGGGATATTTTGAAGGAATAGAAGAAGGTTTTTAAGATAGGGAAGAACAATACGACTTTCTAAAA
>JACMOI010000108.1 GCA_014378105.1 Pseudopedobacter sp.
AAATTGAAATATCATTTACCAAACGAATTTTTACTTTGTGTTGGTACGGTTGAAACCAGGAAAAATCAAATCCTGATTTTGAAAGCGTTACAGCTACTCCCTAAAAATATTCATTTGCTTTTGGTTGGCAAAACTACTCCTTATCGAAATATTTTAAATAATTTTATTGAATTACATCGTTTACAATCGAGGGTGCAATTTCTAGAAAACATCTCTTTTTCTGACTTACCTGCAATTTATCAATTAGCTAAAATATTTGTTTATCCATCAAAATTTGAGGGCTTTGGAATACCTATATTGGAAGCCTTGAACTCTGGTGTTCCTGTAATTGCTACAACAGGCTCTTGTTTAGAAGAAGCAGGTGGACCAGATAGTTTATATATTCATCCAGATGACGATTCAGGACTGAGCTCAACCATTCTTAGACTTTGGACAAATGAAACGTTAAGAAATCAAATAATTGAAAAAGGTAAACGATTTGCATTAAGTTTTAGGGAAGACAAAGTAGCTGCTCATTTAATGAGAGTTTATCAAAAAATAATAGAAAATGCTTAAAGAAGAAATTAATAAAGCTCTTGAAGTTTTAAAATCAGGCGGAATTATCCTCTATCCTACCGACACCGTTTGGGGTTTAGGCTGCGATGCGACAAATGCCGAAGCGGTGGCGAAAATTTTTAAACTTAAAAATCGAGAAGACAGCAAAAGTTTGATTATTCTTTTAGATACTGATAATAAACTACAAAGCTATATTTCGGAAGTTCCAGATATTGCTTACGATTTGATCGAATACACCGAAAAACCTCTAACCATTATTTATTCTGGAGCAAAAAATTTGGCGAAAAATCTGATCAATCATGATGGCAGCATAGGGATTCGTATTCCAAAACATGAGTTCTGTCAGCAACTCATTCAGCGTTTTCGCAAACCTATTGTTTCTACTTCGGCAAACATTAGTGGAGAACCTACACCGACAAACTTTTCGGAAATGAGTCAGACAATTATTGATGGTGTTGATTATGTGGTTGATTTAGAACAAGAAAGCACAGAAAAGAAAGAACCTTCTACCATCATGAAGCTTGAAGCTGACGGCAAATTCATCTTTATCAGGAAATAAAATAAACCTTATAGATTGCTTTAAATAAGCTCGGCCAAAAAGCAGGAGATGTTTATATTTGCACAAAATTGGACATTTAACTTGTCCGTACTGATAAAACAATAAAAAATTGAAAGAGCATCTTCAACATCCTGTCTTTGCTATTCTTTCGCAATTGGCAACCCAACTCAATGTTGATGCTTATGTGATAGGAGGATTTGTTCGTGATATATTTTTGAAACGTTCTTCTAAAGACGTAGATATTGTAGTGATTGGTAACGGGCCTGAATTTGCTCAGGCTGCCGCTGATGTTTTAAATACACAGGTTAATATTTTCAAAAGCTTTGGAACAGCCATGTTACGTTATCAGGACTTAGAAATTGAATTTGTAGGTGCCCGAAAGGAGTCCTACAGAGCAGATTCTCGTAAACCCATAGTAGAAGATGGGGATTTGGAAGACGATCAAAAACGTCGTGATTTCACTATTAACGCCATGGCTATTCAGCTTAACCAAGCCAACTTTGGGAAATTGTTAGACCCTTTTAATGGTTTACAACACCTCAAGGAGAAAATCATCATTACCCCTTTAAATCCTGAAGAAACATTTTCTGATGATCCTTTGCGTATGATGCGAGCTATCCGCTTTGCGTCACAATTGAATTTTCAGATCGTTGATGAAGCTTTAGAAGCCATTAAAAAAAATAAATCCAGAATCCAAATCGTATCAAAAGAACGTATAACAGATGAGCTAAATAAAATTATTTTATCTCCAGTTCCGTCTATTGGGTTCAAATATCTATTTGATACGGGATTGCTTCATTTGATATTTCCTCAGATGACTGATTTGTACGGAGTAGAAATAGTTGAAGGCAAAGGTCACAAAGATAATTTCTACCACACGCTAGAGGTGTTAGATAATATTGCAACCACAACAGATGATTTGTGGTTACGTTGGGCAGCTATTTTGCATGATATTGCAAAACCGCCAACAAAAAGATTTGAGAAAAACCATGGCTGGACATTTCATGGTCATGAAGATAAAGGCGCCCGATTGGTTCCTAAAATCTTCAATCAATTAAAATTACCTTTGAACGAGAAAATGAAGTTCGTTCAAAAACTGGTTTTACTACATTTAAGGCCTATTATTCTAGCTCAAGATGTAGTGACAGACTCTGCAGTAAGACGATTATTATTTGAAGCTGGTGAAGATATTGAAGCATTAATGAAGCTTTGCCATGCCGATGTAACCACAAAAAATGAATACAAAAAGAAACGTTATCGTAACAATTTTGAACTCGTAAAACAAAAACTTAAAGATGTTGAAGAGCGAGATAAAGTGAGAAACTGGCAGCCTCCATTAAGTGGGGAAGATATTATGAAGGCATTCAATATTCGGGCTGGCAAGGAAGTTGGTGTGATAAAAAATCAAATCAGAGAAGCTATTTTAGAAGGAGATATTAAAAATAATAGAGAAGAAGCCATCTCCTTGATGATTAATTTAGGAAATCAGTTAGGCTTAAAAGTAATAAATAGAATAAATTAAAAAATCATTCAAATAAAAATTATTTTTGCAGTATGGCAATATATAGATTTAGGATAAGTTTTGAGGATTACGATGAAGTAACCCGTGAAATTGATATCAAATCAAATCAAACTTTTAAAGACTTACATTTCTTTTTTTTACAAAATGTAGGTTACGATCCAGAAAAAGCATCTTCATTTTATGTGAGTAACGATCAATGGATTAAAAATGAGGAGTTAGCTTACCTACCTAATCAGCGGAAAGTTGATCAAGGTGTGGCTTTATTGGAAAATTCTAAGCTTTTCAAGTTTATCGATGATCCGCATCAAAAGTTTTACTATATCTACAATTTTGAAAAACCATTCGAATTTCATGTAGAATTGATTAAAATTTTAGATAATAATCCTGATTTAGAATTACCAAGTCTTTTTAAATCAATTGGCGAAGCTCCTAAAATTTCTATCCCGATTATTGGTTCGGCTGATGAAATTACAGGAGATGAGGAAGACTTTGACGACGAAATTGAAGACCAAGCAATTATTGCAGATGACGAAGAACTGGATGGCTTAAATACCGACACTGAAGGAGATACTGAAGCAGAAGACGAGGATGAATTTGCTGATGAATTTTCTGACAATGAAGGTCTTGATGAAGACGATGTTGAGCGCTAGTAGAAAATCAAACTAATTGTCATGCCAAATTTATTTCAATATGCTTTATTTAATTTTGAGATTCTGAAATAAATTTTGATGATGGATAAACAAAAAACCTTGATAGTCATCGCAGGACCTACCGCCATTGGAAAAACTGCTTTAGCTATCAAAATTGCTCAAATCTATCAAACAGAAATCATTTCAGCTGATTCCCGGCAATTCTTTAAAGAAATGAGCATTGGAACTGCAAAACCTAAACAGCAGGAATTAACTGCCGTACCACATCATTTCATCAACTCCCATTCTATTCATGAAGAAATAAGCGTTGGTACTTTTGAAAAACAAGCCATCGCAAAAATTGAAGAGCTATTTCAAACACATGATGTTTTGGTAATGGTTGGCGGATCTGGTTTATACATTAATGCCGTTCTTTATGGTTTTGATGAAATCCCAAAAGCTGATGAGAATTTAAGAAATCTACTGAATCAGCAATTAGAATTAGAAGGGATTGAATCCCTTCAAACGCAACTCAAAGAATTAGATCCAACTTATTTTAATGAAGTTGATATTCACAATCCACAAAGAGTCATCAGATCTTTAGAGGTTTGTTTGACCACTGGAAAGCCTTTTTCATCTTTTAGAAAAATACAAAATAAAGAACGCAGCTTCAAAACCATTTTAATCGGACTAAATACTGATAGAGAAAAGCTTTATGAGCGAATCAACCTCAGAGTTGATTTAATGATACAGGAAGGATTATTAGAAGAAGTAAAGTCTCTTCAAGAATTTCAACACTTAAACGCATTAAAAACAGTTGGTTACACTGAAATATTTAAGTTCTTGAATAAAGAATGGAGTTTAGAAAAGGCTGTAGATAAAATCAAACAAAATACCAGAAATTTTGCCAAAAGGCAATTAACGTGGTTTAGAAGAAGTGAAGATGTGTTGTGGTTTAATCCTTCAAACTCGAAAGAAATATTGGATTATGTGGAAACTACTCTGTAGCACTCGATTTACCAGAAAAGAAATTAAAGAATAAAACTAAGAAAGAAATAGAGCTAAATATCTGTAAAATAGAGAGCATTTTTCCCACATCACTTATCGGGTGAATATCTCCATAACCAACCGTAGAACTCGTAATAAATGAGAAGTAAATAGCATCAATTGAGCTTTTTATCGGGATATTTAAAAAGTCTCCAGCTATATAAATCACTGCAAAAGTTAAACCCGACTCAAAGAAATTCAATATCAGCATCAACAAGGTTCTGATATTTGGTCCTCTTAAATGCTGATATTTCAAAAATATTTTAGAAAATAGGTAGATATAGGTTTCTATTAAAAAATAAACAGCGATTAAATAGATATAGGTATAATCGTACCAACGAAAAGCAAGAATTAAAGCAGGGAAAATTGTTTTTATTAGCACATAAAACTCAACAATTAATTTTCTACTTAAAGTGCCCCAAGATTTAAAAATTTCATCAATCAAAACGCCAGGAAATAAAAGTAACGTGGTTACTAAGGTTAATCTAAAAATCCTTAATATTCCAAAATCATCGTACTTGTCTCCTCTCCATACTTCTGAAATTTTATAAAATTGGTGTTGGTAACCCGAAGGGGAATTTTCTTCAAAATCTTGATTTCCTTTAAAGATTCCTTTAATTCCCTTTGCCATTATATATTTTTAAGCTTGTGCTGTAGGTCCGCCGAAATTAAATGGCATTCCTCCATCATTTCCGCTACCCATCTTAATGGTTCCATTAGCCATCTCAAATTTAGCGATATTATCTTCTAATGCATTCATCAGCCTTTTTGCATGATCTGGAGTCAATACAATTCTGCTTTTAACTTTCGCCTTAGGTACTCCAGGCATTACTCTTATAAAATCCAGTACAAATTCACTATTCGAATGTGTGATGATTGCAAGATTAGAATAAGTTCCTTCAGCCATTTCCTCTGATAGTTCTATATTAATTTGGTTGTCATTTTGTTCTTCCATGTCCCTAAATTAATTATTCTAATCTGATTTTCAATTTTGATTATCCTTAAATAAGTTGAATATCCTTACCATTTATAATATTCCAAATTCAAACAAAAAAAATTATACTAATTTTTTGAATTAATATTATTGTGGAAAAAATGTTAGTAAGTTTTAGTGTAATAATTTTGTTATTGTGAACGGGGGGGGGGTATATTGTAAAAGATTTACCTGATCAGAAAATCTTTTACTTTATTCTTGCCCGAAAGGGTTTTTATTAATCTTAATTTTTAAAAAAATGAAAAATGAAAACGAACTATTAGAATTATTTCAAGTAGAAGAACTTGAAAAACGTTATGAAATGGGGTGGATAAAATCAACTGAAGTTACTGGTACTGCAACCACGAGTGGGGGTACTACAACTGCTACAGTTGGAGTAAAAGTTACCCTTTAATTATTGAAAAATAATTAACTCTTTGAAGGGGTTAATTTTAACCCCTTCTTAATTTGCAGAATTATACAATTAACAGTAAAATTAATGATTAAAAACAAAACCACAATTTATATATTTCTGATATTCCTTTCTTTCAATGTAAAAGCTCAAAATAAGATATTTAATGTAATAGACAGCATCACAAATTTACCTATTTCAAAAGCAAGTGTTCTATCAAAGATAAGCAAGGACGGCTCCATAACCAATAATGATGGTAATGTAAAGATTAACACATCACATATTAATGATACTTTGGTTATAAGTTGTGTTGGATATGAAACAAAAAAAATAGATCTTATAAATTTCGGAAAAGCTGATTTGGACACGATTAAGATGGTCCCATCTATTTTACTGTTAAATGAAGTGAAGATAAACTGGATTGATTTAAAAAAGAAATTTGCTGATTTATTAAAGAATTATGGTAAATTTTATTTTACATCTCCAATTCTATATAATTGTACTTATAAAGAAAATGTTAAAATAAATGATAGCCTCGCAAGGTTAATTCAAGTTCAGTTGAAATGGTATGACAAATCTTACGGACTAGACTTTAGCCAACAATTTGATGTTCAGAATAAAATCAGTTTAATAAATATAGATTATTCTAAAATATTAAATCTTAACAATGCTGTCTACAAAGCTCAATCTTACATAGAAAATCCTGACTTATTTAAGTTGTTACATTTAAATTTCTATCCTCTATTTATCAATGAAGCTAATCAAATCAATATTAAATCCATAGATAATTATCAATATTTTAATAGAGTTACTTTTAGCTCTCCTATTATTGAGCATGATTCTACTGTGATGTTTATAAAAGATGGAGTTATTGATTTTGACAACATAACTGGAGCAATTATAGGTCTCGATTTTAATAATGTTTATAATCGTCAAATTAAAATTTTAAAGTCAGTAAAAGAACCTCAAATAGACTATACATCAGAAGTAAAATCTCAACACATTAAACTAACTTTTAAAAAATATAATAAAGAAAAATGGGTAATCAGTTCATTTAAATCAGATATCGTTGTGGAATTAAAAATACCAACTAAAAGTTACAATTCTACAGACAAAATTTCACAAGAGTTTTTAATAACAAATATTGAAGAAAATGTCAAAATCCCAAAAAAAGAACAAATTGATTTAAAAAAACCATTCTATTTAAATTTTCCTACTAATAAAAATTTGGATACTAAAATACTGTTAACAAAAGAAGAAGAAGATTTTATTAAAAAAAAGAATTAAAATGCGTTTAAAAGATTCAATTTTAACAAATGATAAATCTCCATTATTTTATCAATATTATCCAAAATTGTTTGCCACATTTTATCCTCAAATAAGCGATCAACAATTAAATCAATTGTCTGAGGCTGGTTATTTATATTATCATGCTACTCTTTTGATGGATACTTTGATAGACGAAAAGGATTTTTCCTATTTATCAAAGATGGTATTGTTACAAGAAGAATCGATTAAAATTTTGACTTCTATTTATGGAGTGAAAAACGATTTTTGGAATTATTGGAACAAAAGACGTGACGAATATTTTGAAGCAGCAGTAATAGAGAAAACCATAACTATTAACAATAAAGTAACCAAAGATTTCTATTATAACTTAGCCGATAAGAAAGCAGCTTTTGGTAAAGTAGCTATTGATAGCTTGCATGTTTTAGTAGGTAAGTCTGAAAATTATACTTATCATAAATTATTAATTTCTCATAAATATTTTTCAGTAGGTTTTCAATTGTATGATGATGTGAAAGATTTTAGTATAGATTTAAAAAATGAGCAGTTTAACTGGGCTATATATCAATTAAAACAAGAAATAGATTTTGAGAATATTCCTGATTTTAATTTAAATAAGTTGTTATTTATTAAAGGTGTTGGGCAAAAAATACTTAAAGAATCGATTTTAAACTTTCAAAATGCCTTGGATGTTTTAAACAATTTTGGTTATCAAAGCCAGTGGGAAACAATAATCAAAGAAACTAAACAAAACATTGAAAATTACCTAGATGTTACAGACGGCTATATTTTATGTTTGGAGAAAAGGATTTCATTAAAAAGTGAACGAAACTATAATCATGAATTTTTTAAATTTCAAGGTATAAAAAATGAGGTTATAAAAAATGGCTTGAAATACATAAATAGAGATTTTTCAGGCAATTATTCTGATTTAAAGCACATAATGTATTTAGGTGATATAGATGGGTTTGATAATACTAGTCAGGTTCACATTACTGATACTTTTCAAAGAGCTATAGTAAATGATTGTTTAATTGAAATTGCCTCTAAAAACGGTTTAGATATTTCTGAATTTATTCTAAACGAGTGCGAATACCTTATAAAGTTAGTTAATAAAGATAAAGTGGGTGCATGGTCTTATTTCTCCTCAGTAAATGAAATAGCTGCAGATATTGATGATTTAGGCCAAATAATGCAACTATTCTTAAAATCTGATAATAAAAGACTTGTTTTTGAATACTGTTTAAACGCTATAAATATTGTTTTAAAAGATAGGACTCTTTCTAATGGTAGTTTTGAGACTTGGATAATTAACAAAGAAAAGCAAACACCAAAACAGCAAAAACAAGAAATCTTTAACCTTACTAAATGGGGGAAAGGACCAGACTTAGAAGTGGTTGCTAATTTTGCCTATGCACTTTTTTTATTTGATAATAAACTATACAAGGAGTATATTCAAAATGCACTAATTTATATTATTAATAAACAAACTATTGCTGGTAATTGGGAAAGCAGATGGTACTATGGGGATTATTATGGTACTTACATAGTATTAAAATTATTAAAACATTTCGAGGTTGATTACCCTGAAAATATCAGCAGTGCATTGAATTTTATACACAAAACTCAAAATGATGATGATGGTTTTGGTTTGGATGAAGATAATATTTCTGATCCACTTACTACATCATTCGCAATATTATCGCTTAAATTATTTCCAAATAATTATAAAGAGTGTATTGTTAAAGCCCAAAGATATTTAATAATGTCTCAAAACAAAGAAGGTTTTTGGAGTGAGGTTGCCTTCATTAAACCCAAAGTACATGAACCATATAAAAGTAAGACCCTTACCACAGCTTTTGTATTAAACGCCCTTTGTTGATGAATAGCGAAAATTTAAAATTAATTCCTGTTTTATCAGAGAATATAAAGTTTAATAGACTAGGTTCTAAAGAATACATTTTATGTAATAATTTTAATAAACATTACTTAAAAATTAACGCTGATGTTTATAATCTAATTTTGTTGATAGATGGAGTTTCTGATATTGAAAGTATTGCCTTTAAGTTTAGTTCGCAAAAGAGTAAAATAATAAACCCAGAGAAGATATTTCAGTTAATTTATTTGTATTTAGCTAAATATGGTGTTTTAAAAGGTTGTGAAGGGCAAATAAAACCTTTTACAAAGCCTAGCTACTTAAATCTAAGTTTTATAATTATAAATGAAAGAATACTTTCTAAGTTTGTTAAATTATTCTACTTTCTTTTCAATAAAACAATTGCAATTTTTACAAGTTTATTTTGTCTTGGAATCATAATTTCTTTACTAATTTTCAATTTTAATATATACCAATCTTTCGATCTCCAAAAGAGCTTATTAACTTTTATAATTGTAATGGCTTTTAGCGTTACTTTTCATGAAATTGGACATGCTACATCAGCTAGCTTTTTTGGAGCAAAACACGGTGGCATTGGAGGTGGATTTTATCTTTTTACCCCAGTTTATTTTGCGGATGTTACAGATATTTGGAGTTTAAACAAAAAGCAAAGAATTATTGTCAACATTGCAGGAATGTATTTTGAGCTTATTTTTTGCGCAATTTTAGCTTTAATTGCGCTTTTGATAAAAAATGAATTATTAATGATTACATCTATAATTGTGTGTTTACATACATTATTTAATCTTAATCCATTTTTAAGAAGTGATGGTTTTTGGATATTATCAGATTTAACAAATAAACCAAATTTATTTTTTCATGCTTTTAATAAAGTGAAAGATTTATTAAGATTTATTAAAGGCCAAAGAATAAAAAAGTGGCTTTGGGTTGATTTTCTCTTATTCTTCTATGGCATGATAAGTTTAACTTTCATTCTTTTATTTCTCTTTTATGTTTTAGTTAAGAATCCAAATTCAATAATTTATTTTCCACAAAACATTTTTTTATTCTTTAAAGACATTTTTAAAAACGATTCAAGAACTTCTTTAGTGGAGCTAGGCAAACTTACCATTCCTTTAATTTTTTATTATATTTTAATCAATTTCTGTAAAAAAACTTACTATAGTTATTTCAGAAAGAATAGTAATTGATTTAATGAGATTACAGCATAAAAAAGGTCTGCAATTTCTTGCAGACCTTTTATCAAATATTGTTTAGGCTTAATTAAGCCCCAACTTCTTCCTCTTCTTCTTTAGAAGGCATTAATTTATCATACTCTTCCTGAGAACCTACAATGATTCTTTCGTAGTCACGTAAGCCTGTTCCTGATGGAATTAAGTGACCTACAATAACGTTCTCTTTCAGACCTAATAAATTATCACGCTTACCCGCGATAGCTGCTTCATTCAATACTTTAGTCGTTTCCTGGAAGGAAGCTGCTGAAATGAATGATTTAGTACCTAATGAAGCTCTGGTAATACCTTGCAACATTGGGCTTGCGGTAGCGGCTCTTGCTTCTCTTGCAGTTACCAACTTCATATCCTTACGTTTCAATTGTGAATTCTCATCACGTAGTCTTCGTACAGATACAATCTGACCTGATTTTAAAGTGTTAGAATCTCCAGTATCTTCTACTACTACTTTATCATAGATTTCGTCATTCTCAATAGAGAAATCAAAACGATCAACAGCTTGTTTTTCTAGGAAACTAGTATCACCTGCGTCTTCAATCAAGACTTTTTGCATCATTTGGTGAACGATAGTCTCAAAGTGCTTATCGTTAATTTTCACACCTTGTAAACGGTAAACTTCTTGGATACCATTTACTAAGTATTCTTGAACCGCAGCTGGACCTTTGATTGATAGAATATCTCCAGGAGAGATGGCTCCATCAGACAATGGCATACCCGCTTTAACAAAATCGTTTTCCTGTACTAGGATGTGCTTAGAAAGTGGGACTAAGTATTTTTTTACTTGACCATCTCTAGATTCGATAGTAACCTCACGGTTACCACGTTTCACACCACCTAAAGTTACCACACCGTCAATCTCAGTTACAACTGCAGGGTTTGATGGATTTCTTGCTTCAAATAATTCAGTTACACGAGGTAAACCACCTGTAATATCTCTGGTTTTTCCAGTTGTACGAGGGATTTTTACTAAAATCTCACCCATTTTCACTTGGTCAGCTTCATCAACCGTTACGTGTGCTCCTACTGGAATATTATATTCTCTGATAGAATCACCTTTCTTATCAACGATTTTTACAACCGGATTTTTAGTTTTATCACGAGTATCAATAATCACTTTTTCTCTGTGACCAGTTTGTTCGTCAGATTCTTCACGGAAAGTAACCCCTTCTATAACAGATTCAAACTCAACCTTACCAGTGAATTCAGAAATAATAACCGCATTATATGGATCCCAAGAACATAACTTATCTCCTTTGGTTACTTCATCTCCTTCTTTAACAAAAAGGAAAGATCCGTAAGGGATGTTGTTAGTCATAATTATTCTTCCAGAATTTGGATCAGTAATTTTGAATTCGCCTGAACGTCCTAATACCACCTCAATTTCACCTTCTTCTGTAGTCTTAGTAACTGTTCTTAAGTTCTCGAATTCGATAACACCATCAAACTTCGCGTTGATTTGAGATTCAGCTGCAATGTTAGATGCAGTACCACCCACGTGGAAAGTACGTAATGTTAACTGTGTACCCGGTTCACCTATTGATTGAGCAGCAATTACTCCAACTGCCTCGCCCATTTGAACTGGCTTTCCAGAAGCTAAGTTACGTCCATAACATAATGCACAAACTCCTCTTGGAGATTCACAAGTTAATACAGAGCGGATTTCTATACCTTCTATAGGAGATTCTTCGATTCTTCTAGCAGTCTCTTCATTAATGTCCTGATCTGCTTTTACTAATATTTCATTAGTGATAGGATCATACACATCATGTAATGATGTACGACCTAAAATTCTATCATATAATGGCTCAATTATATCTTCCTGATCCTTTAAAGCAGTAGTAAACATTCCTCTTAACGTACCGCAATCATGATGCTTAATCACCATATCTTGCGCCACATCATGTAAACGACGAGTCAAGTAACCCGCATCCGCAGTTTTTAAAGCTGTATCCGCTAATCCTTTACGAGCACCGTGAGTAGAAATAAAGTATTCTAATACTGATAATCCTTCTTTAAAGTTAGAAAGAATTGGATTTTCAATAATTTCACCACCTGAACCAGATTTCTGCGGTTTCGCCATCAATCCCCTCATACCACATAACTGACGAATTTGCTCTTTAGAACCACGGGCTCCAGAATCTAACATCATGTAAACAGAGTTGAAACCCTGATTATCGTTAGTTAATTGAGTCATTACGTGAGTCGTCAATCTGTTATTGATACGAGTCCAGATGTCAATGATTTGGTTGTAACGTTCGTTATTGGTAATGAAACCCATATTATAGTTACCCATTACATCTTGAACTTCTTTTTTGGCTTGCTCTAATAAGGTATGTTTCTCTGTTGGGATATTTAAATCCTTCAAGTTGAAAGATAAACCTCCGATAAATGCAGATTGGAAACCCAGCGTTTTAATTTCATCTAAGAAATTTGCCGCTCTTGCCATACCTGTATTTTTAACTACTTCACCAATGATATCACGTAATGATTTCTTAGTTAATAGCTCATTGATATAACCAACTTCAGGTGGAACAACTTCATTAAATAATACTCTTCCAACAGTAGTGTCAATGATTTTTTCTACTAAAGATCCATCTTTCTCTTTAACTGTTGCTTTTACTTTAATAAAAGCGTGAAGATCAATCATCCTCTCATTATAAGCAATGATCACTTCTTCCGAAGAATAAAAAGTTTGACCTTCTCCTTTTACAATATTTCCTTCTTCTGTTTTACGGCCTTTGGTCATATAGTATAAGCCCAAAACCATATCCTGAGATGGTACTGTAACTGGAGTTCCGTTAGCCGGATTTAAAATGTTATGTGAAGCTAACATCAAGATTTGGGCTTCCAAAACTGCAGCGTTACCTAGTGGTACGTGTACTGCCATCTGGTCACCATCAAAATCCGCATTGAATGCTGTACATACTAAAGGATGCAATTGGATTGCTTTTCCTTCAATTAATTTTGGTTGGAAAGCTTGGATACCTAAACGGTGTAATGTAGGAGCTCTGTTTAATAAAATAGGATGTCCTTTTAATACATTCTCTAAAATATCCCATACTAAAGGATCTTTTCTATCAACAATTTTCTTTGCTGATTTTACAGTCTTAACAACACCTCTTTCAATCATCTTACGGATGATAAACGGTTTGAAAAGCTCTGCAGCCATATCTTTAGGTAAACCGCATTCGTGTAGTTTCAATGTTGGACCTACCACAATTACAGAACGTCCAGAATAATCCACACGCTTACGCAATAAGTTTTGACGGAAACGACCTTGTTTACCTTTTAAGATATCAGAAAGAGATTTTAAAGCTCTGTTACCTTCAGTTTTAACCGCATTCACCTTACGTGAATTGTCAAATAATGAATCAACAGCCTCTTGTAACATACGCTTTTCGTTACGTAAGATTACTTCCGGAGCTTTAATTTCCATTAATCTTTTTAAACGATTGTTACGGATAATTACTCTTCTATATAAATCATTTAAATCTGAAGTCGCAAAACGACCACCTTCTAAAGGCACTAATGGACGTAATTCTGGTGGAATAACAGGAACGATTTTAATAATCATCCACTCCGGATTATTCGCAATACGTGTTTTGGCATCACGGAAAGCTTCCACAACTTGCAAGCGTTTTAAAGCTTCATTTTTACGTTGCTGAGAAGTTTCGTTAGCTGCTTGGTGACGTAAATCGTAAGATAATTGATCTAAGTCTAATCTAGATAATAAGTCTTCTAAAGCTTCCGCACCCATCTTAGCAATGAATTTATTTGGATCTTTGTCATCCAAATACTGATTTTCTTTAGGTAATTTATCTAAAATATCTAAATATTCTTCTTCTGTTAAGAAATCCATGTAAGCGATACCTTCATCGGCCATTTGACCAGCTTGGATCACTACATATCGTTCATAATAGATGATTAAATCTAATCTTTTGGTTGGTAAACCTAAAAGGTAACCAATTTTGTTAGGTAAAGATCTAAAGTACCAGATATGCGCAACAGGAACTACCAAGTTAATGTGTCCCATACGCTCACGACGTACTTTTTTCTCAGTTACTTCTACACCGCAACGGTCACAAACGATTCCCTTATAACGGATTCTTTTGTATTTACCGCAATGGCATTCGTAATCCTTCACCGGACCAAAAATTCTTTCACAAAACAAACCATCACGCTCAGGCTTGTATGTTCTATAATTAATGGTTTCGGGCTTCAACACCTCGCCACTTGATCTCTCTAAAATTGCTTCTGGAGAAGATAAACTAATGGTAATCGAAGTGAAATTACTTTTGATTTTACTATCCTTTTTGTAAGACATATTCTTTCTTTAAGTTGAAAGTCATAAGTCCAAAGTTGAAAGAAACACTTTCAACTTTAAACTTTGAACTTATTAGTCTAATGTAATATCTAATCCTAAACCTCTTAGTTCGTGAACCAATACATTGAATGATTCTGGAACTCCTGGAGTTGGTAAGTTTTCGCCTTTTACGATAGCTTCGTAAGTTTTAGCTCTTCCTACAACATCATCAGATTTAACAGTTAAGATTTCTTGTAAGATGTTTGATGCACCAAATGCCTCTAATGCCCAAACTTCCATCTCACCAAAACGCTGACCACCAAATTGTGCTTTACCACCTAATGGTTGTTGTGTAATTAATGAGTAAGGTCCGATTGAACGAGCATGCATCTTATCATCAACCATGTGGCCTAATTTCAACATATAGATAATACCTACAGTTGTTGGTTGATCAAAACGATCTCCAGTTAAACCATTGTATAGATAAGTTCTTCCTGATTCTGGTACACCAGCTTGTTTCACATACCCTTCAACCTCATCATGGGAAGCACCGTCAAAAATTGGCGTAGCAAATTTTAATCCTAATTCTTTACCAGCCCAACCTAAAACAGTCTCGTAAATCTGTCCTAAGTTCATACGAGAAGGCACACCAAGAGGATTTAAAACGATATCTACTGGAGTTCCATCTGATAAGAAAGGCATGTCTTCGTCTCTTACGATACGAGCTACAATACCTTTATTACCGTGACGACCTGCCATCTTATCTCCAACTTTTAATTTACGTTTCTTCGCAACATAAACTTTAGCCATTTGAACAATCCCTGATGGAAGCTCATCACCAACACTGATCGCAAATTTATCTCTTCTGTATGCTCCTAATTCTTCATTGGTTTTGATACCGAAGTTGTGTAATAAAGTTTTGATCAGATCATTTTTATCATCATCAGTAGTCCATTTTGTTGGATTGATGTGATTATAATCTAATTCCATTAATAGCTTTTGAGTGAATTTAACACCTTTAGCTATCAACAGCTCTTTATATACATTGAATACTCCTTGAGAAGTTTTACCATTTACAATGGTGAACATTTTGTCAACTAAGCTCTCTCTCAGTTCTCTAACTGCTTTTTCATGCTTAGCATCCAACTTCTCTAACATTGCTTTTTCTTCTGCTTTAGAAGTTTTCTTAGCCCTAGAGAATAATTTAGAATCGATAACAACACCTTTGATTGATGGAGGAGTTTTTAAGGATGCATCTTTCACATCACCAGCTTTATCACCAAAGATTGCTCTTAGTAATTTCTCTTCTGGAGATGGGTCTGACTCTCCTTTTGGAGTAATCTTACCAATTAAAATGTCACCTTCTTGAACTTCGGCACCAACTCTGATGATTCCATGCTCATCTAAATCTTTAGTAGCTTCTTCAGAAACGTTAGGAATATCTGGGGTTAACTCTTCTTCTCCACGTTTAGTATCACGAACTTCTAGTTCGAATTCTTCGATGTGAAGAGAAGTAAATATATCTTGAGAAACAACTCTTTCAGAAATTACAATCGCATCTTCAAAGTTATATCCTTGCCAAGGCATGAAAGCAACTTTTAAATTGATACCTAATGCTAATTCTCCGTCTTGTGTTGCATATCCTTCGCATAATACTTGTCCTTTTTCAACTTTTTGACCTTTCTTAACAATTGGTTTTAGGTTGATACAAGTACTTTGATTCGTTTTCTTAAACTTAATTAAGTCGTAACTTTTAGATTCTCCGTCAAATGAAACTAATCTATCATCATCGTTTCTTTCGTATTTGATGGTGATTTTATTAGCATCAACATACTCAACAACTCCGTTTCCTTCTGCGTTGATTAATGTTCTAGAATCACGAGCAACTCTTCCTTCTAATCCAGTTCCAACAATTGGAGCTTGAGGACGTAATAAAGGAACAGCTTGACGTTGCATGTTAGATCCCATCAGGGCTCTGTTCGCATCATCATGCTCTAAGAAAGGAATTAAAGACGCCGCAATAGAAGTAATCTGATTTGGAGCAATATCTATGTAATCTAACTTTTCAGGGTCGATTACAGGAAAGTCACCTTCGTATCTCGCTTTTACTTTCTCATCTTCAAAAACACCTTTATCACTGTATTGAGCGTTCGCCTGAGCAATGGTCATTCCATCTTCATCTTCCGCACTTAAATACGTAACCGGCTGATCTACTACTACCACACCGTCATTAACTTTACGGTAAGGAGTTTCAATGAAACCTAAATTATTAATCTTGGCATGACCACAAAGAGAAGAAATCAAACCAATGTTCGGACCTTCTGGAGTTTCAATAGTACACAACCTACCGTAGTGGGTATAGTGAACGTCACGAACCTCGAAACCAGCTCTTTCTCTTGATAAACCACCTGGACCTAAAGCTGATAAACGACGTTTGTGCGTAATCTCTGCCAATGGATTTGTTTGATCCATGAATTGAGATAACTGATTAGTTCCGAAGAAAGAATTAATTACAGAAGATAAAGTACGGGCATTAATTAAATCTGTTGGGGTAAACACCTCGTTATCACGGATGTTCATACGCTCACGGATTGTTCTAGCCATACGAGCTAAACCAACACCAAACTGCGCATATAATTGTTCTCCAACAGTTCTTACTCTTCTGTTTGATAAGTGATCAATATCATCCACATCTTCTTTAGAGTTGATTAATTTGATCAAGTATTTTACAATCGCAATGATGTCTAACTTAGTCAAAACCTTAGTTTCAACTGGCGTATCCATCTTTAATTTACGATTGATTCTGTAACGACCTACGTCACCTAAATCATAACGCTTATCAGAAAAGAATAAACGACCGATGATACCACGAGCAGTTTCTTCATCAGGTGGTTCGGCGTTACGTAATTGTCTATATATATGTTCAACCGCTTCTTTAGCAGAATTGGAAGTATCTTTTTGTAGCGTATTATAAATGATCGTGTAATCTCCAGTGTTTGCATCTTCCTTAGAAAGGATCAATGTTTTTACACCAGCATCAACAATCATATCAATTTGATCTTCCTCCAAAATGGTTTCTCTTTCGAGAATAATTTCATTTCTATCGATAGATACTACTTCTCCAGTATCCTCATCCACAAAATCTTCTACCCATTTCTTAAGCACTCTAGCTGCCAATTTACGACCTACGTATTTCTTTAAGCCAGATTTGCTTACTTTCACTTCATCAGCAAGATCAAATAACTCCAATATATCTTTATCAGAATCATAACCAATTGCCCTTAAGAGTGTAGTTACCGGAAACTTTTTCTTACGGTCGATGTAAGCATACATGACATTATTAACGTCAGTTGCAAATTCGATCCAAGATCCCTTAAAAGGAATCACACGAGCGGAGTAAAGCTTGCTTCCGTTGGTATGACGACTTACGCCGAAGAATACACCAGGAGAACGGTGCAATTGAGATACAATTACACGCTCTGCACCATTGATTACAAAAGTACCTTTAGGTGTCATATAAGGAATAGTTCCTAAATAAACATCCTGCACAATAGTTTCGAAATCCTCATGCTCTTCATCATTACAGGATAAGCGAAGCTTAGCCTTTAGAGGAACACTGTAAGTTAGTCCACGCTCTATACATTCATGAATGTCATAACGAGGTGGATCAATAAAGTAATCCAAAAATTCGAGAACGAAAATGTTTCTTGAATCAGAGATCGGAAAGTTTTCAGCAAATACCTGAAATAAACCTTCTGTATGACGGTTATCTGAGGTGGTTTCTAGCTGAAAGAATTCCTTGAACGATTGGATTTGTACATCCAGAAAATCAGGATAATCTAACACATGCTTACTTTGAGCAAAGTTTATCCTTTGATTGCTTTTGTTTGCCAAGGGTCTTAAATTTTAGTTAAACCGAAAATTCGATTAAAAACTGAACCTATGTTCAGTATGCGTTGGTGATATACACCAAAAGCCGTAAACTCCAACCCCTTTTTTGGGGCGGAGTTTATGGCTATTTTTTATTGAGGGTAATAAATTACTTAATCTCAACAACAGCTCCAGCTTCTTCAAGCTGCTTTTTTAGAGCATCAGCTTCGTCTTTAGTTACACCAGCTTTTAATTCTTTTGGTGCACCATCAACTAAATCTTTAGCTTCTTTTAATCCAAGACCAGTTAAGTCTTTTACTAATTTCACTACAGCTAATTTAGAACCACCAGCTTCTTTCAAGATTACATCAAAAGATGTTTTCTCTTCAGCAGCAGCAGGTGCTTCTGCAGCAGGTCCAGCAACAGCAACTGCAGCAGCAGCTGGCTCTATACCATACTCGTCTTTTAAGATTTGAGCTAACTCATTAACTTCTTTAACTGTTAAGTTTACTAATTGTTCAGCAAACGATTTTAAATCCGCCATTATATTTAATTTTTAATTTTTTACAAATAATTTACTACCAAACTTAAGGTGTTTGATTTAACCTTCTCTTTCTTGTAAAGTTTTGACAATCCCTGCCAATTTGTTTCCGCCAGATTGTAATGCTGAAATAACATTCTTCGCTGGTGACTGTAATAATCCAATAATCTCGCCGATAAGTTGCTCTCTTGATTTAAGATTAACTAAAGCTTCTAATTGGTTATCGCCAATGAAAACAGCTGAATCTACATAAGCTGCTTTTAAAACTGGTTTCTCTGCTTTGTTTTTTCTCAACTCTTTAATCAGCTTAGCCGGAGCGTTAGCATTAGTTGAAAACATGACAGAAGATGAACCTTTAAGAACCTCGAATAAAGGAGAAACATCACCATCTAATTGCTCTAAAGCTTTTCTGATTAGTGTGTTTTTAACAACCTGCATTCCAATTTGGTTCTCAAAACATTTACGGCGAATATTATTAATTTTTGCAACCGATAAATTTGAAGTATCAGTAATATAAAAATTACCTGATTCTTTCATTCTATCGACTAAAGCAGAAACAACTTCGTGTTTTTCTTCTCTTCTCATAATATTAAATTCCCGCTACTGTTTTAGTTTCAATTTCAATCCCCGGAGACATAGTTGAAGAGATATGTACACTCTTAAAATATGTTCCTTTTGCAGCTGATGGTTTCAATTTTGAAATGATCTGGAGAACCTCCAAAGCATTTTCATAAATCTTATCAGAAGGGAAAGATACTTTACCTATTGAGCAATGAATGATACCAGATTTATCGACTTTAAAGTCAATTTTACCTCCTTTTACATCAGTTACTGCTTGTCCCACATTCATGGTTACAGTTCCTGATTTAGGATTTGGCATCAAGTTACGTGGACCTAAAATTCGACCTAATTTTCCTACTTTAGCCATACAGCTAGGAGTAGTAATAATAATATCGACATCTGTCCAGCCACTCTCAATCTTAGCTATATACTCATCCAAACCTACAAAATCAGCGCCTGCGGCTTTTGCTTCTTCTTCCTTATCAGGAGTTACTAAAGCTAAAACGCGTACTGTTTTACCGGTACCATGGGGTAAAGTTGCAATACCACGTACCATTTGATTCGCTTTACGCGGATCAACACCTAAACGAACATCAATATCTACTGATGAATCGAATTTGGTAGTAGTTACTTCTTTAACCAGGGCAGCTGCATCCTTTAAGGAATAAGCCTTACCAGCTTCAAGTTTGGAAAGTGCCGTCTTTTGATTTTTTGTTAATCTTGCCACTGTCTTTTACTTATTTGTGTTAATTAATTATTCCAGGGTGCGTCTCCTGTAACGTTTATTCCCATACTACGGGCTGTGCCTGCAACCATCTTCATTGCTGATTCCATTGTAAATGCATTTAAATCAGACATTTTATCTTTTGCAATTACCTCAACCTGCTCCCAAGTAACCTTGGCAACTTTTTTACGGTTAGATTCTGCTGATCCACTTTTGATGTTTGCGGTTTCCATTAACTGGATTGCAACCGGTGGATTTTTAATGATAAATTCGAAAGATTTGTCTGCATAAACAGTGATTACAACAGGAAGTACTTTGCCTGCTTTCTCCTGGGTACGGGCGTTAAACTGCTTACAAAATTCCATAATGTTCACACCTTTTGCTCCTAATGCAGGACCAACCGGTGGAGATGGATTTGCCGCCCCTCCCTTGATTTGTAATTTGATTAACGCACTGACTTCTTTTGCCATTTTTTATTTATTTATTTCTCAACGTTAATAATGTGGAAGCATTTGTAACATTTAAGATCTTGATTAGTATTGAGATGTGAGTATAATGTATTGCGATTGATCGCCATACTCATTACGCTATACGCAATACTTATATTATTCTTTTTCAACCTGCATATAATTAAGTTCGAGTGGAGTTTTACGTCCAAAAATCTTAACCATAACTTTCAGTTTTTTCTTTTCTTCGTTTATTTCTTCAATAACTCCTGAGAAACCATTGAAAGGCCCATCCATTACTTTAACATTTTCACCAACATAATAAGGAACATTCATCATCTCTCCTTGCTCTGCCATCTCATCAACCTTACCTAAAATACGGTTAACTTCTGCTGGTCTTAAAGGAACAGCGTTTCCACTTTTGTCTCCCAAGAAACCGATCACACTATTTACGCTTTTTATGATTTGCTCTAATTCTGCGTTTAACGCAGTTTCTATTAAAACATATCCTGGATAAAAGTTCCTTTCCTTAGCGATTTTCTTACCGTCTTTCATCTGGTAATATTTTTCCATCGGTATTAATACCTGAGGAACCAAATGAGTTAAACCTAAACGGCTAATCTCTGCATCTATATATTGCTTAACCTTTTTCTCTTTCCCACTAACCGCTCTTACTACGTACCATTTCAACTGATCACTCATGCTTTATATATTATGCAAACGATTTATACATTAACTTTAATAAGTTACCAAATGATTCATCCATTGCTAATATGATTAAAGCAATAATTAATGAAGCAACTAGCGTGATAACCGCACTGTTTTGAAGTTCACTCCAAGTTGGCCAAGTTACCTTTTGGGTTAACTCGATGTATGATTCTTTGATATATTCTGCAAAATTAGCCATTCTTATTTTCGCGTTAGCACGGGAACAAGGATTCGAACCCTGATCAAAGGTTTTGGAGACCTCTATTCTACCGTTGAACTATTCCCGTTTATAAATTTTAATTCTAATAAAAACTAAAACTTTTATTAGATAAAAAGTACTTAGGGAGTTTTTCCCTAAGTACTTTTATATATTTTCTTAAAATATAATTATTTTAAGAT
>JACMOI010000014.1 GCA_014378105.1 Pseudopedobacter sp.
TATTATTTCTTCAAAAGGGTTTCCATTAGTTTGGTGGCAAATACAAAATCATTTAATTCTGGATTATCAGTAGAGGTGATTTCTTTATTAGAACCTTCCCACCATTTTTTGCCTTCATGCAAGAAGATAATATGATCTCCAATTCCCATTACCGAGTTCATATCATGGGTGACCACTACGGTGGTAATATCATACTCCACAGTAATTTCTTTGATGAGCTCATCAATAATAATCGCACTTTTAGGGTCAAGGCCCGAGTTAGGTTCATCACAAAATAAATATTTTGGACGCATCGCGATAGCTCTTGCAATACCTACTCTTTTCATCATCCCACCAGAGAGTTCAGTAGGATATAATTTATTCTTACCAGCTAGATTTACTCTTTCCAACACAAAATTAACACGATCTAATTTTTCGGCCTTGGATTGATCAGTAAACATATCCAACGGAAAACGAATGTTTTTCTCTACAGTCATAGAGTCAAAAAGTGCAGAACCTTGAAAAAGCATTCCTATTTCCTTTCGGATTTCTATTCGCTCATGCATGTCCATAGACGTAAAGTTTCTTTCGTTATAGGTTACGTGACCGCTATTTGGTTCATGTAAACCCACCATATTTTTCATCAAGGTAGTTTTTCCAGAGCCCGAACCACCTATAATCAAACTGGTTACACCAGGTTTAAAAGTGGCCGTAATGCCTTTGAGAACCTCGTTATCTCCAAAGCTTTTGTAAATATCTTTAACCTCAATCATAGTAAAAGTTGTGCGATGATATAATCAGAAACTAAAATAGCAATACAACTGATCACTACTGCTTTGGTGCTTGATTGACCAACCTCCAAAGCTCCTCCTTTAGTATAAAACCCTTGGTAGGCAGAAATAGTAGTGATCTCGAAAGCAAAAATTAGTGCTTTAATCAGGGCTACAAAAACAGTAAAAGGAACAAATCCTGTACTTAAACCTTGTATAAATTCTGCCGCAGTAACAGCGCCAGAGGCTACACCAGCAAAATACCCTCCTGTTATACTTAAAAAGATGGCTACAATGACCAACATAGGGATCATAATCACACCGCCCAATAATTTAGGGAGTATTAGATAACCTGGGGCATTAATGCCCATGATTTCCAATGCATCAATTTGCTCGGTAACTCGCATGGTCCCAATTTGGGAAGCAATGCTAGACCCTATTTTACCTGCTAAAACCAGTGAACATACTGTAGGACTTAATTCTAAAATGGTAGAGTCTCTGGTGATACCACCAATGATAGATTTAGGGATTAAATCACTAGTTAACTGAAAAGCGGTTTGAACAGTTGTTACAGCGCCAATGAAAATTGAAATGATACTGATAATACCCAAAGAGCCTAAGCCAATACTTACCATTTCCCTAAAAATCTCGTTTTTATAAATGCTGAATTTTTCGGGTTTTCTGAAAACCGCCTTGAGCAATAAAATATAATTCCCGAAATGGTAAAATATCATAGATTTAATTTTCCGTAAAAATAAGCTTTTTTATCTATTGCAAATATTAAACCTAAATTGGTAAATAAATTTAAAATTTCATGAATGTATTAATTACAGGAGCATCAAAAGGAATGGGCGAATCTATTTCGATGAATATGGCAGCCCAAGGATATCACTTATGTATATGCGCTAGAAAACTTAGCGATCTAAATCTTCTTAAAGCGAAAATTCATAGCAATTATCCTGATGTGAGTGTTTACGTAAAAGTAGTTGATTGCAGCGTGGAAGCTGAAGTTTTGGCTTTCGCCGATTTTGCCATTGAGCAAATGGGTACAATCGATATTTTGGTGAACAATGTTGGTGTATTTAAGCCTGCTTTTATTTTAGATGAAAGCTTTGATGCGCTTGATTATCACATGAGAACCAATGTTTATGCAGCATATTTTTTATACAAAAAACTAGGCCCAGGAATGAAAGAACGTAGAAAAGGATCTATTTTTAACATCTGTTCTGTTGCCAGTAAAGATACAATTGCAAATGCTGGTTCTTATTGTGTAACTAAATCTGCTTTACTCAGTCTAAACCATATAATGAGAAAGGAGATGATGGCACATGATGTAAAAGTTACCGCCATTTTGCCGGGATCAACCCTCACCAGTTCGTGGGAAGGAACCAGCATTAACCCTGACGAATTTATACAACCGGAAGATGTGGCCTTAGCTATTGAAAATGTAATGAAAATGAGTATGGGTGCAAATGTGGAAGAAATCATGATCAGGCCACTTCACGGACAAATTTAGAACGGAAAGGAAAAATAAAAAATGGAAAAGAAATTAACAAGAGACACCCAGGATAAGATGGTTGCGGGTGTTGCGGCAGGTTTAGCAAAGTATTTTCAATTAGAGGTAACTTGGGTGAGGGTAGCTTTTGCTTTAGCAGCATTTTTTGGTGGAGGAGGTTTATGGATATATATTATCCTTTGGATAGCTGTTCCTCAAGAAATACATCATCCATTTACTTACACAGATTACACAGTAGATCCTAGTAAAGTACCTTCAGATAATTTCGGGTCTACATTTAAATCCAAAAAAAACACCAACATTACGGCAATCGCAGGTATGGGATTAATTGCTGTGGGTACTTACTTTTTATTAAATGAGTTTGGAATCATTCCTTATTGGTTTAATTTAGGAAAGTTATGGCCTTTAGTTTTTGTAGTTATTGGCTTAAGTATTCTTTTTAAAGGTAAAAAGGAGGCTGAAAGCAAGGATTTTAACGCTAAAGATTTTAAACAAAAGTCTGAAGATTCGACACCAAAAGAAGAAAAGGAAGAAGAATCAACTGATCATCAAGAACAAGAAATTAAAAAAGATTAAATCATGAAAAGCGATAAAATATTTTGGGGAATTCTCTTTGTCTTTGTTGGAGGGATATTTCTTTTAGAAAACTTCGGAGTGATAGATTTTAGCTGGCATTATGTATGGCGTTTCTGGCCGGTTATCTTAATTTTAATGGGAGTAAACATCCTGTTTTCACGAAGTAATTCAAAAATTGGTGTTTTAGTTACGGTCATCATTACCGTACTTACTTTGGGTTTATTGACCTTTAAAGGATTGCAAAAAGGTCAGAAACATGACCATTGGGATTTTGGCTTTTCTGATGGCGTTAAAGATGGTTGGGATAACAGGGATGACGATAATAATAACAACACAGATAGTACAGTAAATTACCAAGAAGCCTTCGAAGATGGCACCAATCATGCAGTCTTAAATATTAAGGGTGGTGCAGCAAAATACATTTTAAGCAGTGGGACCTCATCATTATTTACTGCAAATACTACAGGTAATAGGCGCCCGTTTTATGTGCTGAGGACTGAAAAGGTAGATCGTACGACCACAGTAAATTTTATTGCTAAAAGCTCTAAAACAATACATTTTGATGGCGATGAAAGCAATGACATCACCATGTCTTTAAATCCTTTGCCTACTTGGGACTTAAACCTAACAATGGGCGCTGGAAAAGCTGATTTTGATTTAAGTGTTTTCAAAATGCAAAACATCAATATAAAAGGTGGTGCTGCAGAGTTTGATGTTCGCTTAGGCGATTTATCCAAATTAGTGAATTTAACGGCCGAGACTGGTATTGCAGACGTGACCATTGAGATACCAACAGGTGTAGGTTGCAGAATTAAAACAGCTACAGGTTTATCCTCTAAAAGCTTTGAAGATTTTATAGATAAAGGTAATGGCAATTACGAAACCTCAAACTATAACTCTTCTGCTAAGAAAATTAATATTAGTTTTAAAGGTGGATTAAGCGATATTAAGGTCAAAAGGTATTAATGGAAGAGGCCATTTATAGCTTAGTTATTAACGGGAAACCAGCAGGGCCTTTTACTTTAGCTGATCTTAAAGAACAAAAAATTCAACCTGATTCCTTCCTCCGTAAACCAGGAATGGACGATTATAAAGAAGCTCACGAATTTGCAGAAATTCGTGAGCTTCTTCATTTTAACCAACAATTTACCGAACCCCAATATTTCGCTGGTTTCGATTTACGAATGCTGGCAGATGCCATTGATTGGTTTGTGATTTTTGGGATGATGGCCATTGTGGAGTTACTGATTGTAGTGTTCTTAAACAATCAGACTAAAACTTTAATTACCATTGGTTCTGGCTTATTACTGATGCCTTTTTTTAAGTTTTTCTATCACATATATATGGAGTATCACCGTCAAGCGACCATCGGTAAAGGATTAATGAATATCAAAGTCACCAATATGCAGGGTTTAAAACCCAGCTTACAGGAGGTATTCCTAAGAAATCTTGGTAAGGCCCTCAGTACCCTCACCCTTTTCTTTGGCTATTTTTATTTGTTCCTTAATAAAAAGCAACAAACCCTACACGATAAAATGGCCAATACGCTGGTCATTAAAGATCGCTTGATTTAAAGTTAAACCCATAAAAAAAGAGGAGATTATTCCTCTTTTTTCAATCATCTTTAAGTGCAATTATTTTTAGAATTTTTCATCCTGAGCAATAGTAGTGCCTTGTGATGCACTACTTAAATCTTTATCCATTTCATAAAGATTAGAGTTATTCCCTACTTCTTTAGAGGCCAGAGTAAATTTATCTAACAAATTATTGACCAATTTTTCTTCTTCTATTTGCTCTTTTACAAACCACTGTCCGAAGTTAAAAGTAGCCCAGTCTTTTTCTTCATGTGCTAAATTTACAATCGCATCAATACATGCCGAGTTGTCAATTTCATGCTTTAATACATTTTTTAAACAATCTTCCATATCCTTAGGGTCGGCAGGTGGCGCTTTAATGGCTTCAATTTTTGTTTTTCCACCTCTGTCATTAATATATTTGATGAATTTAAACATGTGTTCGCGTTCTTCATGTGCATGTTTGTATAAAAAAGTAGCCACACCAGCATAACTGTTTCCTTCTGCCCAAGATGCATAAGATAAATAAACCTGTGCCTGATAGGCTTCGCGGGTCATCTGATCGTTTAATACTTTTTCAATCTTATCGGATATTCTTTTAATTTTCATATTTTAATTTTTACTGATAAACACACAGAAAACATGCCAAAAGGAATTGAGTTTAGTTGATCATTTTTTATAAATCATAAAGCTTTAAAAATGGGTGGAAAACAAAAAAGCAGATTCAATTTGATCGAATCTGCTTTTTTGTATTCTGATAAAGAAAATTACTTTTTTGTCCAGGTATTATTTTTTAGGTCAGCATCCATAAAAATACCCCCTTCTAAAGTGATACTTTTCACTTCTTTCGAAAGATTGATTTTTACAGAAGTTTCTTTTTGATTTTTTTCCCAAACGGCAGGCGTTTGATGGAAACTTTCGGTACTACCATCGGTATAATTTGCAACCACATCAAATGGAACAGCAAAACCACCCACATTTTTAATCTCCAGTTCATAGGCTTTGCCTGACTGGTCTACATTTTCTAAATTTAAATCGATATAAGAAGGAGTGAAGAACCAATTGTAAAAGAACCAGTTAAGATTTTTACCCGATCCGCTTTTCATCGAATTAAAATAATCCCAAGGCATTGGATGTTTACTATTCCAGTTAGCCATATAAGTATGTAAAGCTTTCTTAAATAAATCATCACCTAAATAATCCTTTAGTGCCAAATAACTTAAAGAAGGTTTGCCATAAGAATTATTACCACTGCCAAACTTCACATCTGGCGAAGGGGTAATGATGGCTTCTTCTTTTTCATGCGGACCATTGATCCAACGATTTACCCTAAACTGTCTATAAAATTCATCGGCGGCTGCTTTCCCTTTTTCCTGAATACCAATTAAATACTCTAAAGTGGTTGCCCAGCCTTCATCCATAAAAGCATAACGACTTTCGTTAATTCCCATATAAAATGGAAAATAAGTATGCGCTTGCTCATGGTCTTGTACCAATTGGGCAAAACCTAAATCTTTTTCATGGCTATCGTTCACCATCATTGGGTACTCCATATCGGCATAACCTTGTACGGCAGTACTTTTGGAAAAAGGATAAGCTACGCCCGGCCAATTGTGTGAGAACCATCCTAAAGCATAACGGCTAAACTGTACCGAATGATGAAAATCTGCAGAGCTATCCGGAAATGCTGCTTGTACGCTAGTCCTACGATTTTTTACGTCGTCGACCAAAACACTGGCTGCATCCCAAACGTAAGCGTCACTAATTGCAGTGGTGACATCAGTAATGTTTTTTGCTGTAAAAGTCCAAGTATTGGTATTATTTTGTGTGGTGATGTTTTTCGCATCTAAATCCTGCTGCGTCACAATATGTAGGGTAGAATCGCTTTTCAAAGAAGCCTGCAGTTTTTTAGCAAAAGCTGGCTGCAAAACCTCATTTGGATTTTTTAAATCGCCCGTTGCCCAAACCACAAAGTTTTTAGGAACAGTCACATGTAGTTGATAATCGTTAAAATCATTATAAAACTCTAAACCTCCAGTGTGTGGTTGCGTATCCCAGCCACGGTAATCGTCATAAACGGATACCCTTGGGTAAAAATAGGCTAGAAAAAAAGTGGTAGAATCTATCACCCCATCACGTCCCGGAGATTTGCTCAACAAGTAATGCCAGTTGATATCCAATTGAACCGAATCATGTGGCATTAAAGTGTTTTTTAATGGGAACATATAATTGGTGGTGGTCGCTCGGCTATTATCCCAACTTGCCATGGCACCATTTACCTTAATCTGGTCTACAGTAATACCCAATGACGGGTCAGGCTTTTGCCCTCTTCTGCCATTACGGTGTACATTCACAATCAACTTCATGTTTAAGCTGTCTAATTGATCTGGACTGTTGTTAAAATAGGTGATGTGCTCAACTCCTGATATGGTGCGGTCTGGTGGAGATACTTTAATAGTAATGTCGTAACGACCATGGTTTTGCCAATAATTTGTACCAGGTTTTCCGGTTAAATTCCGGGTATTTTTTTTAAATGCCGCTTGTATTTCTGAAGGCATCGTTAAGTCTTGCGCTTGTACGCCTAGCCCTATAAAAGCGAGTACTATAACAGTTAGTAGCGATTTTGATGAGATCATATGTTTTTATTTTAATGATGTTAAACGAATATAAGAAAGATTATTGAAGCTTTGGAAATGCAGGTTTAATTACTGCTGTTTAACATAGGTGCATTTAGCTACCTTAACGGGCTTTCCCAGTCTGTAATTCGTTGCGGTGGCCCTTTTTAAACTCGCACTTTGCCCAAAGAAAATCCTTGCCAACTCCTAGCAGAGGTGAATTAGAAGTTTTATAATATATGGTTTTAAATATTGTAAACTTGATCTGATAGTGCCAATATTTTGGGTTCATGCGAAACGATTAACAGTGTCGTTTTTGTTTTTAATAAAAGCAACAAATCGATGAGAAAATCAAATAAATTAGCCGATAGGAAAGAGGTAGGCTCATCCAAAATCAATAATTGTGGTTTACTATATAAGGCCCTCATGAAAGAAACAAGGGTACTTTGCCCTTGCGATAATTGATAACCATCAGCGCCTAGAAAAGTGTCCAAGCCATTTGGAAATTCATTGACGAAAGACATGAGGTTCAAAAGTTCACAGAAGTGGAGTAGAACCGCTGATGCAGGATTTAGTTCCATCGTGATGTTAAATGCTAAACTACCATCCCATACCTCTGCTTTTTGAGGCATAAAAGCGGTAAATCCGTCTTTTGGGAGATAGGGCACATTTGTATCATCTATGTAAATACTACCATTGGTAGTTTTGGAATGCCCTAAAAGGGTATGTAATAAAAAGCTTTTACCTTTACCGTTTTCACCAGTGATCACAGTTAAACTGTGCTTCTCAATAGATAAATTAAAGTTAGAAACCAGAAGTTTCGCTGAAGCTTGAGGATGTTGAATGCTATAATTCTCTATTTTGATCAATTTAAAATCAGGTATTTTAAATAAAATAGGAGCAGGCTTTTTTGAGCTCAATTGCGCATGACAGCGTATCACAGAAGGCAAATACTCATGGAGTGTTAAGGGTAATTTAAAACTATGATTGAGCATTTGAAGCAAGATGAAAATGATAGAGAATAGAGAACTGAATGCACCAATACTTAGCGTTTGTTCCTGTAAATTTTTAAATAGAAAATAGACCAAAATACCACTTGATAACGCCATAAAGCTATTGAGTATAAAAGTGAAGTTTTGTGCTTGGAGTAAAGTTTGGTACTTGTCTTGATAAAAATCGTTGAATTTTAGTTTGGTACGGAAGAGCAATTGATGATTGACCTCATTTCCAGGACTAAATCGTAAATTCTTTACATGTGCTAAGAAACTGTTCAATGCCTGAACATTGGCCAGTCTATTGTTTTCAAATAGCATTAATAATTGAGGCCCCTTGCGGATAATGAAATAGATGGGCAAAACAGAAGCGCACAAAACGATTAATAAAATAGGAATAGAATAGTATCCACAAATGAAAAGGTAAAATAGGAGCATCAAAAAATCGGATAAGAAAAATTGCAGGATGAGCTGATGAGCAGTGATGCTGTAATTTAAATCATTGATCGCAGCTAAATAATCTCCTTCATTTAAGCTGTAAATTGTTTTTGAAGGTAAATTGGCTAAGTGATTAAATAATTTGTCATAAAGGTGGATAGAAATGTCCTTCTGATAAGCTATCCAAATTAATTTGAAAAAGTACGCTAAGGTACATTTGATAAAAAATAGTAATAGCATTAAACACAAGATGGAAATGGCATTGAATACATGAGAAGGGCTTTGCACAGCATCAATCATTCGCTGTATAAAAACGGTAATACCTAAAGTAAAAGCACCTGCCATCAGGCTTAAAAATAAAAACCTTAAATAGGTACTTTGATGACCAGGCGCAATTGTTTTGAGGAATAACAAAAAAGGATTTTTAAACTGGAATAGTTTTTTTTGCTGCCTGGTATACTTCAGTTTTGTTAGGGTGAGCACATACTGATAATTTATAGTTTCGTGGTAGCTTGATGCGATTACTTGTGATCTTTTAGGATCCCCGATAATCAAGCTTTGATGTTTGCTGTCAAAGTTGAAACAGGTGACGGCATGGTAATTTTGAGTGTTATTTTGTATAAAAATGCATGGATAGCTTAAGTCCTTTAATCCATTAGTAGTCATTGCATAGGCCTTTAATTCCAGCCCTAAATCCTCAGCGATCGATTGAAGTGTTAAAATATTGATCCCTTTTAAGCCTAAGTATTGGTACAATAGATTTTGATAATCAAATGTAATCTGATAGAAATTGCAGACCATCTTTAAACTGGCTAACCCACAATCGTGATGGTAAAGTTGCGGTTGATGATATTTTTGGTAAGAAGTACCTGTGCTCATCACAATATATTTTCAAGGTATAAGCCAATGCACAAGCTCCAGCCTAAGATAAAAATGCCATAAGTTTTAAGGACAGAAATGCAATTGTTTAAAAACCCTGTTTGGTGGAAGGTAGAAATTGCATAACTCAGTAAAAGGATATAGATGCATTCAAATAAGTTGAAACTATTGAACAGATATTTAAGGAAAAATGGGATGGCAGGCTGTTCAAAAAACCAAAGAGGAGTAAAACTTAAGTAAGGTAAATAGGGGTTTTCCAACCAACGCTGTTGTCCAACTAGTTTAATCAGATCTGGAAAAATATAAACATACTCTGCCAAGATCACGGCTAGCAAAAGCTGTTGAAATGGTATGTTTTTTTTGAGTAACGTGAAACCTGTATCTAAAATGCAGGTAATTCCAAATAGTTTAAAACAAAGAAACAAAGGATAAAGCAGCAGCAAAAAGTAGGACACCTTTTGTTGACGTTCAAAGAACAAGTTAGACATGCTGAGTTCTTCTGTGAGGAGGCCTGACGAGAACAAATATTCGAGGCGAATTTTGGTTAGTTCAAAAAGGAGATACAGCTTCAAGAGTACTAAAAGTAGGAAGCTATAGCTGATTGTTTTAAGGGGAGTATTCATAGCGAATTGTTTTTATCATTAACCAAAGATGCAACGCAACCTACGCTGTGGCAATAACGTATAGTTGTAATTTATAACTAACTTGAATAATTGTTGGAGAACTAAATCTGGATAAGATGTATGGTGCAACTACCGCAATGCTACTGTTGGTTTTGATTTGTAGCCTCTATGGTTTTTACAATCAAAGGTTTTATTACGCTCAGCTCTTGTATCCTTACGGGATCATTAGCTATAAGCAGATTTATCCTTTATTTACCAATTCGCTGGTACATGCCAATTACTTGCATCTGATAGGGAATCTTTTGGTGATACATGCATTTGGGAATGAGTTGGAACGCATCTTCAAATTAGGACACATCATTGTATTACATGTAGGTGCGATTTGGTTTGTTGGCGTAATTTCAGGAAGCTTAATAGACTTTATCTTAAAAAGAAACAAGGAACAATTTTACAGTTGCGGAGCAAGCAATGGGAGCTTGGCTTTGTTTGCAGCTTATCTCATCTTGGATGAGAAATATGTATTGCAAATATTCAAACAACTCCATGTTGAAAATTTCCTCATCATTTTGATAGTTGTTTCTTTTACCGTTTTTAAACTAAAGCAGAAACAACAAAATATTAATTATAGCAGTCATTTAGTAGGATTATTGAGCGGGCTGTTTTATGGGTTTTTACTCAAATAGCCGATAAAGATAATTACCGGCTATCTACCCATTTTACCACCAGCCTAAACAATCAGGGCCGCCAGCTGCAATGGCACCACCAATAAGTGCTCCAGCGCCGCCAAAAAAGCCGCCAATGATACCGCCAATAATGATGGCTTTTTCACATTCTTTGTCACCAAAGGTGATGTTTTCCATTTCAATTGCTGTTAATGCTTTCATGTTTTTGAATTTAATATCCTCACCATTAAGGAACAAGTAAAGAATGGAAAGCTTACTCAGAAACACTATAACTATTAATTATAAATTATAACTAAAGAGAATTTTTTATAAATTGGATTCTAAATCTATAACTATGTTGGGAGAATACATTAGAATCGAAAGACTCAAAAAAGGACTTAGCCAAGAAAATATGGCTCATATGTTAAATATCTCACAGGCTGCATATTCTAAGATAGAAAGTGAAAAAACAATCATGGCATTGCCCCGCCTGTATCAAATAGCCAAAATACTGGAACTAGACATGAACGAAATTTTAAAAGAAGCGCAATGGAGCATGGTTGCTGATTTAAATTTGTTAGAAAAATGGTGGCTAAACATTAAAATTAAGTACCGTAAATTTAGTTGGCTCGCAAAGAAAATGGCTTAAACTAAGAAGGCCCGCTGCGGGTATTGTTCGAGTGCTGTTCGAGTACGGTCCAGTAGCTGTTCGGATAAAGGTACTTATATCCGAACCCTTCACGAACAGATGGTGAACAGATGCCCTACTTATGCCTCATTTTGAAGATGATGAGTAAGGGTGCTGATTTTTCAAGAGCAAGTTTTCAATTTCCTCTTTACGGTAATAGATTTTCCCTGCCAGTTTGTAACAGGGCAAAATCCTTTTACTGCGTAAACGTAATAGGGTACGGGAAGATAGGTGAAACATTTCCATTACTTCTTGGGCATCTAACCAAGTTAACTGTGGTGCAGTTGCCTCTTTTTTGATGCGCTCCAGACTACTTAACACGAGTAATAACTGTGCTTGTACACGTATCATTTCATCCATTTTATTCAGGATTAATTTTTTCATAATAGGGTGACCCACAGCAGGGCAAAGGTACATACTCAAATTTGAGTGGCCACCCGGTCATTTCCTATAACCTTTGTTTATTAATTATAACTCCTGGTTTTAGTTATCACGCACTCTAATTGTGAACTTTAACTTAAGTTTCTAATCTGAATGAACGCTTTTCAACAATTGCACCTTTTACAGCTTAAAGAGATGCTGATCAAAGGAAGATTAGTGAACCAGGCGGAAGCAGCTAGGCAATTAGGTTGTCATCCACGGACGGTTAGACGCTTATTAAAAGTATTGCATCAAGAAGGCTTGAAATTTCATTATTCCTATCAGAAAAGAAAATATGTCTATGAAAAAGAGCATTAAGAATAAAGTGAAAGAAGGACTCAATTATCTATTCATTGTTTTTTGGGGCTTTAGTTTTTTTAGCAAAGTGTTGGATTTTAAAAGCTGGCATTCACAAATGCATAACCAAATTTTTGAGCCTCCGATGAGTGAGTTATTAACCTATGTATTGCCAGCGGTTTTCTTGTTGATGGCCATTTTACTGGCTTACAAAGAAAGTCATCTTTTTGGGCTTTATTGCTCCGTCTTTTTGTTGCTTTTATTTAATGGTTACATTTTATTGGTGTGGTTCAATCTATTTGATCGCATCCCCTGTTCCTGTGCAGCCATTATCCATGGATTTACTTGGTTACAACAATTCCTGTTCAACACTGCCGCTTTAATGCTGTTGGGATGGGCTATTTTTTTAAACAAAAATGAAGGGAGGTGGGTATAGGCATAGCAAATTTAGAAAATGGACACCTACAGGGAGGTCCAATACGTTTCCCCCGAATAGCAAACCTGTAGTTAAAGAAGCTATTTAAATTCATTCACCATGCAAGTGGTGCTATTTTTTAACCGAACACCCTTAAAAAACAGGGTTTTCATAAATTTAAAAATCATGAGAAATTTCAAATTCACAGGTCTATTGACCTTAGCCTTAGGTTTGGCTTTAATTATTGGTAACAGTGCTTTTACCAGCGATCAATCTGCAACCAAATATTATACTCCTAATGGTGTAGGAGGTTACAATGAAGTGACTTCCATTGTTCAATCAGAAAGTTATCAATGTAATGATAGTGAGAACGAATGTCTGGTTCAATTCTCCAATGATGATCCCCAAACAGGTATTAAATCTGTTTTGTCTTTAGGTGATTTTGAGCAATTACCATAGAGGTATATCACCTCCTTAAATTTTTTAGGGAGGTGATGTTTCTTAAATAGATTATATAGCTGCTTGGAATGACAGCATCAACCAAAAAATAGGCGCCTTCCAAAACGGTGTTTAGGTGATTAAGATCTAAAATGCTAATGAAACTTATCAGGCGAATTTGATCAAGCAATTATATTTGATGACATGTGACCATTGTTACGGACAATGAAATTCCAGAAATGAAATACTCTATTGCCGAATGGGTGAAAACACATCCAAGTGAAGCTTCAAAAATCAAATTAACACAGACAATTTCAATGAGTATAAAGTATTGCCACGTTTACTTTTTGGAAAATATCTGTCATCACAATTTGAAGAACTGCTAAAAAAAGCGAAAAAACTAGCAATACCAATTACAGTACATTCACAAACAAAAGTGTTAAACATGACCTATCACGCAGAAAAAAAAGAAGCCACTATTTTTACTGCTGATGATGAATATAAGGTTGATGTTGCTGTTGTTTGTATGTCATTATTGGCCCAAAACTTATGAGGAAAAAATTGAAGGATGTTTTGATTCTCCTTATCCTCCAAAAAAATTGAATTTACGATTAAATCATCCTGTAGCCATTACAGGTTCGTCGCTTACGGCCATTGATGCTATCAGAACACTAGCCCGAAATAATGGATATTATATTAAACAAGAAGATGGTTTATTGAGCTATCAACTTGATAAAGATAGCTTAAATTTTAAAATGGTGTTGCACTCTAAAAATGGTTTTTTGCCAGCAGTAAGTTTTCATTTAGATGATGCTCATTTGCAAAACGATGAACTTTCAACAGAAGAAGAGATTGCTGTACACCGAACTAAAAATGGAGGTTTTCTATCTTTAGATTTCGTATTTGAGCATAATTTTAAAAACTTATTTATTAAAAAAGATAAAGTTTTTTATAAGAAAATCAAAGATTTGTCTTTAGAAGATTTTGTGGATTTAATGATGGAAACGCGTGAAAAAATTAACCCTTTTATTCTTTTAAAAACAGAATATGCAGAGGCAGAGAAATCAATTAAAAGGCATCAATCTGTTTACTGGAAAGAAGCATTAGGCATCTTAAGTTTTGCCATGAACCAACCTGCAAAACATTTTTCTGCTGAAGATTTACTACGTTTAAAAAAAGTGCTTTTGCCCTTAATTTCTATGGTAATTGCTTATCTGCCACAAAGTTCTTGTGAAGAGTTGATGGCTTTATATGAAGCTGGAGTCTTGGATTTAATTGCTGTTGAAGATGGTAGTAAAGTCATTCCCGAAGAAAAAGGAGGAATTAACTATCTGTATAAAGATGAGAACCAAAAAGAACTGTCTGCATATTTTAACACTTATGTTAATTGTATAGGACAACCCCATTTGCGTTTTGAGAAATTTCCGTTTAAATGTTTATTAGATGGTAAAAGTTTATGCGAAGCCACTTATCAATTTCAATCGGAGGAGGCAGGATTAAAAGCCTTAACCCATCAACCCGAAGAAGTAGAAGTTAATACAGGTCAGTTTTTTCTTAAAGTTTCGGGGCTTGCAATTAACGATTATTTTCAAGTCATTGATAAATTTGGATCTTTTAATCCTCATTTATATATGATGGCTGTGCCTTATATCAGTGGTTATAATCCAGATAATTCTGGTTTAGATTTTTGTGAAGCAGCATCTGAGAAAATTATGGAGGGTATCTTTCAAATTTATTATTAAAGAATAGCAGACGCTGGTTCTTGATTACTTTCAAAATTTCATGGCATATTTCTTGAATTGTTACGGTTCTAAAAAAGGAAAACATGAGATCTATTTGGAACGGAACTATTGCTTTTGGTTTGGTCAATATCCCAATTAAATTATACGCTGCGATAGACAACAGCAATTTAGATTTAGACATGCTTGATGTTCGAGATCATAGTCATATTAAATACCAAAGGATCAATGAGAAAACCCGGGAAGAAGTTCCTTTTGAAAAGATTGTGAAAGGCTATTTAATAAAAGATGATTATGTGATTTTAGAAGAACAAGATTTTGATGATGCGAGTCCCGAAAAAAGTAAAACCATTGCACTAGAAAATTTCGTCAAAGTTTCTGAAATCAATCCTATGCTTTTCGAAACCAGTTATTATGCAGAGGCAACGCCGCAAGGAAAAAAAGCTTATGCTTTATTGTTAAAAGCATTAGAGAAAACATCCTTAGCTGGTTTTGGTTCTTTTGTATTACGCCAAAAAGAAACTTTATGTGTCATCTATCCTCAAAAAAATGTCTTGGTGATTTCTAGAATAAGGTTTGCTCAAGAAATAAGAGAAAGCAGCGAAATTGAAGTACCATCTGATGTTACCATTCCAAAAAAGGAAATGGATGTAGCATTGGCGCTCATTAAACAATATACTTCTGATTTCGATATTCAAAAATATAAAGACACTTATACTGCCGAGTTATTAAAAATCATTAAAGATAAAGCCAAAGGTAAACGTCCAACCATTAAAAAATTGAAACCTCAAAAAGCCAAAAGCGATGATCTTTACGATCAATTAATGGAAAGCTTAAATAAGAAAGGAGCTTAAAAATGAGTACACAGAAATATCTTGAAAAAAGAAATTTCGAAAAAACTAAAGAACCTAAAGCGGGTAAATCAGAAACTACTAAAAAGTTAAGCTTTGTGGTGCAAAGGCATCATGCTTCTCATTTACATTACGATTTTAGGTTAGAAATGGACGGTGTACTTAAAAGTTGGGCAATACCTAAAGGTCCTTCTTTAAATCCTAAAGATAAACGCTTGGCCATGATGGTTGAAGATCATCCCTATAGTTATAAAGATTTTGAAGGAGAAATACCTAAAGGGAATTATGGAGCTGGTACAGTAAGTGTTTTTGATAAAGGTGCCTTCCAATCTTTATCAAAAACAAGAAAAGATGATGAAAAAACACTTTTAGAGGGGCTGAAAAATGGCAATCTCAAATTAAATTTAAAAGGTGAAATACTAAAAGGGGAATTTGCTTTAGTGCGATTGAAAAATGCCGAACAAAATGCTTGGCTGCTCATTAAACACGATGATGAATTTGCCGTCCACACCAAATTTGATATAGAGCACATGGTTGCTGCCGATATTAAAAAAGCAGGTAAAGATTTTAAGAAAAAAGAAAACAAACCGGTAGTGCTGCCTGAGCTAGATACGCCAAAAGAAAAAAGTTATAGCCCAATGCTGGCTACTTTAGACCATCCTATTTTTGATGATAAAGATTGGTTATACGAGCGTAAATGGGATGGATATAGAATTTTGGCCCATCTTAAAAAAACTGTTAAACTATTGACCCGCAATGGTAAAGATTATAGCGCTAAATATGACGTCATTACTGATGAACTTAGTTTAATTGAAGAGTCCGCTGTTTTAGATGGCGAATTAGTGGCTTTTGATGATAAAGGAAAAGAAAGCTTTCAATTTTTACAGCATTTTGAAGACCATAAAAATACTGATTTAAGTTATTATGTTTTTGATTTATTGGCCTTAGACGGGCATGATTTAACAGAAATGCCACTTTTGAAAAGAAAAGAGCTATTAAATCAATTGTTGAAAAGGTATAATTTAAAACATGTAATTTATAATGAGCATGTACTTGAAAAAGGGAAATGGCTTTATGAAAAAGCAAAAAAAGATAAATGGGAAGGCATTATTGCAAAGAAATACGATGGTGAATATTATGCTGGTAAACGGAGTCAATCTTGGTTAAAATTTAAATTTAATAACACCCAAGAGGCTTTGATTTGTGGTTTTACCCCACCAGCTGGCAATAGAAATTATTTTGGTGCTTTGGTACTGGGTATTATTGGAGACGATAAAGCATTACATTATATAGGCAATTGCGGTACGGGTTTTAAAGAAGAAGATTTAAAAGATTTACATGGTTTATTGAAAACGAAAGAAATAAAAACCAAGCCTTTTAAAGAAAAAGCAGTACAAAACGACAAAATTATTTGGGTTAAACCCGATGTGGTTTGCGAGGTGAAATTTACAGAATGGACAGCTGACAAGCACTTGCGACACCCAGTTTTTAAAGGTTTAAGATTGGATAAAGAAAAATCTGTTGTTGTAATGGAAACTCCTCCAAAAAATAAAATAGAAAATAGTAACAAAGATCAAGTAATAAAAGTTGGCACTAAAAAAGTTAAACTCACACATCTTGATAAAATTTATTGGCCTAAAGAAAAAATCAGTAAGGGCGATTTGATCAATTATTACGAGGAAATAGCAGATGAAATGTTGCCTTATTTAAAAGATAAACCATTATCCCTAAATAGGCATCCTAATGGGATAACCCAACCAGGTTTTTTTCAGAAAGATGTAAATACAGATCAACTACCTACTTGGGCAAAAACAGTTAAAGTGTTTTCTGAAAGCACCGAGAAAGAAATTGATTACTTAGTTTGTAATGATAAAGCCACTTTGCTCTACATGGCAAATTTGGGTTGCATAGAAATTAATCCATGGTTGAGCACTTATAAAAAACCAGAGCATCCTGATTTTATGGTGATAGATTTAGATCCAGATAAAAACACTTTTACAGAAGTAGTGCATTTGGCCTTAGTGGTAAAAAAGGTGTATGATGAAATGGGTATTGAATCTTATGTAAAAACATCTGGTTCAACAGGTATCCATATTTATGTATATACAGGGGCGGTTTATAATTTTGATTTTATTAGAGAGTTTGCTCGTTTTGTAGCCCAAAAAGTTCATGAATTAAGTCCCGCAAATACAGGTTTAGAAAGAACACCTTCAAAGAGAAAAGGTAAAATTTACATTGATTTTTTGCAAAATAGGAGAAGGCAAACCATTGCAGCGCCGTATGCTGTGCGACCAAAACCTGGCGCAACGGTTTCTTTCCCATTAAATTGGAATGAATTAAATGATGAATTGGATATGAATGATTTTCATCTTTTTAATGTTCCTAAATTATTAAAAGAAACTAAAAACCCTTGGAAAGCTATTTTTTATAAAAAACAAGATTTAAAAAAAGCACTCCAAAGTATGAATGAAAAAAAATGAGGATAGAATTAGTATCAATTTTCATTCTTATCTAAAAATTTTAAGTACCCTAAACTTTCTCGTTTTTTTGGGCATAAGATTTGATTATTTCCGGTTAATCAACTTATCATCATCATTTTATCAGAAAAGCTATGAAAATTGGATATATCTCAACGAATATGCCCAGATCTTGTGGACTAGCCACTTTCAATTCAAACTTAAAATCAGCAATAGAAAAAAATTTGAATATAAATACAGACAGTAGTTATGTTGTTGCTGTTAATGATTCTGAAAATTTAGGCCAATATGCTTATCCCAAAGAGGTTAAATTTATCATTCGCCAGCAAAATCAAAAAGATTATTTAAGAGCAGCAAATTTTATCAACAACAGTTTGATTGATGCCTGCATTATACAACATGAATTTGGAATTTATGGCGGAGACAGTGGTATGTATGTGCTACCATTATTAAGTCGTTTAAAAAAACCTTTAATAATCATACTACATACGGTTTTAAAAGAACCTACCTATATACAGAAATTAATTATACAGCAAATCGCTAAAAAATCTTCACGTATTGTGGTGATGGCACAAAAAGCCATTGAAATTTTATCAACCATTTATGATATTCCACTAGAAAAAATAGCTTTAATCCCACATGGTGTACCAGATTATGAAGATAGTATAGAAAGTATGCTGAAAGGTAATCAGCTTTACCAATCGAAAAGGGTGTTACTCACTTTTGGGTTACTATCTAGAAATAAAGGGTTAGAAACCGTTATTAAAGCTTTGCCTGCAGTGGTAAAAAAACATCCTGATTTAAATTATACGATTATTGGAAGCACACACCCTACCATAAAAAAAAATAGTGGAGAAGAATATAGAGATGCTTTAAAACTGTTAGCCAAAGAATTGGGTGTTGCTAAAAATGTAAATTTTATTGATCGCTTTTTACCTGAAGAAGAGTTGATGGATTATTTAAGGGCTGCCGAAATTTATATCACCCCTTATCTTAACGAAGCACAAATTACCAGCGGAACGCTTTCTTACGCAGTAGGAGCAGGTGCAGCGGTAGTGTCCACTCCTTATTGGCATGCACAAGAAATATTAGCTAATCATAGGGGGGTTTTATTTGATTTTAATAATCATGATCAACTTTCAGCAGCTTTAATGGATTTATTAGATCATCCAGAAAAATTAAAAACCATTAGAGATAACGCTTTTGAGTATGGTCTTAATTTGCGTTACTCACAAATAGGTGGAAGATATAAAGCATTGATAAAGAAAATTATTACTGAAAAACAAAATGCACCGATAGATGAATTTACACTGGACGTAGCGCTTTTGCCAAATTTCACGCTAGATTATATCAAAAGATTAACAGACGACACGGGAATTGTACAGCATGCTCGCTTTGGCATACCTAATTTAAAGGAGGGCTATTGTATGGATGATAATGCCAGAGCTTTAATTTTGGTTCTGATGTCCTACAATCAACTGAAAAATAAAGAAGCACTTGATTTATTGCCTATTTATTTAAGCTTTATTCAATACATGCAATGTAAAGATGGCGATTTTAGAAACTTTCTAAGTTTTAAAAGAGAATACTTAGACGAAAATGGGACAGATGATTCTTATGGACGTACTTTATGGTCTTTAGGTTTTCTTATCGCAAATTCTCCTAATCATTCTTACAAAGAATTTGCCCGCGAATTGTTTTTTAATTCTCTACAGCATTTAACCTATTTAACTCATTTAAGAGGTTATGCAAACAGCATTATTGGGTTAGCAGAATATTTGGATAATACAGACCAAGCAGTAGAGGTAGAATTAAAACAACTTTGTGATCATTTAATAAATGCATATACCATCAATAAGCATGATAACTGGCATTGGTTTGAAGGTAAAATGACTTATGATAATGCGATTTTACCCATGGCATTATTAAAAGCCTATAAAGTAATTGGAAAAGAAGCATATAAAACAGTTGGTTTAGAAAGTTTGGATTTTTTAGATCAGGCAACCCACGTAGATGGTTGTTACGAACCTGTTGGAAACAATGGATGGTATTTTAAAAACGGCGAAAAAGGTGTATTTGATCAGCAAGCTATTGAAATAATGGCTGCGGTAATGATGTATTATGAAGCTTTTGAGGTTACCCATGAAAACATATACATTAAAAAAATGTACAACAGTTTTTTATGGTTTTTAGGAGAAAACAAACTTCGTATTCCACTATACGATCATGAAACAAAAGGTTGTTGTGATGGGTTGACCGAAATTGGTTTAAATAGAAATCAGGGTGCAGAAAGTACGCTTGCTTATTATATTTCCTATTTAACGGTGTTGAAAGCGCAAGAAAAGGTATCTATTTTTAATCCTATTACGAAAGATATAAGTAAATTAAATAATGTATAAATAATATAAAAATTTTTTTGCGCAAAATCATGAATAGCCAATAGCATCCGCTAATTTATTTTAATGATAAACTTTATTAACAAAAAAAAGA
>JACMOI010000109.1 GCA_014378105.1 Pseudopedobacter sp.
CGAAGTATTATAATGGATATTTTTCCAGTTGAATCGTCTCCAACCCTGCGTCATCATTAATACATCTACATCTTTTAATTTTTGCTCGTTGATATCATGTAGATAATAATTAGGGTTTTCTACATAGCCTTTGATATCAGATGTTAGCAGCAAATTAGAATAAATGGAGCTTTCTATGTCTTCATCAATTGGGACTTTTGTTTCATCAACCACAGCCATAGAAAACGAGCCACTAATCGCGTTTCCGTTTGTGGCGAGGTCATTAATATCTAGTTTTACTTGACTTCTTTGACTAAAAGTTCTCTGATTAAGATTAATTTTTAAATCTAAGGTGTCTTTTGGTTCGATGAAAATCAAACGTTCTGCAATTGGCAACATCGCATCATTAAAAAGCGTAAATTGTGTAATGCCTGATGGAAATCTTGCTTTTTCTAAAAGCGTTGAAAAATTTAATCCATCCAATTTAGATTTAGCGGTATAAATGATATTTCCAGAATTTTGAGCGATTACAGAGAATACCTTGTCCTTATTTTTGGTGTAATAATCTAAATTGGTACTTACTTTTATATATACGCTATCCTGCAAATTTGGGTTTACTGAAAGTATTGCTCCTTCGGTTTGCGCTTTTGGCAATGGGATGCTTTTTTCAGATCCATCTTCAAATTGAATGATGGCTTTATAATCCATTCCAGCGGTTGGCAGTAAAGAGAAGTAACCCATTCCTAAATGCTGAGGATTAATAGTGGCTATTTTTTTGCCTGCTTGATCTTGTATAAAACCTTTTATATCTTTTCCTAAACCATCAGCACCTAAAGCTTTAAATGCTACTCTACTCTTCACCCCATTTAATAAATCACCACCTTCAGGGAAAAACTGAACATTGGTTTCATTCGAAGTACTTTGAATAGGAATATATTTATTGATAATCGTTCCTTCGGTAATTTTAAGAGAGGTCGTAATTCTCCCACTTTTAGCTAAAAAAGGTTTATCATTCACAAAATGAATGGTTAAATTTCCATTGGCATCAGTAATTCCGTTTCCTTTTGTTAGTTTTCTGAAATCCAATTCTACATTATAGGAAACTTCCTTATTGGCATAAGGGAAACCCTCTAAATTTTTATAGTTAATGGTGGCAGTAACATCCTCATTATTTCCTTCTTTTTTAAATTGATAATTGGTAGTGGTAATCACTTGGTTGGTCCAAGCATTTCCTATTTTAATGGTTCTATCGAAGAAGTATTCTTCTCCAAAATTTCGCATCCAGGTAGTATAAGCTCTTAAACGATAATTACCTTCACGAAGCGAATCTTTTAATTCGAAATTTCCAGATCCAAAACCTGCTAATAAAGGTATTCTTAAAGTCTTCTTCACTGAATCCCGCCCATTAATTAAGTCAACGTACAGAATATTACTTTCTGTAGTAGGTGTTAAAGTTTGCGCATCAACTACATAAGCTTTAAACCAAATGTCATCTCCAATGGCGTAATAAGGTTTATCAGTATGTAGGTAAACTTTTTCCTGAACGTAAGTATTTTGATATTTCTGAAATTTTTGAATTAATTCTTTTAAAGGGTCTTCATCCTGAACAAAGCTAAAAAGCCCCCATGATCCAATCAAAATAAATAAAGGAATGTAAAATTTCGCTTTCATAGGGCTTTGATTTTAAAGATGTTGAATGGTTTAAATCAATTTAAAAAATAAAACCTCAAAAGGCTAATTTTTTGAGGTCTTTTTATCATACTATTACAAATGGTGTCAGAATTGGTTTTTCCACATCATACTTTCAACGGGTTTTGTGGTCTTATTATTATATTTTGCATTGCTTTTGGTGTTATACATCGTTTCAATTTCACCTTCCACCACAAAATAAATGAGTTGGCCAATGGGCATTCCTGGATAAATCTTAACTGGTTGAGTGGCTGATATTTCCAATGTCCAGGTATTACAAAAGCCAACATCGCCTTTTCCTGCGGTTGCATGAATGTCAATACCTAACCGTCCAGTACTCGATTTACCCTCTAAAAAGGGCACATGTTTGTGTGTTTCGGTGTATTCTAAAGTGACACCCAAGTATAAAGTATTGGGCTGCAAAACGAAACCTTCTTTGGGAATTTCAAAATGTTCTATTTCATTGTGTTTTTTTGCATCTAATTCACGACTTTTATAGCAGGCTAAATGTTTGCCTAAATGTACATCGTAGGAATTAGTGCCTAAACATCCCCTTTCAAAAGGCTCTATCACTATAGATCCGGCTTCGATTTCTTTTAATATCAGTTGGTCAGAAAGTATCATGGTTAAATTTTGCTTTTGCCTAAAATATGATTTATTTAAAATAATTTTGCAGAGAATTTATAAATTTAAAAATGCCGATTACTTTTCACGAAAATATTAACGAAGATACCACCATCGGCTTGTGGAAAATTACTGAAACCCCCGAAGATTTAGAGCATCGTTTACAGCTTAAAGATCATGAGTTAAAATTACTACGCTCTTTAAGTAAAGAAAAAAGAAATCTACATTGGTTGGCTACCAGAGTGCTTTTACGTAAGATGTTGAACACCAATGAATACATAGATTGCCAAGCCGATGAAAATGGAAAACCGATTTTGATGAACCATCCTCATCATATATCATTGAGTCATTCGTATGATTATGCAGCGGTGATGGTGAGCAAAACAAAAAAAGTAGGGATTGATATCGAAATAATAAAAGACAAAATTATTCGCGTACAGCAGAAGTTTTTAAGTGATGAGGAACTATCCTTTATCAACAATGAAAATAGAACAGAGCATTTATACGTTTGTTGGTGCGCAAAGGAAGCATTGTATAAGCTGAATGGAAAAAGGGAAACATCCTTTAGAAATCATATTCATTTATCCCCATTTAATTACGCAGAAAATGGGAATTTGGATGCCAATATTGACAAGGCCGGACAAAAGGAAGCTTATCAAGTGGAGTATAGAAGATTTGAAGATTATATGTTGGGTTACGTTTGTGAGCAATGATAAAAAATAAGAAAGTGCATTTTGAGGATTGGGGTTTGTTAGATTATCAGCAAGCATGGGATCTACAGGAAAAAGTATTTGCTGATACCATTGCTATCAAAACAAAAAATAGAAACCATCCCGAAGAGGAAGAAATTACGCCTAATCAACTCGTATTTGTAGAACATCCACCTGTATATACCTTGGGTAAAAGCGGAAAACCTGAGCATCTTTTGCTGGATGAAAAAGGCTTGAAAGAAAAGCAAGCCACTTACTATAAAATCAATAGGGGTGGAGATATTACCTATCATGGTCCCGGTCAAATTGTTGGTTATCCAATTTTAGATCTAGATAATTTTTTTACCGA
>JACMOI010000110.1 GCA_014378105.1 Pseudopedobacter sp.
GATTCAATTGTTAGAATTTCCAGTTTTATTTTTGGGTGCTACAGCTCAAAAAATTCCGGCAATGTATAGCTTAATGAATCATGCAGATTTAGCCATGGGTACTTGGTATCCGATGGGTGGGATGAATGAAATTGTAAAGGCCATGGTTAAAGTTGCAGAAGAGCAAGGCGTGAAGATTATTTTGAATGCGGAGGTAACAAGTATCCATATAGAAAATGGGATTGCGAAAAACTTAACAACAGCTAAAGGGGATTTTGAGACCGATTTTGTAGTTGCAGCTGGTGATTATAATTATATCGAACAAAATTTGATAGCTAAAGAATACAGGAATTATACGCCAACTTATTGGGATAAAAGAGTGATGTCTCCTTCATCACTTTTATTTTATGTGGGTTTGGATCACCAAATTGAGGGTATTCAACATCATAATTTATTTTTTGATGAAGATTTAGATCAACATGCTAAAGAAATTTATACACAACCACAATGGCCTTCTAAACCTTTATTCTACGTTTGTTGCACTACTAAAACTGATTTATCTGGAGCACCAGAAGGTAAAGAAAATCTGTTTTTCTTAATCCCTCTTGCTGCAGGATTAGCCGATTCTGACGAATTGCGAGAAAAATATTATCAGATCATGATGGATCGGTTTGAAAGAATCACGGGCCAAAAAATTCGCGGACATGAATTGGTGAAACGTAGTTACGCCATGAATGATTTTACCTCCGATTACCACTCTTATAAAGGAAATGCTTATGGTTTGGCCAATACGCTTTCGCAAACTGCATTTTTTAAGCCAGCCATGCGAGCTAAAAAGATAAAAAACTTACTGTTTACTGGGCAGTTGACTGTTCCTGGTCCAGGTGTACCTCCGTCTTTAATTTCCGGTCAGGTGGTAGCGCAGGAAGTAGAAAAGATATTTAATAAAGCAAAATAGATTTTTGGAAAGTAGAGCAATAAAAAACGCTTACCTGGGAGGAGAAGCGTTTTTATATTTATGATGAGTTAAGAAAAGGATTTAAGCCGCTGCTGCCTCTGCTGCTATTGTTTTTTTATCGTAAGTTTTTAAATCTTTTTTGAGTAATTTTCTTGCCACGTGGATTCTAGTTTTTACAGTACCTATTGGAATTTGTAAATGATCCGCAATCTCGTGATATTTAAACCCTTCAAAATACATGGTAAAAGGCACATAATATTCTTGTTGTAGATTAGATAGCGCACTTTTAATGTCATCCATTACAAATTTTTGTTCGCCTCCATTACTAGTTGCGCTAAAAGAAAGCTGTGATGAAGATATTTCATCTGTTTTAGTGACAAAAGTGCTGATTTTTACAAATCGACGATAATTATTGATGAAGGTATTTTTCATGATGGTATATAACCAACCTTTTAAATTAGTTCCTTCCTTAAATTTATTGTAGTAGGTGATTGCTTTTAGTAAGGTATCTTGTACCAAATCATTGGCATCATCTGAATCATGTGTAAAATGTAGCGCATACATTTTTAAAGATGAAGCCTGACGCATTACGAGGGTATTGAATTCTATCTTTGTCATTTTGTTGAACCTTTTTGATAAATTACTTAAACAAAAGTAAGAAACGAGTTTGGTATTCACAAGTTTTTGTTTAACCTTTTATTGATTATACTTAAACAAAATGAATGAACTCCCTCATAACATCAAATCCTGTTCCACAAAGCAATGTTTTAAAAGAATGATTAGATAATTAATAAGAATGTAACAAGAATTTTAAATTATTTCATCAAATAATATTGACTTCACGCTCTAAGATCACGTTAAATTTTTCTTTTACAGATAGGATGATGGCGTCTGAAAGTTGAAGAACCTCATCTCCAGATGCGTTTCCATGATTTACCAAAACTAACGCTTGGTTTTTCCATGTTCCAGTGTTGCCTACTACTTTACCTTTCCAACCACACTGTTCTATTAACCAACCAGCGGCAAGTTTGACTTCGTTGTTTACCAAATAGTGCGAAATTTCAGGAAATTGTGCATGTATAAGGTCAAATTTTATTTTTGATAGCACAGGATTTTTAAAAAATGAACCTGCATTTCCAATTGTTGATGGATCTGGTAATTTTGATACGCGAATAGCTGAAACCACTAGAGAAATATCTTTTATGCTTGGATGCACAATTTCTCTTTTCAAAAGTTCATCTGAAATAGCGCCGTATTTAATATTGATTTGAGCTTGAGTAGAAAGCTTGAATTTTACCGAAACGATGATATATTTATTTTTTAACTCTTGTTTGAAAATACTTTCGCGATATGCAAATTTACAATCGTCTTTTTTGAAATGTTTAAACGCTCCTGTTGCAATTTCAAACGCTTCGCAACTTTCAAAAACATCTTTCAGTTCAACACCATAGGCGCCAATATTCTGAATGGGTGAAGCGCCAACTGAACCTGGGATAAGACTCAGATTCTCCATTCCAGCAAACTCCCATCCCACACAATAGGTCACTAAATCGTTCCAAACTTCACCAGCCCCAGACTCTATGATCACTTCTTCATGATTGATGCGATGCTCGATGCCACGGATATTCATCTTGATGACCAAGCCATCAAAGTTTTGGGTAAATAGCATATTGCTACCTCCGCCCATGATCAATCTAGGAGAATCATGCCATTGCGTATCACTAAATAATTCAACAAGATCCTCTTTATGGTTAATCTCCACAAAATATCTGGCATAAGCCTCAATACCGAAAGTGTTGAAGTTTTTTAAAGAGACATTTTGGTGGATTTGGATCATATTAATTTGAAGATTTGTCCCGATAGCTATCGGGATGAAGATTTGACAATGAACTAAAGAACCAATATACTAACCATCTAACAAACTATTTAACCAAGCTTCTACTTAAAATACTTCTTGCTCGCAACCAACAAACCAAACTCTTCAGAATCCTCTTTTTCTGTAGATTTATGATGGATTTTATGTGCTCTACGAATACCTTTCAAATACTTGTTTTTTGATTTAAAAGCTTTCAATCGGTTATGGATAAACCAATCATGAAAGATAAAGTAAATAATTCCGTAAAGGGAAATCCCCGCACCCATCCAAAACTGATAGTTTAAACTTAAATGTCCTTCCCATAACAGCCACAAAGCCAAAGCACCGAAACCCAAACTAAAAATATCATTCAGCTCAAAAAAGCCATGCCTTTGTTGATGGTGCGTTTTGTGGATAAACCAAAGCGGGCCATGAAATAAATATTTATGCATTGCCCAAGAGAGGGTCTCCATCCCAACTAAAGTTGCTAAAACAATGAATATGTTGACTAACAATGATTTGAAGATTTGAAAATTTGTTGATTTGAAAATGCTTTTAAATATCGATTAACTAATGAACTTCCCAACAAACTAAATATGTATCGCCCTATTTGCAGTTGCGGCTAAAGCGGCTTCTTTAAATGATTCTGTAAATGTTGGGTGCGCATGGCTGATTCTGCCAATGTCTTCAGCACTTGCTCTAAATTCCATGGCCACTACTGCCTCGGCAATCAGATCTGCACAACGTGGACCGATCATGTGAACGCCTAAAATTTCGTCGGTTTCGGCATCAGCTAAAACTTTTACCAAACCGTCAGTATCCATACTTGCTCTGGCTCTTCCGCTAGCTTTAAAAGGGAAAGAACCTGTTTTATATTTAGTTCCTTTTTCTTTCAATTGCTCTTCGGTATAACCAACAGATGCCACTTCTGGCCAGGTATAAACCACACCAGGAATTAAATTATAGTTGATATGAGGTTTTTGTCCAGCAATGATTTCTGCTACAAAAGTTCCTTCTTCCTCCGCTTTGTGAGCCAACATCGCACCTTTAATGACATCGCCAATGGCATAAATTCCTTTTACAGATGTTTCCAAATGCTCATCAACCGTGATTTTTTTTCCTCTTTCTTCTACCGTGATGCCAATGTTCTCTAAACCTAAACCTTCGGTATAGGCAGTACGACCGACAGCAACCAAGCAATAATCACCTTCTAAAACTACTTTTTCTCCTTTTAGCGAATCGGCAGTTACGGTAACTTTTTTGCCTTTCACTTCGGCACCGGTTACTTTATGGCTCAATAAAAACTTCATCCCTAATTTAGCAAGAGATTTTTGTAGCTCCTTACCTAAAGTTTTATCCATTGTAGGGATAATACCATCCATAAATTCTACCACCGTAACTTCTGAACCTAAACGGGCATATACCGAACCCAACTCTAAACCAATTACGCCACCGCCAATTAAGATCATGTGTTTGGGTACTTCAGTTAAGTTTAAAGCTTCTGTAGAAGTGATAATTCTTTTGCCATCTGTTTTTAAGAAAGGTAAGACAGTAGGTTTAGAACCCGTAGCAATAATGATGTTTTTACCCGTAATTTCCTGCTCCCCCCCCTTGGTTAAAGCAATTTTAATGGTGTTTTTATCTTTAAAAGAACCTAATCCTTCGTAAGTATCTACTTTGTTTTTCTTCATCAAGAAAGTGATCCCGCTGGTAGTTTGCTCTACCACTTCGTTCTTTCTCTTGATCATTTGCTTTAGGTTCACTTTAACCTCTTTCACATCAATTCCATGCGCTGCAAAAGTGTGCGTGGCATTGTGGTAATGCTCTGATGAGTCTAACAATGCCTTTGATGGGATACAGCCCACATTTAAACAAGTACCACCAAAAGTGGCATATTTCTCAATCATTGCAGTTTTTAAACCCAATTGGGCACATCTTATAGCGGCTACATAACCACCCGGACCTGAACCTATTACGATAACGTCGTATTGCATTTTTGCTTTTATTTGTTTGCGCTAAATTAAGCAATCTATTTTAGGGATAGAAAGCTTCTTTTTCATTTAATTGTCCTAATTTTTGTGAAGCGCAAGGTCCCTTTTTCATCGGTCTCGATAGTCCCGTCCCGATAGC
>JACMOI010000111.1 GCA_014378105.1 Pseudopedobacter sp.
ACAGCCATCACTTTGGGCGGCAGCAACACCACGATCAGCTGCAACGGCGGCACAGCTACAGAAACCTTAACAGCCAGTGGCGGGACTGGAACGTATCAATACAGCCAAAATGGAACCACCTTCCAAGCGAGCAACACCTTCACGAACCTAACCTCAGGCACTTACACCTTCACGGTAAAAGACCAAAACGGCTGTACTAAAACCTACAATACCACGATCACCGAACCGACCGCAGTCACCCTAACAGGAACGAACACCAGCATCACCTGCAACGGCGGTACAAGCACAGCCACCTTAACAGCGACAGGCGGCACAGGAACTTATCAATACAGTAAAGACGGAACGACCTTCCAATCGAGCAATATTTTTAACAACTTAACCGCAGGCACTTACACTTTCACAGTAAAAGACCAAAACGGCTGTACTAAAACCTACACGACAACGATCACAGAACCCATAGTCATCACCCTAACAGGAACAACTACAACGATAACCTGCAATGGCGGAACAAGCACATTGACCTTAATAGCAACAGGAGGAACAGGAACCTATACTTACAGTAAAGACGGAACTACTTTCCAAGCGAGCAATACCTTCAATAACCTGACAGCAGGCACTTATACCTTCACAGTAAAAGACCAAAACGGCTGTACTAAAACTTACATCAATACTATCACTGAACCAACGGCATTAACATTAACAGGCACAAATACAACAATCAATTGCAATGGAACTACCTCCATAGCAACATTAACAGCCACAGGTGGCACAGGAACATACACCTACAGTAAGGACGGCACCACCTTCCAAGCGGCTAACACCTTCAGTAATTTAATAGCAGGCACTTACACCTTTACGGTAAAAGACCAAAACGGCTGTACAAAAACTTACACCAATACTATTACTGAACCAACAGCACTAACATTAATTACTACCACTACACCAATATTATGTAACGGCGGAACAAGTACAGCAACCTTAACGGCGACAGGAGGCACAGGGACTTATACCTACAGCAAAGACGGAACCACCTTCCAAGCGAGCAATACCTTTACCAATCTAACCGCAGGCACTTATACCTTCACGGTGAAAGATGTAAGCGGCTGCATAAAGACCTATACCACCACCATCACTGAGCCAACAGCTTTATCAATAAGTGAGAAACATACTGATATAAGTTGCTTTGGTGATAATACTGGAAGTATAGACATCACAATAACAGGAGGAACAGCTCCTTACAGTTATGAATGGAGTAATGGGATACTAACTCAGGATCAAAATAATTTGGTAGCAGGGACTTATATAATAGTTGTAACCGATGCCAATGGCTGTACTACAAAAGAATCAATAATACTCACCCAACCCACTTTACTTTCTGTAGCAGCTTGCAAACAAGATGTAAAATGCTATGGATCAAATACAGGAACAATTGATTTGAAGCTAAGTGGTGGAACTTTACCTTATACAGTCAAATGGAGTAACGGAGTGACGTCAGAAGACTTGTCTAATTTGGGGGCAGGAAAATATACTTATACAGCTACAGATAATAATGGTTGTGTAATTAGTAACAGTATCATTATCATCCAACCTGCAGCATCCATCGCGATTGCATCCACCCATCAGGATGTGGTATGTTATGGAACGGCAAGTGGATCGATAAACTTAACTGTAACGGGCGGAAAAGCGCCATATACTTATAGCTGGAGTAATGGAGTTAAAACTTCTGTAATCAGCGCATTATTAGCAGGTAACTATATAGTTACGGTTACGGATGACAATGGATGTAGCGAACAAAAGACAGTTACTATAAGCCAACCATTGGAAGCACTAGCTTTAACAGAATCCCATAAAAACGTATTATGTTATGGATCAAATACCGGGAGTATAAACCTGTCGGTAACAGGAGGTACAGAACCATACAATTATAGTTGGAATAGTGGGCAAACCACTAAAGATATTTCTAGCCTTAACGCCGGGAATTATCAAATTGTGGTTAGCGATGCAAATGGTTGTACAGTTAGAAAATTAATTCAAATCACTCAACCATTAAAACCTTTAACTATATCTGAAACTCATCAAAATGTTTCATGCTATGGTGACGCAACGGGCAGTATAGATATAACAGTTAATGGTGGATTAGCACCCTATGCCTATTTATGGAATAATGGAGGCAGTATTCAAGATCCTAATAACCTAGTTGAAGGCACTTATACTGTTATGGTGACCGATGCTAGTGGATGTCAAATTCAAAAGAGTATTAGTATTATACAGCCTACGGCACCCTTGACATTGACAGAAACCCATGTAAATAATGTGTGTTATGGAAACCAAATTGGTAAGATTAATGTAACGGTTAAAGGGGGAACATCACCCTATTCTTATTTATGGAATATTGGAAAGCAAACAGAAGATTTAAGTGGTTTAGCAGGCGGTATTTACCGATTGAATGTAACTGATGCATCTGGATGTGCAGCCCAAATCAGTGTTACGATTGCTCCTTTGCAACCGCTTCAAATCACAGATATTGTCAATCAGGTTAAATGTTTTGGGGCTGGAGATGGCAGTATTCAGTTAAAACCGAGTGGTGGGCAGGATCCTTATACTGTTCTATGGAGTAATGGACAAACTGGAATGCAAATCAATAACCTGAAACCAGGAACCTATTCTTATACAGCAAAAGATGCTTATGGTTGTACTTTGCAAAAAACATTTATCATTACTGAACCTAAACCACTCGCGGGAACATTAAAAATTAATAATACGACCTGTAAGTTTTCAAGAGATGGGAACATATTACCTTTGATTACTGGTGGAATAAGTCCTTATCAATATTTTTGGGATGGTAAGGAAATCCCTGGAAACGGCAGTATTAATTTTTTAGCTGCGGGTAAACACAGCTTGAAAGTGATAGATGCAAATGGTTGTTCGCTTTCCCTAATTGCAGATGTTCTTCCTGGAAATTGTGCTCCCAATGCGGATAATGATAATTATCAAACTTTAGAAGATACGCCAATAACAATCAATACCCCAGGTGTAGTTGTTAACGATTCAGATCCAGATGAAGATCAGATTAAAGTAGAGTTATCTTCTGTTGGTGCTCCAAATGGAACCAAAGGAAGTATGATAGACAACCGTACTAATTTTAATACTTTAAATGGTAGAGTTAGTTTGTCTAATGAAGGCTCATTCGTTTATACACCAAACTTGAACTTCAATGGGGTCGATAAATTTATATATCAAGTTTCTGATGGCTCTATCGAATCTAATTTCGCAACCGTAACCATTACTGTTTTAGGTGTTAATGATCCTCCAATTGCAAACAATGATCCCTTTACCACTCCCGAGGATATCCCATTAAGTCAAACGGTAGCAACTAACGATAGCGACCCAGAAAACGATCCATTAACTTATAAAGCATTAAGTCAACCCGCTAGAGGAACGCTCATATTTAATGCCGATGGAACTTTTGTGTATACTCCAGCCCCAAATGATAACGGCGTAATTACGTTTGATTATCAGGTTTGTGACCCATCTGGTTTGTGTGATACTGCTAAAGTAACCATTATCATTATACCAGTGAATGATCCTCCTGTTGCAGAAGATGACCGCTTTGTTCTTGAGAAAAACAAAACATTTATTAATAAAGTAACGGTAAATGATTATGATCCAGAAAATGATCCATTGGTTTATTCTATCATCACACAGCCAACTCATGGTGTAATATTTTTTAAACCAGATGGTACTTTTACATATACCCCAAATAATGGATTTAAGGGGATTGATACCTATACTTATCGTACTTGTGATCCTTTCGGTTTATGTGATAATGCAACCGTAAAGCTAATTGTTCAGCCAATTGTAACAGTCAACTTAAAACCTACATTAGCCACTATTTCTGAGGGTCAAGGTATTGATATTACTGCTACACTAACAGAGTCCATTCTAGAAGATGTGACTATAAATTTAGTTTTTAATGGTACTGCACAAAATAATTTAGACTATAGCTTAACTGGAAATTACCTAACCATCACTATACCTGCAGGACAAGATACTACAACTCAGAAATTTAATTTATACGCTATAAATGATGCTTTGCAGGATCCAGGTGAGCAAGCAATAGTAAATATTAGTAAAACATCAACAGCTTTTGTTTTGATAGGAACTGGTTCTTTGATTACTATAGATGATGTTTACCCAATAACATTACCAACCGGACCAGAAGAAAATCCAGATATCAGCCCTGATCCTTTAGTGTCTCCAAATGGAGATGGACAAGGCAATGAGAAATTTGTGATTTATAACATCAGCAAATATCCAAATAATGAGGTGGTAATATTTAATCGTTGGGGAAATGAAGTGTATAGAGTAAAGGGTTATAATAATGAGGACAAATCATTCAAAGGCGTGGCAAATGTTGGAATTTTAACTAATTCTAATGTGGATTTGGTAGACGGAGTCTATTATTATTTGATATATACGGAGCCGGGTGTCCAAAATAAATTGAATAAAGGTTATTTGATTTTGAAAAGATAATTAATCTCTGTTAAATTTATAGATAGCAGCAATGGCTGATTTAAAATAAATGGGATGGAAGCGTAAAAACCCTCATGCCTAAAAGGAGCAGATTTGTAACGTAAAGATAAGCTGGTTTAACCTAAGACAAAAGAAATTTCCTTTTTTAATCAAATTTAAGAATTTACACAGTCAATATTTTTCATATTGTACCGTTTACACTATATTTGCAGCAAGAGATTTAAATATGGAAGCTGTTAGTACCCCTATTAATTATTTACCCATTATTTTACAATTGATTGTAGCATTAGGTTTTGTGACCTTTACCATGATTTTAACCCACATGATTGGGCCAAAAAGAAAAACTACCGATGTAAAATTAACTGCTTTTGAGTCTGGTATTGAAGTAATAGGTAACGCTCGTCAGCCTTTTTCTATCAAATATTTTGTAGTAGCAATTGTGTTCGTATTGTTTGATGTAGAGGTGATTTTTATGTACCCTTGGGCGGTAAACTTTAGAGAATTTGGATTAAATGGCTTAATAGAGATGTTTATTTTCATGGGAACGCTCTTATTGGGTTTCATCTATGTGGTGAAGAAAAAGGCTTTAGAATGGGATTAATCTTAGAATTATTCTAAATAATAATAGATGACGCTGAAAGGGGATATTTTGATATAAATTTGAGGCTTTCTGAAACATCAGCGGGCCTTTTTAGTTTTATCATTAAAGGACATTAATTTATGAGTGATATTAGAATAGCGGAGGCTCCGGCAGGAGTAGAAGGAGCTGGTTTTTTCGCCACTTCTTTAGATAAAGTGATTGGGATGGCTAGAGCAAATTCTTTATGGCCTTTACCTTTTGCAACTTCATGCTGTGGAATCGAATTTATGGCAACCATGGGTTCGCATTATGATTTTGCCCGTTTTGGCGCAGAACGTCCATCGTTCTCTCCTCGTCAGGCAGATTTACTCATGGTGATGGGAACCATCGCAAAAAAAATGGCACCTGTTTTAAAACAAGTTTATATCCAAATGGCCGAGCCACGTTGGGTAATTGCTGTTGGAGCTTGTGCATCAAGCGGAGGTATTTTTGATACCTATTCTGTTTTACAGGGTATTGATGAAATTATTCCAGTAGATGTTTATGTGCCAGGTTGTCCACCAAGGCCAGAAGCCATCATCAATGGATTTAATAAAATTCAGGATTTGGTAAGAAGCGAATCTTTAAGAAGAAGAGATTCTCCTGAATACACACAATTATTAGCAAAATACGGAATCCAGTAATGGGTAAGATATCAAATCAACAGCTTACACAGAAATTAAGCACTCAATTCGGAGAGAAAATCACTTCTCTTTCAGAGCCTTTTGGACTGCTGACTTTCGAAGTTGCAGTAGAATATATTCACGAAGTTTTAAGTTTTTTGAAGAACGATTCAATCTTGAAATTTAATTTCCTGACTGATATAACTGCTGTTCATTATCCTGAAAAGGAAAAAGCCTTAGCGGTAGTTTATCATTTACATAGCTTTGTAAACAATGTGAGAGTAAGAATCAAAGTTTTTGTTACTGTTTCTAATCCAACAGTTCCTACAGCTACTTCTCTTTGGGAAGGGGCTAATTGGATGGAGCGAGAAACTTTTGATTTTTATGGAATTCAATTTTCAGGCCATCCTAATTTAGTAAGGATTTTAAATGTGGATGACATGACAGTTTTCCCGATGCGTAAAGAATATGCTTTAGAAGACCCGAATAGAGTAGATAAAAAAGATTTTTTCTTTGGACGTTAAGTATCATAAATGAGCAATTTTATAACAGATATCACTCCAAATCGTCCGGTTTACACAGATAATGATCCTCAAGGAGATTTAACGACTTTAAACCTTGGGCCAACCCATCCGGCAACACATGGTGTATTCCAAAATGTGTTACAAATGGATGGTGAGCGGATTGTGAGTGGGGTTTCTACCATTGGTTATATCCATAGAGCATTTGAAAAAATTGCTGAACATCGTCCATTTTACCAAATCACCCCATTAACAGATCGATTGAACTATTGTTCGTCCCCTATCAATAACATGGGCTGGCACATGACAGTAGAAAAACTATTAGGTGTTGAAATGCCTAAAAGAGTAGATTATCTTCGTGTAATTGTTATGGAGTTGAGTCGTATTACTGATCATTTAATTTGTAATGGAATTTTAGGAGTAGATACTGGTGCTTTTTCTGGTTTCTTATACTTAATGGAAGAACGAGAACATATTTATGAGATTTTTGAAGAAATATGTGGCGCTCGATTAACAACAAATATTGGTAGAATTGGTGGTTTCGAAAGAGATTTCAATGATATCGCTTTCGCTAAGATTGAGAAATTTTTAGCAAAATTCCCGCCTATTTTAAAGGAGTTTGAAACTCTTTTTAACAGGAATAGAATATTTATAGAACGTACATCAGGTGTTGGTGCTGTTGATCCCGAAACTGCAATGAATTATAGCTGGAGTGGGCCAATTTTAAGAGCAACAGGTGTTGATTATGATGTGCGTGTAAATGAGCCTTATTCTTCTTATCAAGATTTTGATTTTGAAATCCCTGTAGGGACAACCGGAGATGTTTACGATCGTTTCATTTTGCGAAACGAAGAAATGTGGCAGAGCCTAAGAATTATTGAGCAAGCCATGGAGAAATTAAAAAAAGAACCTAAAGGTGTTTTCCATGCGGATGTTCCTGAGTTCTATTTACCTCCGAAAGAACAAGTTTATAATAATATGGAAGCCTTAATCTATCATTTTAAAATTGTGATGGGTGAGGTGGATACTCCAAAAACTGAAGTTTACCATGCTGTTGAAGGCGGTAATGGAGAGTTGGGGTTTTATTTAATTAATGATGGAGGAAGAACGCCTTATCGTTTGCATTTCCGTCGTCCAAGTTTCATCAATTATCAGATGTACGCGCCAATGAGTCGTGGAATGTTATTGTCTGATGCCATTATAAATATGTCTAGTTTGAACGTAATAGCAGGAGAGTTAGATGCTTAGAGTAGAAGAAAAGCAAGAGGTTAATTTCTCTGCGGATTTATTAAATAAATTCGGTGATATTGTTGGTCGTTACCCTGATGGAAAACAAAAATCAGCTTTGCTGCCCATTTTACATGAAGTGCAGGCGGTTTATGGTTGGTTAAGTCCTGAGGCAATGGATAAAGTTGCTGAATTTTTAGACATTCAATCCATTGAGGTGTATGAAGTAGCAACGTTTTATACCATGTTCTTCATGAGACCTCAAGGTAAATATGTGTTGGAAATATGCCGTACAGGACCTTGTAACATAGTTGGCGCCGAAAAAATTGCTGATTATATTAGTGAGAAACTAGGTGTAAAAGAAGGAGAAGTGACTGCAGATGGTTTATTCAGCTATCGCGGAGTAGAATGTTTGGCAGCATGCGGTTATGCTCCAGTTCTACAAATCGGTCCTGAATATACTTTTCACGAGAATTTGACAAAAGAATCTGTAGATCAATTGATTGAAGAGTTGAAAAAGAAGAATTAAGTTTACCGATATGAGAATTGAGACCATTATAATATGGCTAAATATCACATCAAAAAAAATTATAAGACACAAAAGATTGAGGTTTTGACTAAGAGGTTTTATTAAGTCTCCATAGACAATACTCACATCTCAAATCTAAAATAACATGGGTCGCAAATTATTACTAGAACACATTAACGTACCAGGAATCAACACCCTAAAAGTGTACCGTGAAAAAGGTGGCTATAGGGCTGTTGAAAAAGCAATCAAAACCATGTCGACTGATGATGTGGTAGAAGAAGTGAAGAAATCTGGTTTACGCGGACGTGGTGGAGCAGGTTTTCCTACTGGGATGAAATGGAGTTTTTTGGCTAAGCCAGAAGGTGTGCCACGTTATTTGGTTTGTAACGCAGATGAATCTGAACCAGGTACTTTTAAAGACCGCTATTTGATGACAAATATTCCTCATGCTTTAATTGAGGGAATGATTGTAGCGAGTTATGCTTTAGGAGCGAACACGAGTTACATTTATGTAAGAGGTGAAATGATGCCTCAGATCCGTATTTTAGAAAAAGCAATCGCCGAAGCTAAAGCAGCAGGATTTTTAGGTGAAAATATATTAGGTTCTGGTTATGATTTAGAGTTATACGTTCAGCCTGGTGGCGGGGCTTATATCTGTGGAGAAGAAACGGCTCTATTAGAATCATTAGAAGGAAAAAGAGGAAATCCAAGAATTAAACCTCCTTTCCCGGCAATTGCAGGATTATACGGTTGCCCAACAGTGGTTAACAATGTTGAATCTATTGCAGCAGTTGTTCCAATTATCAATGATGGTGGCGAAGAATATGCGAAAATCGGTATTGGTCGTTCAACTGGAACTAAATTAATCTCAGCAGGCGGAAATGTAAAGAAGCCTGGAGTTTATGAGATTGAGTTGGGTGTGACTGTGGAAGATTTCATTTATTCTGATGAATATTGTGGTGGAATTGCAAACGGAAAAAAACTAAAAGCAGTAGTTGCTGGGGGGTCTTCTGTGCCCATTTTACCTGCTAATTTGATATTAAATACCATTAACGGAGAGAAAAGATTAATGTCTTACGAGTCTCTTTCTGATGGTGGTTTTGAAACAGGAAGCATGTTAGGTTCAGGTGGTTTTATAGCTTATGATGAAGAACAGTGTATCGTAAGAAATACCTGGAATTTTGCTCGTTTCTACCATCACGAATCTTGTGGACAATGTTCACCTTGTCGTGAAGGAACTGGATGGATGGAAAAAGTTTTGCACCGTTTAGAATATGGTCATGGCAAAATGAGCGACATGGATCTATTAGTAGATGTTGCTAAGAAAATTGAAGGAAATACGATTTGTCCATTAGGCGATGCTGCGGCTTGGCCAGTAGCAAGTGCGATTCGTCATTTTAGAGACGAGTTTGAGTGGCATGTTAGCAATCCGCAATTAGCGGTTACACAAAATTATGGCTTAGCTCATTATGCTGATCCATTGCCAGTTCTAACGGAAGCATAATTGAAAATATTTAAAGTACATTTTAAAAAGTTTTAAAATTGGCTGATAAAATAAAAGTAACGATAGACGGAATTCCGATAGAAGTTGAGCCGGGAACAAGCATTTTAAATGCAGCTCGTCAGATAGGTGGGGATATTGTACCACCAGCAATGTGTTATTACTCAAAGCTGGAAGGTAGTGGAGGTAAATGCCGTACTTGTTTAGTGAAGGTTAGTAAAGGTTCTGAAAAAGATCCTCGCCCGATGCCTAAATTGATAGCAAGTTGCCGTACCAATGTAATGGATGGAATGGAAGTTCAAAATATTACCTCTCCTGAAGTGGTAGAAGCGAGAAAAGGAGTAGTTGAGATGCTATTAATTAATCATCCTTTGGATTGTCCAATTTGTGATCAGGCTGGAGAATGCCACTTACAAGATTTAGCTTACGAACATGGTGCTGAAGCTACTCGGTATGAATTTGACCGTAGAACTTTCGAAAAAATAGATATTGGAGATAAAATTCAGTTACACATGACGCGTTGCATTTTGTGCTATCGTTGTGTTTATGTTGCTGATCAGATTACAGAAAACCGTGTTCACGGTATTTTAGGAAGAGGCGACCATGCTGAAATTTCCACCTATATTCAAAAGGCAGTAGATAATGATTTCTCAGGAAATGTAATTGATGTTTGCCCCGTTGGAGCTTTAACAGATAAAACTTTCCGTTTCAAAAACAGGGTTTGGTTCACAAAACCTGTAGAAGCGCACAGAGATTGCCTAACTTGTTCAGGAAAAGTAACTTTGTGGTATAAAGGAGAAGAAGTTTTACGTGTAACTGCTAGAAAAGACGAATTTGGTGAAGCAGAGGAATTTATTTGTAACACTTGTCGTTTCGACAAAAAAGCAACTAATGATTGGGTGATTGAAGGTCCAAGGAAAGTTTCTCGTCAATCTGTAATTAACTCAAATCATTACGAAGAATTACAACCAGCTGCCGTTGTAAAAACGAATTTAACACTGCAGGCGGCAAATAAGGAAGAATTTGAAAGGGCCACTAAACTATAATGGAAATAGCTTTTTTAGTTGAAAAATTACTGTTAGTCACCATTCTATTCGTGGCTACACTAACTGTTGCAGCGTACTCAACCTATGCTGAGCGAAAAGTTGCAGCATTTTTGCAAGACAGGGTGGGCCCAAACAGAGCCGGACCTTTCGGTTTATTACAACCATTAGCTGATGGTGGGAAAATGTTCTTTAAAGAAGAGATTATACCTAGCGGATCCAACAAATGGTTGTTCATTGCCGGTCCATCTTTGGCTTTACTAGTCTCTTTCTTAGGAACTGCAGTCATTCCTTTTGGGCAAAATATAGAGCTTTTTGGTAGGGTTGTTCCATTACAAGTTGCAGACATTAATGTCGGTATCTTGTATATTTTTGGAGTTGTTTCATTGGGTGTTTATGGCATCATGATTGGTGGTTGGGCATCCAATAATAAATATTCTTTAATGGGTGCTATTCGTGGTGCTTCGCAAAATATTAGTTATGAAATTGCAATGGGGTTATCTATCATCGCTCTGTTATTGGTTTCAAATACTTTAAGTTTCAGAGAATTAGCAGAACAGCAGCATGGTTGGCATTGGAATATCATTTATCAACCTTTAGGTTTTTTAATATTTTTGGTGTGCGCTTTCGCAGAGACTAACCGTATGCCTTTCGATTTACCAGAATGTGAGACTGAATTGATTGGAGGTTACAATACAGAATATTCTGCTTTTAAAATGGGCGCCTACATGTTTGCCGAATATATCAACATGTTTGTTTCTTCAGCGGTAATGGTAACTATCTATTTTGGAGGATACAATTATCCTGGAATGGATTTAGTAAACGGAGCTTTAGGAGCGACTTGGGGACCTTTAGTAGGTGTGGCGGTGATGTTTTTAAAGATATTTGTTTTCATTTTCTTCTTTATGTGGGTACGTTGGACAGTTCCTCGTTTTCGATATGATCAGTTGATGGATTTGGGATGGAAAGTGCTAATCCCCTTGGCAATTGCGAACATCGTGATTACCGCAGTGGTAATTACTATTGTAGATAAATTATAATAAATTACCTCTCCTTTGGAGAGGATTAAGTTGAGGCTTAGGCGATATGGAATCATTAAGTGGTAGAAAAAAAGTATTAGAACAGAAACCGATGAATTTCTGGGAGCGAATATATCTCCCTGCTATTTTTAGAGGAATGGGCATTACTTTTATGCACATGTTTAAGAAAAAGGAAACTACTTTTTATCCTGAACAAGAAAGAGAATTTTCAGAAAACTGGAGAGGGATGCATTCTTTGAAAAGAGATGAAAATGGTAAAGAGCGTTGTACTGCTTGTGGTTTATGTGCATTATCCTGCCCAGCAGAAGCCATAACAATGATTTCTGCAGAACGCGAAAAAGGCGAAGAGCACTTATATAGGGAAGAAAAATATGCAGCAGTTTATGAAATAAACATGTTGCGGTGTATTTTCTGCGGTTTGTGCGAAGAAGCCTGCCCTAAAGAAGCTATTTATTTAGACGGTCCAATTGTTCCGGCAGATTATTTACGTAAAGATTTTATTTACGGGAAAGATAAATTGGTAGAGATGCCTATCAGTGAGTTAGAGGCTTTAAAAGGAGCAACAGTTTAGTTTTAGGTTTTTATTAATATAAATTAAGCAAAAATTTTACCTTTGCGCTTCACAAAAGGTAATTGCAGATCATAACAGATGAGTTTATTTTACTTAGTCGCATTCCTGTCCATCTTATTCTCACTTTTAGTGATTTTCACTAAAAATCCGGTGTACAGCGTTCTTTATCTCATTGCAACTTTTTTCACGTTCACTATTCATTACATTTTATTGAATGCCCAGTTTCTTGCTGTGGTAAACTTTATTGTTTACATGGGAGCTATCATGGTGCTTTTCCTTTTTGTATTGATGTTGATGAATTTGAATAAAGAAACCGAGCCAATGAAATCTAATATTTTAAAAATTGCGGGTGTAATTGCAGGTAGTACTTTATTAGTCACTCTGATAGGCGCTATTAAGGCAATGCAAACTACAGCCGTTTCAACTACCACAAATACGCAGATTGGATTGGTAGGTAATTTAGGTAAAGTATTATTTAGTGAATTTTTGTTGCCGTTCGAAATTTCATCCATATTATTACTATCAGCGATGGTGGGTGCGGTATTATTAGCTAAAAAAGATAAAAGAACTCAAAATGGATAGTATTACGTCAACCATTCAAGTAGTTCCACTTAATCATTACATTTTATTAAGTGCAATTCTATTTTCTATTGGTGTTATAGGGGTTTTAATTAGAAGAAACGCTATCATCATTTTCATGTCGATAGAATTAATGTTGAACTCCGTAAACTTATTATTAACCGCATTTTCTGCTTACAGCGGAGATGCATCAGGCCAGGTATTCGTGTTCTTTATCATGGCTTTGGCAGCAGCAGAAGTAGCAGTTGGGTTAGCAATTATTGTGATGGTTTATAGAAACACCAGTTCTATAGACATCAATATATTAAACAGATTAAAGTGGTAAATTTTTATATAGCTAGATGATAGACTTAGTTTGGTTAATTCCTTTATTCCCCTTTATCGGATTCCTTATTTGTGGATTAGGCAGAAATATTTTACCTAAAGCTGCAATAGGCACCATTGCAAGTCTTGCTGTTTTAGCCTCTTTTGCAGTAAGTTTAGGAATCTTTTTTGAATTCAACGGATCAACCCCAGCCATTATCCATCTTTTTGATTGGATAAAAGTTGGAAACATTGATATTCCTTTCTCTTTCCAGATAGATCAATTGAGTATTTTAATGCTATTGATTATCACCGGAATTGGGTCATTGATACACATTTATTCAACTGGCTATATGAGCCATGACAAAGGTTTTGGTAAGTTTTTCTCTTACCTTAATCTGTTTATATTCTTTATGCTTTTATTGGTATTGGGATCAAACTATGTCATCATGTTTATTGGATGGGAAGGTGTTGGATTAAGCTCTTATTTATTGATAGGTTTTTGGTATACAAATGGCGCTTACGCCGATGCTGCCAAAAAAGCTTTCATCATGAATAGAATTGGTGATTTAGGATTCCTTATAGGAGTTTTTTTAATCATTACCACTTTTGGAAGTGTTTCATTCGCTCAGATTTTCCCTCAAGCACAAGGAATGGTTTCAGGCGATGCGACTTTAACATTAATTACGATATTATTATTTGTTGGCGCTGTCGGTAAATCAGCACAATTACCCTTGTTTACTTGGTTACCCGATGCAATGGCCGGTCCAACTCCAGTTTCAGCATTGATACACGCTGCTACGATGGTAACCGCAGGGATATATATGATTGCAAGATCGAATATTTTATTTACGCTATCCCCGGTAACCATGAGCATCATTGCTGTTATTGGATTAGCAACAGCAATCGTAGCTGCAATTATTGCTTTAACTCAAACAGATATTAAAAAGGTATTAGCCTATTCAACTGTTTCTCAGTTGGGCTATATGTTTTTAGGATTAGGCGTTGGAGCTTACACAGGCGCTTTCTTTCACCTATTAACACATGCTTTCTTTAAAGCTTTATTATTTTTAGGAGCGGGTTCTGTCATTCACGCTATGAGTGATGAGCAGGATATGCGCAAAATGGGGGGATTGAAAAAGAAATTGCCAATTACATTCTTCACCATGTTGATGGGTACTTTAGCCATCTCTGGACTACCTCCATTTGCAGGTTTCTTCTCTAAGGATGAAATCTTAGCTCATGTTTATGAAGAAAATAAAATCCTCTGGATTATTGGAGTTTTAGGAGCTATGATGACTGCTTTCTACATGTTCAGAATGATGTTTTTAACTTTTTGGGGTGATTTCCGCGGAAGCGAAGAACAAAAACATCACTTACATGAATCACCAGTTTCCATGACAATTCCTTTAATGATATTAGCAATTCTATCCGTTGTTGGGGGCTTTATTGGAGTTCCAGAAGTATTAGGCGGCGGACATTGGTTATCATATTATTTAGCTCCAGTTTTTGAAGCTTCTACATCTAGATTGTCAGTCATCGAATTGAGTCATTCAACCGAGTATATGTTGATGGGAATATCAGTGGCAGGCGTAGTAATCGCCATCATCTATGCTTATGTGAAGTATATCAAAAATAGTCATGTTCCATTAGCCGATAGTGAAGAGAGATCAGTTTTGGCTAAAATATCCTACAATAAGTTTTATTTTGATGAGCTTTACTCAGCTATTATTCAAAAACCATTAGACGTAATTTCAGAATTTTTCTATAAAATAGTAGACAAAGCAGGTATTGATGGTTTCGTAAATGATTTAGGAAAAGGCTCTATGGAAGCCAGTAAAGGATTAAGATTGCTACAAACCGGAAATGTAGGTTTTTATATTTTTGCTATGGTGATTGGTGTGTTGGGAATATTGATATATAGTTTTTTTAAATTTTAAGATTCTGAATTAAAGAGATAGATGAATTTATTAATCGTATTATTTTTTCCTCTTTTGGGTTCAATAGTTTGTCTATTGAATAAAAACTACGCAAAGCAAACAGCACTCATCAGCTCTTTGATTACGTTAGCCTATTCTTTAGTGTTGTTAACTCACTTTCAAGCTGATGCAAGCCGACAGTTTGTTGTCGATTTTGCTTGGATTCCACAATTGGGGATCAACTTCAAAGCAGGTATTGATGGAATCAGCATGATTATGGTGCTTTTAACTACTGGTCTTGTTCCGCTAATTATTTTATCGGGCTTTAGCCGAGAGTTTAAAAATTCTTCAGCATTATTTGCATTGATTTTATTCATGCAATCAGGCTTATTGGTGGTTTTCACAGCATTAGACGCTTTCTTATTTTATGTAGGTTGGGAAGCAGCATTAATTCCAATTTATTTCATTTGCGCCATTTGGGGCGGTGCAGATAGAATCCGTGTAAACATGAAATTTTTCATTTACACTTTTGCAGGTTCTTTATTTATGCTTTTAGGGATCATTTATCTTCATTTACAAACTCCAGGAAACACTTACGATATTGATGCTTTTTATTCTTTGAATCTAGATGTAGTAACACAAGGTTGGTTATTTTGGTGCTTCTTTTTAGCTTTCGCGATAAAGATGCCGATATTTCCTTTCCACACTTGGCAACCCGACACTTATACAGAAGCTCCAACAATGGGAACTATGCTTTTAGCTGGTATCATGCTGAAGATGGGCATTTATGGGGTCATTAGGTGGTTGATTCCAATAGTTCCGCTAGGTTTTATGCAATGGAAAGAATTAGCAATTATCTTATCCATCATCGGGATCGTTTATGCATCCATCATTGCTTTTACGCAAAAGGATATCAAGCGTTTAGTAGCTTATTCTTCTATTGCTCACGTTGGACTAATTGCTGCAGGTGTTTTTGCATGGAATGCTGCGGGTGTTCAAGGGGCGATGATTCAAATGTTAAATCACGGAATAAATGTGATAGGTTTATTCTTCATCATGGATATCATCATCAATAGGTCGCAAACTCGTGAAATTGCGAACATGGGAGGAATTGCTAAAATAGCTCCAAAGTTTGCGATTGCCTTTTTGATTATCATATTAGGAACTGTGGCTCTTCCATTAACAAATGGTTTTATTGGAGAATTTTTATTACTGAATGGTATTTACCAATACGAAATGTGGTTTTCGGCCGTAGCCGGATTAACCATCATATTTGGAGCGGTTTACATGCTAAGGATGTATAAGAATGTGATGCAAGGACAATTGAACGAATTGACATCCACTTTCAAAGACATTCGAGGAAGCGAGATGGTGGTTTTAAGTATCATCTGTACTTTGATTATCGTGATTGGAGTTTACCCGCAACCCATTTTACATATTTCAGAAGCTGCGGTGAACGGTCTGATTTCACAAGTGAATAATAAATTAGCATTTTAATTAAAAGAATGAATTCTTTAATAGTTATATCAATTTTAGCCATTGTAGTTCTTTATTTAGGATTATTTAAAGCAAAAAGTGCTTTATTACCAGTAACCATTATTGGTTTATTAGGTGCATTGGTGCTCGCTATTATGGAGTGGAATAGTGGTGCATCAGCTATTTATAGTGGAATGATGCTGTTTGATAATTTTGCAGTTGCTTTCTCCTCATTAACTATTGTTTCTACAATTCTTATCCTTTTATTATCAAAAGGTTATTTCGAAAAAATCAGCGACAACGTAGCTGAATATTACACCATTATTCTTTTTGCCCTTGTGGGGATTATTGTGATGGTTTCTTATCACAATCTTACCATGCTTTTTGTAGGCTTAGAAATCATGTCAGTAAGTTTATACATTTTGGCGGGTATCAAAAAGAGAGATTTTGCATCAAATGAAGCAGCTTTAAAATACTTTTTAATGGGGGCTTTCTCTACCGGATTTTTATTGTTTGGTATTGCATTAATTTATGGCGCTTCTCATTCATTTGATATGAGTGTGATTGCTCAATATGTCATTGATAGACCAGCAGGAATTGATCCTATGTTTTACGTAGGGATTATTTTAATGATTGTTGGCTTATCTTTTAAAATTGGCGCAGCACCTTTCCACTTTTGGACACCAGACGTATATGAAGGCTCTCCGACTTTAATCACAACATTCATGTCAACGGTTGTGAAGACAGCGGGTTTTGCAGCTTTCCTTCGTTTATTTGCCATGTGTTTTGCTCCTTTAGCAGATTTCTGGATGCCAACTTTATTGGTGATTACCATCCTTACTTTATTTATTGGAAATATTACAGCATTATATCAAAGTAATTTTAAGAGAATGCTGTCATTCTCTAGTATTTCTCATGCAGGTTATATGCTTTTCGCCATTGTAGCTTTAGGAAGTACTTCTATCAACTCGGTATTTGTTTACGCTTCTGCTTATTCATTGGCTTCTATTATCGCTTTTGGAGTGTTAATAATAGTGAAAGATCAAACCGGAGGCGAGAATTTCGACAGTTTTAATGGCTTAAGTAAAAAGAATCCGTTTTTAGCTTTTGTTTTAACCATAGCGATGTTATCATTAGCCGGTATTCCATTAACAGCAGGATTTATTGGAAAGTTCTTTATGTTTTCTACAGCTTTACAACAATATCATACTTGGTTAATTGTACTGGCAATTGTGAATGCGATGATTGGCATATTCTACTATTTTAGAGTAATTGTATCGATGTATTTCAAAGATGCAGAAGGTAAAGAATTGATAACTCCTGGATATTTTCAGTTGGTGTTAAGCTTGTCAGCCGTAGCAACTATTATTTTAGGGATTTACCCGTCTTTAATTACCAATCTTTTTTAAAAATCCTTTAATTATAAAACTGCAAGATTATTTGTAGTTTTATAATGAAACTATGCATGAATTCTGGGACTACCTAACAAAACTTTCTGACGCACAACAAATCATTCAAAAAGGAGGGTTCTACTTTATTTTGTTTGTTGTTTTTGCGGAAACCGGATTATTCTTTGGTTTCTTTCTGCCTGGAGATTATCTTTTGTTTTTAGCTGGGATGTTTGTTGCAACAGGAAGATTAGATGTAGGAATTTTTACTATGATTTTAGGATTGATTTTTGCAGCTACTGCTGGGAATTTCGTAGGCTACTGGTTCGGATATCGGACAGGTCCGATGCTATACAAGAGGAAAGATACTTTCTTTTTTAAGAAAAAATATTTGAAAGCAGCGGAGGTATATTATCGTAAACAAGGTGCTATTGCATTAATCATGGGAAGATTTGTTCCCATTGTACGTACTTTTGCGCCTATATTTGCAGGAGTGGTAAGGTTAGATATTAAACGATTTGCTTTTTTTAACTTTGCAGGAGCAGTTTTATGGATATCCTCACTTACACTCATTGGATATTTTTTAGGTCGTGAGTTTGAAAAAGAAATAGATCAATACGTTAGTTATATCATTTTGGGGTTTATCACCATAACTACTATCCCATTGATAATTGCTTTCTTTAAAAAGAGTATAGTTAATAAATCAGAATCTGATATTACACAAGATATAGACAATGACTGAACATCATCCGTGGCACTCCATTTCACCAGGAGAAGATTCTCCAAAAAATGTAACCGCAATTATTGAAATTCCCAAGGGATCAAAGGCAAAATACGAGATTGACAAGGAAACTGGCTTATTAAGATTAGACCGTATTTTATTTTCGTCAGTAATGTATCCTGCAAATTATGGTTTCATTCCGCAAACCTACTGTGATGATCATGATCCATTAGATATTTTAGTTCTTTGTTCTGCAGATGTTTATCCAATGTCAATGATAGAGGCTACAGTGATTGGTGTAATGCACATGGTGGATAATGGTGAGCAAGATGATAAAATCATCGCGGTAGCAAAAAACGACATGTCTGTTAATTATATCGAAGAGTTGGATGAGTTACCTCCTCATGCAATGAAAGAGATTGTTAGATTTTTCCAAGATTATAAGGCATTGGAAGAAAAGAACGTGACCATAGAGCATCTTTTAGGTAAGCGTTATGCCTATAAAGTGATTGAAGAAAGTATAGAATTATACAATAAAACTTTTAATAATAAATAATAAAATGGACCCCCATCTCGAAATAAGTGGCTTTCATATTTTTTTAACCATTTTCTTGGTTATACTGAATGGTTTTTTTGTTGCCGCGGAGTTTGCTATTGTTAAAGTAAGGGGCTCGCAAATTGAAATTAAAGTAAAAACGGGGAGTAAAGTTGCCGGTATAGCTAAACACATGACCGAACATTTAGATGGTTATTTGGCAGCAACGCAGTTGGGTATCACTTTAGCATCTTTGGGTTTAGGTTGGGTTGGTGAAGAAGTAATGACTAATTTGGTTTTAAATATCTTTTTATTTTTCAACATTGATATTTCTTCCACTATTGCTCATAACATGGGCTTGGGTGTTGCCTTTACTATCATTACCATATTGCATATTACTTTCGGAGAGTTAGCGCCAAAGTCTTTGGCTATTCAGAGACCGGTTGCAACAACCATGTCTATTGCTCTACCATTACAGTTTTTCTATTTAATTTTTCGTCCATTTATTTGGGTGCTGAACGGTTTGGCTAATATTATTCTTATGGTATTTGGCATCAGAACGGATAACGCACACGATAACATTCATTCATCTGAAGAATTACAATACCTATTAGATCAAGGAAAAGAGTCAGGAGCTTTAGATAAAGCAGAGCATGAGTTGATCAAAAATGTTTTTGATTTTAACGAACGAGTGGTGAAAAACATCATGGTTCCTCGAACTAAAATTTCTGCAATAGAAGTTGGAGCTACGCAAGAGGAATTATTAGACACTATTATTTCTGAAGGATATTCAAGAATCCCTGTTTACGATGAAACAATCGATAAAATTGTAGGGATTGTACATGCAAAAGATATTTTATCACTGATTGTTAAACATGGAAAGTTCAATTTACAAGATATTTTAAGAAAACCGTTATTCGTCCCAGAATCTAAAAAAATTAATGATTTGATGGCTGAATTAAAATTAAAGCGCATTCAAATTGCTATTGTTTTAGATGAGTTTGGTGGGACAGCTGGAATGGTTACTTTAGAGGATATTGTAGAGGAATTAGTAGGAGATATCCAGGATGAATATGATGAGGAAAAACCTTTGGTAGAGAAAGTTTCTGATAATGAGTTTATCGTAACGGCATCTGCCACGGTGTATGATGTGAATGAGTTTCTTCCTCATGATTTACCAGAAGATGAAGATTACGATACTGTCGTGGGGTTATTAAGTGAGATTTTTGGTAAGATCCCAGAAGTGGGTGAAATTAAAGAATTCAATGGCTACAGCTTTACCATTCTTAAAAAAGTAGATCAAAACATAGAATCTGTTAAACTGCAACTTTTAATAGAAGAGGAAGATCAGATAAACAATCACTAAAGTTTTATGCATTTATTTTACACCCCAAATATTCAAGCCGAATTTTATCAGTTGGATGAGGAGGAGAGTAAGCATTGCATTAGGGTTTTAAGATTAAAAAATGGAGATCAGGTTAATTTAATTGACGGCATTGGAGGGTTTTATTTAGCTGAAATCATCGATGATCATCCCAAAAGAACGACTCTAAAAGTTTTAAATATCCAAAAGGAGTTTGCTAAGCGTAATCATTATTTACACATCGCGGTAGCACCAACAAAAAATATTGATCGTTTCGAATGGTTTTTAGAAAAGGCAACAGAAATAGGAATTGATGAAATAACACCAATTATTTGTGAACATTCTGAACGAAAAGAAATTAAGATTGAACGTTCAAACAAAATCATCACCTCAGCAATGAAGCAATCCTTAAAAGCTTATCACCCGAGTTTAAATCCCCAAAAAAATTTTAAAGAGTTTATCCATCTGGCGAAAGCCGATAAAAAATTTATAGCTCACTGCGAAGATGGAGAAAAACAAAGTTTAGTAAAGGACTTTGAAGTGAAGGGTAATTATATAATATTAATTGGCCCCGAGGGTGACTTTTCGCCAGATGAAATAGAATTGGCTTTGCAAAATGGATTTGTTCCCCTAACTTTAGGAGAAAGCAGGCTAAGAACAGAGACCGCAGCATTGCAAGCCTGTTTCGAAATCAATTATTTAAACAGATGATAAAGTCAAAAGTCAAAAGTCAAAAGTCAAAAGTTAAAAAGATCACCTTTTTATTCGTTGGCTTACTTTTTACTTTTTACTTTCTACTTTTTACGTCTTTCAAAGCGGCTACTTATAAAATCGCAAAACTAAAATATAACGGCGGTGGAGATTGGTATGCTGATCGAACAGCCTTGCCCAATCTAATTTCTTTTTGCAATCAAAATTTAGGAACTAATATTGCGGCTGAAGATGCAATAGTTGAAGTAGGGAGTAGTGAGTTATTCAACTATCCTTTTGTTTTTTTGACAGGACATGGAAACGTTGTTTTTACAACTCAGGAAACCCAAAACTTAAGAAAATATTTAATTGGCGGTGGTTTTTTGCATATTGATGATAATTATGGGTTGGATAAGTTTATTAGAACAGAGATGAAAAAGGTGTTCCCGGAATTGGATTTTGTAGAACTTCCTCCTACACATGCAATTTTTCATCAAAAGTTTAATTTTCCAAATGGATTGCCTAAAATTCACGAACACGATGGCAAACGTCCTCAGGCATTTGCTTTATTTTATAAAGGTAGAATGATTTGTTTTTATGATTATGAATGTGACTTAGGAAATGGTTGGGAAGATTTTGGGACTTATCCCGAAGACACACAGGCAAAAAGACAAGAAGCCTTAAAAATGGGATCTAATTTAATTCAATATGTTTTAACTCAATAGAAATGTATCAAATAAAGGTAAATCAGAAATTTAATTTTAAGACAGATAACAAAAACGGAGAGATTTTTTTAGATGACGATCTTATTAACATTGATTTTAAGAGAATTGACGATAAAAGATTCCATCTGATTTATAAACATCAATCTTTTTTAGCTGAATTGGTAAATATTGATGAGGCCGAAAAGAAAATGGTTATCAAGGTGAATCAAAACAACTATAATTTAGATATTAGAGATCAATTTGATGAGTTATTAAAAAATTTAGGACTTGAAAACCTAAACTCTGTTAAAATTAAAGAAATAAAAGCCCCAATGCCTGGCTTAGTCCTTAAAATTATTGCTAAAGAGGGGGAAGATGTAAAAAAAGGAGATAATCTTCTAATTTTAGAAGCCATGAAGATGGAAAACATGATAAAAGCGCCAGCTGACATTAAAATAAAGAAAATTCAGATAAAAGAAGGTGACAAAGTAGAGAAAAATCAAATTATGCTAATTTTGGATTAGGGATTTTGTAATTATTCAATTTTTTTAATCATAAATTTTCAAAAATATAAGAAGTTTTTTGTTCTATTATAAACTTCTTAGTATCTTCATACTTTAACCCAACAAATTTGTATGAAAAAAGAATTACTAAGCTATTTTTTAATATGCTTTTTAATGGTTTCAGTGGCATTTGCCCAGGATAAAACCATTACAGGAAAGGTGACATCGGCATCCGACGGTCTTCCACTCCCAGGAGTAAGTGTAACCGTTAAAGGTAACACCAAAATCGGTACCCAAACAGATGTGAACGGAAATTTTAAATTATCAGTTCCTAGCATTGCCAGGACTTTGAATTTTCGTTACATCGGGTTTAAGGATTTGGAAGCAGCTGTTAATACAGTTGTAAATGTTGGACTTGAAGAAAACAAGAAACAACTTTCTGAAGTTGTAGTTGTGGGTTACGGAACACAAATTAAACAAGATTTAACAGGATCTGTTACTCAAGTAAATGCTAAAGATTTAGAAAATGTTCCAGTTACAAGTTTTGAATCAGCTTTACAAGGAAAAGCAACTGGTGTTTTTGTAGAATCTCAAAATGGTAAAGTAGGGCAAGGAATAAAGGTTAGAGTTCGTGGATCAGCATCAGTATCTGCAGGAAACGAGCCTTTATACGTTGTAGATGGAATTGTTATCGCAACATCCAATTTATCTAGTACATCTGCTTCAACAAACCCATTAGCAGACATTAACACAAACGATATCGAATCTATTGAAGTCTTGAAAGATGCATCTGCAGCAGCTATTTATGGCGCAAGGGCATCTAATGGTGTCGTTTTAATTACCACTAAAAAAGGTAAAGCTGGTCAATCAAAGATATCTTTCAGCGCTTTTGGTGGCGTGAGTTCTCCTACAGGTCATAGAGAATTTTTAAACTCCGAAGATTATGTTAAAATTGAAAGAAGGGCAGGCGATGGTGCTGCTATGCAAGATTTCCTTTCAGGTTTTTACAATACTTTAACCGATGCTAAAGCTGATTATTCATCTTTTGTTGAGAGTAGATTAACTCGTTATTCTGCAGGAAATACAGATTATCAAACTTATAAAGTAAATACAGATTGGGAATCTTTAGCTTTTCAGAAAAGTCCTGTAATTCAGCAATACGATTTGAATCTTTCTGGAGGTAATGACAAAACTACTTTCTTTATTTCAGGTCAATATTTAGATCAAGATGGTATCATTGTAGCGAATGGTTATAAAAGATACTCTGGAAGAATTAATTTGACTCATAAGGCAACTGATTTTATTGATATCGGGTTAAACTTAAATGTGAGCAATAGCGTAAATAATAGAGTTTCTAATGACAATGCATTCTCTACTCCATTTCAAATTGTTGCTTTATCCCCAATTACTCCAGTGATTGATCCAAGATCTGGCTTGTTGAGTGGAAGTTTGCCAGGAGCTGCAACCAATTTTCCAGTTTATTATAATCCTTTACTAAGTGTCGACAATGCATTCTATAAAACAAAAGTTTATAGAAACATCGGAAAGATATTTGCCAACGTTAAATTATCTAAGGATTTAAAATTCACAACAGATTTTTCAGTTGACAATATCAATCAAAACGAAGAAAACTATTACGGTACTTTAACATTCAGAAATACGGGTGTTAGAAATGGTTCAGGTTATAATGCAGGGGATTTCTTGGTAAATTTAAACACCAATAATTTCTTATCTTATGCTAAAACTATTGGTTCTAAGAATACAATTGATGCTGTTTTAGGCACAAGTTATCAAAAGCAAACATTACAATCAAATTCGACTACCGGGGAAGAATTCCCAAGTGATTCCTATAAAAAGGTAGCAAGTGCAGCATCAATTACTGCCGGTAATAGTTCCGAGACTTCTTTTAGTTTTTTATCCTATTTCTTTAGAGCAAACTACAAGTACAATAACAAGTATTTAGTTTCTTTTAGTGCAAGATATGATGGTTCTTCGAGATTCGGTTCTGGTAACAGATATGGATTCTTCCCTGCAGGATCAGTGGGTTGGATAATGAGTCAAGAAGATTTCTTGAAAAACAATACCACATTAAGTTTCTTAAAAGTAAGAGCTAGTTACGGTTTAACAGGTAACTCAGAAATCGGGAATTTTCCTTCAAGAGGACTGTATAGTGGAAATGGTTCTTATGCTGGTTCAGCAGGTCAGATTCCTTTACAAATTAGAAATCCAGACTTAAGATGGGAAGAAACAGCTCAGTTAGATGTTGGTTTGGATTTTGGATTTATAAAGGATAGAATTAACGGTACATTAGATTATTACAATAAGAAAACTACAGGTTTATTATTAAATGTTCCGGTTCCTGAAACAACTGGCTTTGCAACTTATACTAAAAACGTAGGTAAACTAACCAATAAAGGTTTTGAGGTTGCTGTTAATTCAGAAAACTTTGTTGGTAAATTTAAATGGTCAACAGGTTTAAGTTTTGCAAATAACGAAAATAAAATAACTGATTTGGGTGGACAACAACTTGGAACCAACGATATTAATTACGGTAAAGAAGGCCAACCTATAGGTGTTTTCTATTTGCCTGAGTACGCTGGAGTGGATCCAGCTAATGGCGATGCTATTTGGTATAAAAACACCAAAAAAACTGACGGTACTTTAGATAGAACTACAACTAATGATGTAAACCAAGCAGATAGAATTATAGCGGGTAATCCAAATCCAAAATATATTTTTGGTTTGAATAATAACTTTTCCTACAATGGAATTGATCTAACTGTGTTTTTCCAAGGAGTTTCTGGAAATAAGATATTTAACGCTGGAGGCCAATATATGAGTGCTAGTGCTAGTAATGGTTTCGATAATCAAACCAAAGATCAAATGGCTTATTGGGATAAACCTGGAGACATAACCAATGTTCCAGAACCAAGATTATTTTATGCTAATGGAGTAGGTAATTCTACAAGATACTTATCAAATGGTTCTTACGTGAGGTTGAAAACGGTAACCCTTGGGTATACTTTCCCCACAAGTGTAACTAATAAATTAAAGTTGAATAGATTGAGAATTTACGCAACAGGTCAAAACTTAGCAACATTTACAAAATACAAAGGATGGGATCCTGAAGTAAATTCAGATTATCAATCAACTAATATCAATCAAGGGGTTGATTTTTATTCGGCACCACAAGCCAGAGTAATATCATTTGGTTTAAATATTGGATTATAATTTAACACTAGATTTTATAAACATGAAAAAGAAATATATATATAGTTTTATCATCAGTACTTTACTCCTTACAGGTTTAACTTCTTGTGATAAACAATTAGACATTGCTCCAACTCAGAATATTGACCAAGATAAAGCACTATTGACTTCAAAGGATGTTACAGTAGCATTAACTGGAGCTTATTCATCATTACAAAGTAGAAATTTATACGGAGGTCGAATTTACCTTACAGCCGATTTTTTAGCAAATGTAAATGCGATCATTTGGTCAGGAACTTACCAAGGAATGACTCAGATTATCAATAAAACTATTCCTAAGGATAATTTTTTTGTTAATAGTATTTGGGCGGATGCTTACACAACTATTAATGATGTAAACAACGTACTTTCAGCTTTGGATAAAGTGGATGCAGCTGATAAAAATAAAATTGAAGGATCAGCTAAATTTATACGAGGAGCTCTTTATTTTGAACTGGCAAGACTTTTTGGTAAAGCATATAATGACGGAAGTCCATCCACAAATTTAGGTGTTCCTTTAGTTTTGACGCCAACAAAAGGCGTTGATCCAACAAATCAGGTAACTAGAGCAACAGTTGAACAGGTTTATGCACAAGCTATAGCTGATTTAAAAGATGCTGAAGCTAAACTGCCTACCTCTAATGGTTTCTTTGCAAATAAATATGCAGCTGCAGCTATTTTATCTAGAATCTATCTTCAAAAAGGAGATTATGCTAATGCAGCCACGGAAGCAAATGTTGTTATCAGTTCTAATAAATTTGCTTTAAATGGAAATTATGTAGATGCATTCCCTGCTAAAGGAAGTACTGCCGGAAGTAATACTTCTGAAGATGTTTATGCAACACAAATTACTACTCAAAGCGGTTTTAATGGTTATAATGAGTTTTATGATTCAGGCGACTTTGGTGGTAGAGGAGATGCAGCAATTTCAAGTTCATGGTTCAATAGCTATGAAACAGACGATGCAAGAAAAAACACTTTCTTTACTTCAGGAGGCTCAAGATTTACAGGTAAAGCAAGTAATCCTTACGGTAATGTATCAATAGTTAGATTGTCTGAAATGTACTTAACTAGAGCAGAAGCTAACTTACGTTTAGCTCCAGCGGCTCCAATTGGTGGAGCTACACCTACTCAGGATTTGACCAAGGTTAGAGCTAGAGTTGGCTTAGCGCCATTAATTGCAACACTTTCTAATATCTTAAATGAAAGAGCACATGAATTAGCTTTTGAAGGTTTTGCATTACACGATGCTAAAAGAAACAAAACTAATATTGGATTAATTCCTTGGAATGACAATAAATTGGTATTTCCTATTCCTCAAAGAGAGACAGATGCCAATCCTAATTTAGTTCAAAATCCAGGTTACTAAATTTAACTTTTAATACTTTAAAGGGATGCTGTATATAGTATCCCTTTTTTTGTTTTAAGCTTTCCTTTGCCCGCTGTTTTATTTTCTGCAATTTTGTTATTCGAGGATGATTAAGAAAGAAACTATAGATAAAATTCTGGAAACTGCTTTAGTAGAAGAAGTAGTAGGTGATTTTGTGCATTTGAAAAAGCGTGGAACAAGTATGATCGGAGTTTGTCCTTTCCATAATGAGAAAACACCTTCTTTTCACGTATCGCCATCGAAAGGTATTTATAAGTGTTTTGGATGCGGAAAAGGTGGTGATTCTGTTCGTTTCATTATGGATCACGAGAAGTATTCCTATCCCGAAGCCTTAAAATACATTGCCAATAAATATAATATTCAGGTTGAAGAAACCGAAGTTACGCCTGAGTTTAAAGAAGAGCAAGACAAGCGGGAAAGCCTTTATATTGTTTCTAACTATGCCGCCAAGTTTTTTGTCGATAAAATGTGGAATTCTGACGAGGGGAAAACGATTGGCTTAAGCTATTTTAAAGAAAGAGGTTTTAGGGAAGATATCATCAAAAAATTTGAATTAGGTTATTCACCTGATGATTGGAGCGCTTTACTAGACGCGGCTGTGGCCGACGGCTACGAACAGAGTTTTTTAGAAGATGTAGGGTTGGTAATTAAAAATGATCAAGGACGTATTTACGATCGCTTTCGCGGACGCGTGATGTTTCCGATACATAACTTTACAGGAAGGGTAATTGGTTTCGGTGGGCGTACTTTAAAAACGGATAAAGCCGTACCAAAATATGTGAACTCGCCTGAGAGTGATATTTATCATAAATCTAATGTGCTGTATGGTTTATTCCAAGCAAAAAAAGCAATCCGAGATTTTGATAATTGTTATTTGGTAGAAGGCTATGCCGATGTACTTTCTGTTCAGCAAGCAGGAGTGGAAAATGTAGTCGCATCTTCGGGAACTTCATTAACAGTAGAGCAAATCAGGTTAATTGGCAGGTTTACTAAAAGTGTAACCATTCTATATGATGGTGATGCGGCAGGTATTAAAGCTTCTCTCCGTGGTTTGGATATGATTTTGGAAGAAGGTTTAGATGTTAAAGTCGTTCTTTTTCCAGATGGACATGACCCCGATTCTTATATTCAACAATTAGGCGCTTCGGCTTTTAAAACTCATGTAGAGAAAAATCAAAAAGATTTTATTTTTTATAAAACTGAAATTCTTTTAAGAGATGCAGGAAACGATCCTTTAAAAAGGGCAGGCGTTATCAGGGATGTGGTAGAAAGCATTGCAAAAATTCCGGATGCAATAAAGGCCTCCGTATTTTTAAGGGAATGTAGCAATCTGCTACAAATGGAAGAACGGATTTTGATTTCTGAATTGAACAAAATCAAACGGTCTAAAGACAAGAAAGAAAATCAGCAAAGACAGAACTTAGAAGAAACTATTCCTACCGAGTTTGAAGAAATACTTAATGAATCACGCCCTGTTCAAACCGATGAATATCAAGAAAGAGACATTATCAGAGTGTTACTAACTTATGGAGACCAGTTGGTGCATTGGGAAGAGATGACGGATACTTATATTGGTCCATATATCATCACCAATTTAAGTGATGTTACTTTCAGCAATCCACTCTATTCAAAGGTAATTCAATATTATCATGATGAATTAGAGAACGGATATTTACCAAAGGAGAAGGATTTGATTCAGCATGCTGATGTTGAAATTGCCAATATGGCTGTCTCTATGATTTCTACCCCTTATCAACTGAGTGAAAATTGGTACAACATGCATAATATTACCGTTCCTAATGAATCTGAAAAATTAAAAGGAACAGTAATGGGTGCAATTTTTCATCTGAAAAAGAAAAAAATAAACACAATTATCAGCGCTAAGCAAAAGCAAATTAAAGAAGAGAATGACGAAGCTAATGTGATGATTTTGATGAAAGAATACCTCGAACTGAAAGAGGTAGAAAAATATATTTCCAATTATTTAGGAGCCGTTATCACTAAATAAATGGCTGCGCATAATGATGATGGTAAAAAAGCAGAAATCATTGCTAAGGCTTATTTGGAAGAAAAAGGTTACGAAATTTTAGAGGAAAACTGGACTTTTGGAAAAGCTGAAGTAGATCTAATTGGTTATCAAAGTAGAACTATTATTTTTATAGAAGTAAAAGCTCGTTCGGGGAATTATTTTGGTGAGCCAGAAGAATTTGTAGATACAAAAAAGCAGCAATTGTTATCAACTGCTGCCGAAGAATATATCTATTTGATGGATCACAAAGGAGAAATACGCTTTGATATTATCTCCATCTTATTCAAAAAAGGCTTTGATCACTATGAAATTAAACATATTGAAGACGCTTTTTGGAATTATTAAACTACTGTCGCTGTGATGGTATCTCCAGAAATAGTTGTTGCGTAAATTTTCAAGGGTCTCGTACTTCCAGATGAATTTTGTGGCCCTTGAGTAACAGCTCCGCTCGTTGTATATTCTGATTGATGTAATTGACATTGAATTTTAGTCTGATTATTTAGCCAAACAAGATTACCACCTTGATGTGGGCAAAGTGCTTCGGTGGCAACAAAAGACGATGAAGTATTACCGGTAGCTATCCTAAAAAAGAGTACACCATTCATCGTGGTTTGATCGCCAATATTGGCTAGCTTACTGGATATACTAATGCTTACTGTATTGCCTGTTCCGCCACCACCCGGAGTAGGTGTTGGATTGGGTTTACCCGTATCGCCTTTGCTTCCACATGCGCTTAGGCAAGAACCCGCACATGCTACAGCAAAGCTTATTCCTAATGTTTTTAAAAATTCTTGACGTTCCATAATTTTATTTCTTTTTAAGTTGATAATTAAAATGAAGATTTACTCCATAAGATTTTAGGTCTACCGCACCAGTCCCAACACCTGCTAAAGGTAATTTTGCAAAAGGCTCAATTCCAAATTGGTTGGCACTATTTCTTACTGGTATATAATAAGTTCCAGAAAGTTGTAAGACCTTAAAATAATGTTGATTTTGATTGTTTACTTGAAGGGTTCGATCTGTATAACCCGAGCTTACAGTATATTGGTAAACATATTTCTCTTTCAACATAAAATAGCTGGAAAGACCTGCGTTTAAATCGAATGAAGATTTTTTATTTGAAAAGATTTGGTATGAAAGAATAAGTGGAACTTCCAAAATATTACAAGTTGCATTGATATTCGTAATTAGCGGAATAAATTGTGGTTTAATATTTTCATATTGGTAAGGAGTTGCCGAATAGTTTTTTATGCCATAATTTACACCAAGCGAAAGGTTGAATTTTTTTAACTTTCCAGAAAAACTGATTCCACCATTGAGATTGCCTTTGGCTTTACTCAAACTACCAGCAGTATTAAATTCTGGTCCAGCATTAAAGCCTAAACTCCAAGTTACTTTAGAATGCACCATACTTGGTTTTGTTCCTGAGTTTGCTTTTGTTAATGCCTTTTGATAAAGAATAGATTTAATTGTTAACTCGTTTGATACACCCGAATTTTCTGTAAAATAAATTGGTTGTTCTCTTTTTATTAAAGATATTTCTTCTTCATTTTTAATAATCTCAACTGTAGATTTCGCTAATGTCTTGTTTAAAGCAATTGACGCAGTATTTAAAATTCTATTTTGCTTTTTTTGAGGTTTTCTATCATCGCCGCTTGGAGTATCAGTATTAACGAAATTATTTTTAGAGGAGAGGGTGGTGGTTAATTTTTCAGAATTTATAATTGGCTGATTTGTTGTGACTTTATTTAACTTTTCTTGTATTTTATCATTTTTTAAAGCCTTATTCCTAGGTTTCAAAAGCTCATTTTTGGTGATGTAGTTTTTTTCTGTTCCCTTTCCATCCCACCTGTCACTCTTTAGTAGTAACCATCCAAAACTTAAAATTCCTAAAAATAAGACGGCTGCACTCAAATAATAGAAGGCGAAACGACGTTTACGTTTATCAAGCCTTCCCTCCATATCCGCCCAATCGGCTTCATTAAATGCTGGCTCCTCATCAGCGCTTTTTGCTTTACTTTTAAAAAGCTTGTCTAATTCATCATCTTCAAAATCGAGTTTCATTTCAACCTGTTTTTAAATCATCCATTTCTAAAATCATCACTCGCAATTGTTGTCTGGCCTTAAATAAGTTTGATTTTGAAGTTCCTTCGCTAATCGAAAGTTGATCTGCTATTTCCTGATGAGAGAAACCATCAATTACAAAAAGGTTAAAAACTGTCCGATAAGCAACCGAAAGTCTTTGAACTAATTTCACCAAATCCTGATAGTGTAGATTAGCTAAAATATGATCCTTTTCATGTAAATCAATCGCATTTTCAATATTTTCCATTCGTTGTAGTTTTATTTTTTTACGATAATGGTCTATCGCTGTATGAATCATCACAGTGCTCAACCAACTTTTAAACGAACGCCCCGATTCATATAAATCTAACTTGGTAAAAACCTTCATGAAACCATCATTTACCAATTCTAAAGCCTCGTTCCTATCATTGGCGTAACGTAAGCAAATCTTCATCGAGTAGCCATAGTAGAGCTGATAAAGCATTTTTTGTGCCTTTCTTTGCTTCTTTCTACAACCATCAATAATTTGTAGCTCGTTTTTGTACTCCAATGTTTAAAGTTTGAAGTAATTACGTTATTAATAACTAAAAGGTTGCTTCTAGGTTCTTTTTTTTGAAAGGGTACTTCGTATAATTATTATCTTCAGTTACGCTTTCCCTAAAAGTCAATTTGGATTTCGAAACACAAAACCTAACTCAGCAATCAGTGCTTTACATTCAATTGGGTTTAAAATGCGAGCTTTTATAATTGATTAATTTTTTTAACGGAATTCATAGAAAAGAACCTACTGTTTTATTCAAACAGATTCCCTTTTAAGGAACATACATTAATAATCAAAGGGTAATATAGAAGAGCATTCACTTACAAAGTGCTTATTATAGTCCTATAATAAGTTTAGAGATCAGCACTTAATGGTGTGGTATTTCAATTCGTTCAATATGATGAAATCTCTTAATTTGATGGATTTTGTTGTAACCACTTCTATGGACTTGACTTTGTCAATGTGCTGGTTTCACTAAATCACGTTTATTTAAACTAATTCTAAATAATTTTTGTGAGTTTAATTTGGATTGATATATTTGCACTGTTTATAATTAATCTAAATAAGAATAATGAAAAATGTATTTCTTTTAAGTATTGCAAGTTTAGCTTTAATGAGTGTTTCTTGTCAAAAAAATGATGACACCTCTATTCAGTTAAGAACTAAGATAGATGTTAGCAAAATCACCACATCAACTCCTTATACGAGTACATTTTTAGATGCTGCTAGCAACAGTACTGTAGATTTTTCTCTTGGAAATACCAAACTAGAAATGTTTAAAGGTTTAAATTCCTACATCAATCTTAATAAAACGCAAGCCATTAGTGCAGATGTTTCTAAAAATCTTTATGCCAATTCAGGAAACCCATTTACACCAGATATTAGTTCAAATTTCGCCTCTTTAAATGCGGTAAGTTTTAGTTTGAAAGCTATTTCAGCGTCCTCTTTTTCAACTACAGACGCTAATTTGGTAAGACAAAAAATTGAGGCAGATTTAATTACTAATGCAGCACTGGGCAATGCTTACTCCGTAACTGCCAGCAATGGGGTTGCCGGTAAATTGGGTACTTATATGGTAAATGCTAAAGGAATAGAAGTTGCACAAGTAATACAGAAGGGCTTAATTGGTGCCTTCCAGATAGATTATATTAACAATGTTTTGTTAAACGTGAGCTTAAATGCATCTAATTATCAACTAGTTGACAGTAAAAATTATACTCAATTAGAGCAAAATTGGGATCAAGCTTACGCTGTTTTAACTCCAAACCCTATTTATTTAGAAGGTTCTACAGACGCCGTAAGAGGAACATCTGAATTTGGACTAGGGTCTTACGTTTGGGAATACAATAAGGCCAATTACAACAATGTTTACCTAGCATTTTTAAAGGGGAGAGTTGCTATCGTAAATAACGACAGATCTGAGGTTGAAAAGCAAGCTTTATTTATCAGAACTCAGTTTGAAATAGCGATTGTGAATGCTGCTTTAGGTTATTTAGCCAAATGGGGAACATCAACTACAGACGCTTCTAGGGCACATGCTATTTCTGAAGGTTTAGGTTTTATTTATTCACTAAGATTCTGCAAAACTTATCAAACAGATGTGAAATTCTCTGATGATATTCTTGATGCTTTAATAGGTTCTGCAAATGGCTTTTGGGATTTAACTCCTTCAAAGATTAATACTGCAACAGCAGCAATTAAAACAAAGTTTAATATAAACTAATTTGACTGATTATGAAGTTGTTATCTACGTCACCATTGAAATATACATTAGTAGGGATAATTTTAGTAGTAACGGTTTTTGCTTGTTCTAAATCAGCAGAAAATCCGACTAAAAACAATACCAATGAAACTGATAGAAAGGCTTTATTAGCAAATTTAAGTGATCAAATTATTTTGCCAGCTTACACCGATTTTAAAGTACAATTTGATGATATGCTTGCAAAGGCTGATGCCTTTACCCTAAATCCAAACACAACAAATTTAATTGCCTTTAGGGCAAGCTGGCGAGTTGCATACATTAATTGGCAAAAGGTAGAAATGTTTGATTTTGGTCCAGGGCAAACCTATGCAATTAGAGCCCATTTTAATATTTACCCTACCAATGTGTCAACTATAGAAAATAATATAGCTTCTGGAAATGCAAATTTAGAAGTACCCGCTTCTTACGCTGCGCAAGGTTTTCCGGCTATAGACTATTTAATCAATGGGATTGGCGTTAACGATACGGAAATTGTTGCGGCATATACAACAGCAACTGATACGGCAAAAAAAATCAACTATTTAAAACGTATCACCAACCAAATGAGTAATGTTTTTAATCAAGTGTTAACCGCTTGGAAAGGTGATTTTGCAACAACCTTTAAGTCTAAAACAGCTATTGATGCAGGGTCCTCAACTTCTACTTTAATTAACGGCTACACTTTAAATTTTGAAAGATATATCAGAGCCGGAAAAATTGGTATTCCTGCTGGAAGTATGACCCCCGGGAACAAATTTCCGGAAAAAGTAGAAGCCTTATATACGAAAGATTTGGCATTGACATTGGCTAAAACAGCCCAAACAGCAAGTTATGATTTCTTTCTAGGAAAAAGTTACCAAAACCAGACGACAGGTTATTCCATTAAAAATTACCTAGATGCATTAAATGTTAAAGATGCCACATCCGGAAAGTTATTATCTGAAATCATCACTCAACAGTTTGAAGTAATAAATGCAAAGCTAAACGGTTTGCAAAATAATCTTTATAGCGAGGTGAATAACAACAATTCAAAAATGATTGATACCTACAACGAAATGCAGAAACTAGTAAGGTTGTTAAAGGTAGATATGACATCGGCTATGAGTATTACCATTACCTATACCGATAACGACGGCGATTAATCAGTCAAATTTGATAAGCCGATATTTAAAAAAAACAACTCATGCAGCTCCGCTAGCTATATTTAGAATAGCTACAGGCTGCATGTTGTTTTTAAGTATAGCTAGGTTTTGGGCTAACGGCTGGATAGAGGAACTATACATTAAGCCCAAATATTTCTTTAGTTTTTATGGTTTTGAGTATATAAAACCTTTAGGAAACCACACCTACATTATATTTATGGTTTGTGCTGTAGCTGCTATTTTAGTAGCTATTGGTTTGTGGTATAGGCAAGCTATTTTTGCGCTTTTCTTGAGTTTTACTTACATAGAGTTAATGGATAAATCCACTTATCTCAACCATTATTACTTTACCAGTTTGGTGCTTTTCTTATTGATGTTTTTGCCTGCACATCGTTATTTTTCTGTTGATGCCTATCGTAATAAATTATTAAACGTCGAATTTATTCCGCAATGGAATTTAGATGTTATTAAATTTTTGGTACTGATATTATATTTATACGCCGGCTTAGCCAAACTCAATTCCGACTGGCTATTAAATGCCTTGCCCTTAAAAATTTGGTTGCCTGCCCGTAATGATATGCCAATGATTGGCTGGTTGTTTAATTACAAAGTCACTGCCTATGTTTTTGTTTGGATAGGTTGCGTTTACGATTTATGTATTGGATTTTTATTATGGAACAAGAGAACAAGGCTTATCGCTTACCTCTCTGTAATCATATTTCATTTTTTGACTGCTATCCTTTTCCCCATTGGGATGTTTCCATACATTATGATGGTTACCGCATTGATCTTTTTTCCTGCTCAATTCCATCAAAACATCATTAACTTATTAAACCGGTGGCTAAAGTTATCAGCCGAGTTTATACAAAACCAACAAACTTTTAGGTACAAACCTTTCGGATTAAAATTTAGAATCGCTATTCTTTCCACTTTCTTTTTTTTTCAAATGATTATTCCATTTAGATACATGCTTTACCCACAAGAATTATTTTGGGCCGAGGAAGGTTATAGGTTCTCTTGGCGAGTGATGTTAATGGAGAAAGCAGGCTACGCTCAGTTTACAGTTAAAGGTGAAAACGGAAAGGCAATAGTTGTGAATAACCGCGATTTTTTAACCGTGTTGCAAGAAAAAATGATGAGTACCCAACCCGATTTTATTTTGCAATACGCCCATTTGTTAAGAGATTATTACCACGAGAATGGTTATCCAAACCCACAAGTTTTTGCTGATGTTTATGTGAGCTTGAACGGCCGATTGGGTCAAACTTTTGTTAATCCGCAAATAGATTTGGCTAAAGAAAAAGAATCTTTTACATCTAAAAATTGGATTTTACCCCTTAACGATGAGATTAAAGGCTTTTAATATTTTATTTTTAATACTGTTTTCAAATGTATGCTTTGCGCAATTTACTTTAAAAGGCAAAGTGGTGAAAGCAGAAAATGGTTTGGCTGCGGCGGATTGTTTAGTGTATTTAAGCGATGGAAAAAGTAAAGCAACTACCAATTCTAAAGGTGAATTTTTGTTTGAGAATTTACCAAACGGTACTTACAATATCATAGTAATTGGAGCTAATTTTAACCAGTCGGTGGTTAATGCTATCATTAATAACCATCATGTTTATGTAGAGATGAAGCTTAATAATAATCCAAAAGAATTAGAAGAGATTATAGTAAAGGAGAAAAAATTAGGGAGCGGTTTCAGCCATTTACGCGGGGTAGAGGGTTTTGCTATTTACGAAGGCAAAAAATCTGAATTGATAAAAGTGGCTGATTTAACTGCAAATTTAGCGACCAACAACGCCCGACAAGTTTATGCAAAAGTAGCAGGTTTAAACATTTGGGAGAATGATGGAGCTGGATTGCAATTGAGTATTGGTGGACGAGGTTTAGATCCAAATCGTTCATCTAATTTTAATGTCAGACAAAACGGTTATGACATCAGTGCCGATGCTTTGGGTTACCCCGAAAGTTATTATACGCCACCCTTAGAAGCTTTAGAAGAAATACAAATTGTTAGAGGTGCGGCTTCGTTACAATACGGTACTCAGTTTGGGGGCTTAATTAATTTTGTAATGAAAAAGCCCGAGAAAGACAAAGCCATCAGTTTTACAGCGAGGCAAACTATAGGTTCTTATGATTTCCTCAATACATTCATCAGTGCAAGCGGCACAAAAGATAAATTAAGTTATTATACTTTTTATCAGCGTAAACAAGGTAACGGCTGGCGTCCCAATTCTAATTTTAATGCAAATACAGCTTATGCAAATGTGAATTATCAATTTAATATCAAAACAAAAATTGGATTAGATTTTACGCATACAGCTTATTTGGCACAACAACCTGGTGGCTTAACAGATGAATTATTTGCTGTAGATGCCAGGCAAAGTAACCGCCAACGAAACTGGTTTAAAGTAGATTGGAACTTATATGCTGTACACTTAAACCATAAGTTTAATCAAAAAAATGAGTTTAACTTCAGGTTTTTTGGTTTGGCAGCTTCGAGATACTCAGTAGGATTTAGGCCTAACCGTGTGGCAACAATAGATGATAATGGGCCCAGAGATTTAATTAAGGGAGATTTTGATAATTGGGGTTTAGAGTCGCGGTATTTAAAACGATATAACTTCTTAAAAAAACCATCGGTATTGTTAATAGGAATAAGGTATTATCATGGCTTTAACCATGCAGTGCAAGGCGAGGGGAGCAATGGGAAAGATGCCGATTTTAATTTTGTTAACCCCGACCAATTAACGCAAAACGATTACGACTTTCCTAATAGAAATACGTCAATTTTTGCAGAAAATATTTTCAATATTAGTTCCAAATTTAGCATTACACCGGGGATCAGATTCGAGAGTATCAATACCAAAGCAGTAGGGTATTACAGAAATATTGTAAGAGACAATGCTGGAAATATCATTTTAAACGAGAGAACAGGCGAAAAAAGAAACAGTCCAAGAAATTTTGTAATAGCGGGTTTAGGCTTAAGCTTAAAGCCAAATGCAGTAATAAATGTTTATGGAAATTTCTCCCAAAATTATCGGTCTATCACTTTTAGTGATATAAGAATTGCCAATCCGTCATCCGTGGTTGATCCAAATTTACAAGATGAAAAAGGTTATTCTATAGATTTAGGAGTGAGAAGTGAACAAACCGATTTTATCAATTATGATGTCAGTCTTTTTTACCTGAATTATAACAACAGGATTGGCGAGGTTCAATTTGCCGATGCCAATAATAGAATTAAAAGAAACCGCACTAACATTGGGCAAGCCATAATTTATGGTTTAGAAAGCTATGTCGAACTGGATATTTTACCCGCTTTAGGAAAAGAAGAGAGTCTTTTTAAAACTGTAATATTCTCTAATGCCGCATTTATAAAATCTGAATATGCAAAAAGCCAATTGCCTGGAGTGCAAGGTAAACAAGTGGAGTTTGTTCCGTCGGTTAATATTAAAACAGGATTAAAATTTGCCTATAAAAATTTTAAAGCATCTTATCAGTACAGTTACTTATCTAGGCAATTCACAGATGCTACAAATGCTACCGAAGGAGGTGTCGCTGCGGTAATTGGAGAAGTTCCAGCTTATCAAATTATGGATTTTAGTTCCTCCTATCAATTTAAAAAATTCGCCCTAGAAGCCAGTGTGAATAATTTAGCTAACCAAATATATTTTACCAGAAGGGCAACAGGTTACCCAGGTCCAGGGATTCTGCCATCCGATGGGAGAGGATTCTTTTTAACATTGCAGTATAAATTCTAGGATAATTGCAGGGTTTATTTCTAGTCGAGTAACCTTCTGAGAAGATGTGTCAGTTTGGGGTTAACTCATCTCGTAAGAAAATCGGATTAACCGAATCACTTCTTAGTCTAAATCATCAAAATCATTTAATCGGATGTTGGTTTCAAACTTGCCGCTCCTCGGTACGGATTTATAAACGGGGAATTCTTCAGAGAAGTAGGGTAGATAAAATTTTAAGTCTAAAGTGCTTTTCATCGGTTTTACAACCAAAAAAGTTTTATTGTGAATAAAGACAATACAATTTTTTGTGGCACTATAAGCCATGTTTTCCCAATCAATAATTTCTGATAATAATTTTTCAAATAGAAAATTGACTAGTTTTTCTTTTCGTTCAAATAACGATTCTAGGTCAACTTTTGAACAATAATGCCACTGGTTCACGCTTCTTATAGTTCTCCCACATTTTGGGCAAATTTCCATATCAGTAATTTAATAAGTTAAAATAGTGTTTAAATTCTTATTTATTTAAAGCAATCCTTTATTTTAGCAACACATCAGAATTCAATAAATAATGAAATTTGTAAAACTTAAATCTGCCCTCATCCTATCTCTTGCTGTATTCATGTTTTCTTGTCAACAAAAATCAGGAAACTCTTCGAGCAGTTCGTCTTATTTTTCTGATCCTGAGACAGGACAAGTTTTAAAAGCTAATAGTACAGTAGATTTGAAAATCAATTTTTCTGATCCTTTAGTAGATTCTGTCCAATATTTTGTGGATGATTTAAAAGTTAAAAGTTCAATTGATACCAATAAAGTACAAATCGATACAAAAGGTTTTGCTTTAGGAAGCAGATTAATTACAGCCAAAATCTTTAGAAAAGGTGTAGAAGAAAACGCAACCACCAACATTGTTCTATTAAGCGCTATAACGCCAGCTCAATATGGCTATAAAATCATCAGATCATTTCCACACTCAACAGATGTCTATACCGAAGGCCTAGAATATCATGATGGATATTTATATGAAAGTGCTGGAGATTACGGTCATTCAGCTTTATTAAAAGAAACTTTAGATGGAAAAGTAGTGCAAAAACAAACATTAGATTCAAAATATTTTGGAGAAGGAATCACGGTTGTAGGGGATAAGATTATTCAATTAACTTATAAAGAAAAAGTAGGGTTCGAGTATGATAAAGCTACATTTAAGTTATTGAAAACTTTCCCATACAACCACGCAAACGAAGGTTGGGGATTATATTATAATGGAGATGTGATTTATAATACAGATGGAAGTAATCGTATTTTTATGTTAGATAAAAACACCTATCAATCTAAAGGTTATATAGAAGTTTATGATGATAAAGGTCCGGTTACGCAATTAAATGAATTGGAATTAATTGACGGTAAATTGTACACAAATATTTATACATCTGATTCGATTGCCATTATTAATCCCAAAAGCGGAGCAGTTGAAGCTTATATCAATATGAAGGGCTTGCCTCACGGCCCGCTTGCAGAACCAGATCAAGATGTTTTGAATGGAATAGCTTACGATTCCATAGGGAAAAGATTATTTGTGACGGGCAAGAAATGGGATAAATTATTCCAAATAGAGGTGGTGAAAAAGTAAAACACTTTCAATTTTTCACTCTTTACTATACTCACCATTTAAAATAAAGGCCAAAATTATAATTTAAAGCTTTTAAGGCATTTTTGGCATAAATAGCTGCAGCAACTGCTCCACTTACCCCAAATTTATTAGTAATTTGATAATTCAAATCTATGGATGGAGAAAGATATTCTATATTGTTGGCAAATAAACTACCTTGTGAAGTTAAAGATTTACCATTTTTTAAAGATGCTAGACCATTTACTTTTAAAATAGGAATAAATTTATTGAAAGGAAAGCCTATCTCGAAACCATATCTGATTTCGTCTGAAAACCCTTTTGTGCGATTGTTAAAACCCGAGTATGCCGATACATAAATTGATTTGGGGTAAAATGAATGACTAACACCGACCCTGATTTGTTGGTTAAATTCACCGTCTCCGGTTTGTAGTATTCCTGATTCTCCACCACCAGTTTTTCCAAATGGTAAACCAAAAATCAAACTGGTGCTTAAAACAATTGGTTTATCTTGAAAAAATCCATATTTCAATCCTATTTCGGCATCACCAATCCCATCAAACTCATCACCAGGAATAGTTTTACCACTTTGCCTAAATTGGACATCATTCAATGTTTGTTTAATATAAAATGGAAAATTGATTAAACCTGTCAACTTTTTAGAGAGACCATATTCGCCGTAAATAGAAGTGCCATATTGACTAATGGTAGTGATATTTACTGTACTACCATCCGGAGCTTAATATTGATTTGAACTTACTACATTTTGAGCCAATTTTAAATAGCCCTTGCCTTTTTCTTTTACCCAACCTTGTGCAAAACTGCCAGTTGCCGTTACACTAAGGATAATGATTAAGAATAATTTTACAATTGATCGCATGTTTCTTGTTTAGGACTAATCTTAAAGAATAGCGCTGTTTTCTTTCCGATAGCTATCGCGAGCGATTATTCTACTTCAGTTCTGCAAAGCCAAAAGTCACACTTGCAGGTTTGCACAAAATGATAACATATTTATAATCATTGATCCCCACATTAGCCTTTATTCGACTCACATTAAAGCTTTTTGCGCCGTTAGATTTAATTTCTCCAAGTTCTAAACCATTAGAGCGAACGATAGATCCATTGGTTGAATTTGCCAAATAAACAAATGTACCTAGTGCAAAACTAGTTTCAAAATCGCTACCTAACTCAAGGATAATTTGTCCATTTTGGTTTTTTAATGTTGCAGCGCCAACTGCTTTATAGCCTCCTGAGGATGTAAAAGTGTCCATGAGATTGCTGGTGCCCACAGTAAAGTCGATGCTGTTACTTTTTACACCATCAATTTTTGCATGGATACCGGCAATTCCATTGGCAGTTGAGGTTACTTTCCCTGCTGCATCTACTTTTAAGATGCTTTCGTTTTCAGAAAACCATTCGGTTTTAGTACCCGCTATAGTTTGATTATTGATATTTTGAGCAGAAATGGATAGGTTAATACTTTCGTTTAAAGCTAAGATATTTTTAACTGCGCTAATGGTGACTTTTGCAACAGCATTATCAGAAGCAACAACGGTTATGTTAACGCCATCGCCTATGATGTTTTGATATTTAGGATAAATTTGTGAATTACCAGCTTTTAAGGCTATTATTTTGCCATTAGCATCCACAGTAACGTTTTGGGGCTGGGTAGAATTCCACGAGAAAGGAACTATTTTTTCTACTCCGTACTCGTCGAAATATTTGGCACTCACGGTGGTATTCTCACTAACTCTAAGTTCTAAATTGGTTTTATTTAGCTCAAACTTTGGTTGTACGATAGGATCATTTAAAACATCGGTTCCTTTGCAAGCCCCCAACAAAATGACAGAGGATAGGAAGAAAATTTTTAGATTTAAGTTATGCATCATCGGTCTTTCTTTATGCAGTCTTTAGAAAAAATAAAGCCTTACGTTTATTTTTGTAAGGCTTTATGACTCAATTTCAGATATTTAACTTATCTCCAATCTTTATACAGATTAATTAATCCGTTTGTAGAACTATCATGAGAATTTACGGTATCATCAGCTTGTAGTTCAGGTAAGATTTTACCAGCCAATTGCTTTCCTAACTCTACTCCCCATTGGTCGAAACTAAAGATATTCCAAATGACACCTTGTACAAAAATTTTGTGCTCATACATTGCAATTAAAGAACCTAATGTTTTTGGTGTTATTTTTTTAATCAAAATAGAATTGGTTGGACGATTTCCTTCGAAAACTTTAAACGGAGCAATGGTTTTAATCTCTTTTTCTGATTTTCCTTTTAATTCGGCAGTCACTTCTTCTTCGGTTTTACCGTTCATTAATGCTTCGGTTTGAGCAAAAAAGTTCGACAATAATATTTTATGATGCTCGCCTAAAGGATTATGTGATTGTGCTGGAGCAATAAAATCGCAAGGAATTAATTTAGTTCCTTGATGAATCAATTGATAAAATGCATGTTGTCCATTCGTTCCTGGTTCACCCCAAATTACTGGTCCGGTTTGGTAATTAACATTATCACCATTTCTGTCCACATGCTTACCATTACTTTCCATATCACCTTGTTGGAAATAGGCAGCAAAACGATGCATGTATTGGTCGTAAGGCAAAATAGCTTCGGTTTCAGCCTCGAAAAAGTTGTTATACCAAATCCCAATTAAAGCTAAAATTATCGGGATATTTTGTTCAAATTCTGTTTCTCTAAAATGATTGTCCATTTCATGAGCTCCAGTTAGTAATTCTTCAAAGTTTTCGAAGCCAATAGACAGAGCGATTGATAAACCGATAGCGCTCCACAAAGAGTAGCGACCGCCAACCCAATCCCAAAAACCAAACATATTTTGGGTATCGATTCCAAATTTACCTACACCATCCTTGTTGGTTGATAATGCTGCAAAATGTTTAGCCACATCCCCATCAACAGCTCCGCTAGCTAAAAACCAATCTCTTGCAGAGTGTGCATTGGACATGGTTTCCTGTGTAGTGAATGTTTTAGAAGCGATTAGAAATAAAGTAGTTTCGGGATCGACTTTTTTCAAAGTTTCTACAATATGAGTGCCATCCACATTGGAAACAAAATGAAGATTTAAGTGATTTTTATAGGCTTTTAAAGCTTCGGTAACCATCACAGGTCCTAAATCAGAACCACCAATACCAATATTTACCACATCTGTGATTGCTTTGCCAGTATAACCCTTCCATGAACCTGAAATAATAGCTTCAGAGAATTTCTTCATTTTGGCTAAAACATCATTCACCTCAGGCATTACGTTTACGCCATCTACTAAAACGGGTGTATTACTTCTGTTCCTTAATGCAGTATGCAATACGGCTCTGTCTTCGGTTTCGTTAATTTTTTCTCCATTAAACATGGAGTTTATGGCATTTCCAATTTCACATTCTTTGGCTAATTGGGTTAATAGCGCCATTGTCCGTTCATCAATTCTATTCTTTGAATAGTCTAAAAAGATATCATTAAATTGAACAGAGAATTTATTAAAACGCTCTTTATCGTTTTCAAAAAGTTCTTTTAAATTGATTTCTGTAATCTCTACAAAGTGATCTAAAAGATAATCGTAAGCTTGAGTTTGTGTGAAATTTATTTTTGAAAGCATGAGGATGTATTTTTTGTAAAGATAAAATTTTACCTGTTTTACTCAGGTTAATTTTATAAAGAGTACAAAAATTGGGCTACAATTTATTATCATTCGCTTTTTCATTGCTCAATTATTAAATTGCATTATTGATAAAATCAGCACTAAAATTAAATTATGATAAAAAAAATGATAATCGTTTTGTTGTTGTGTATCAGCACTCAGCTTTACGCCCAAAACAAAGTAGATGATGTAAAAACTTTTACGCTCAAAAATGGCATGAAGTTTTTGATTTTGGAAGACAATTCCATCCCCAATGCAAACATGTATCTGTTCTATCACGTAGGCTCAAGAAACGAGCATCCTGGTATTACCGGACTTTCGCACTTTTTTGAGCACATGATGTTTAATGGCGCAAAAAAATACGGTCCCAAAATGTTTGATCGTACTATGGAATTTAACGGTGGAGCAAACAATGCATATACCACTGAGAACGTAACGGTTTATACAGATTGGTTCCCGGCGAATGCTTTAGAGACTATTTTTGATTTAGAATCTGATAGAATAGAAAACTTAGCCATTGATCCAAAATATGTTCAATCTGAAAGAGAAGTAGTATTATCTGAACGTAGTACAGGTTTAGAAAACTCGCCTTGGAGAACTTTGGGTGAACAAGTAAGCGCAACCGCTTTTCAAGAACACCCTTATCATTGGAGCGTTATTGGCTACGAGGAGGACATCAAAAATTGGACGAAAGAAGATCTGGAATTGTACTTTAAAACCTATTATGCACCAAATAACTGTACGGTAGTGGTTTCAGGAAATGTGAAGTTGGAGGAAGTAAAGCGTTTGGCTGAGAAATATATGATGCCAATTCTAGCACAAAAACCTGATCCAGAGGTGCATTTAGTGGAGCCAAAACAAACTGGCGAAAGAAGAGTAACGGTGCAAAAGCAAGTGGGTTCCCCATACCTGATGATTGCTTATCATGTGCCGAATTCTAAAGACAAGGATTACTACGCCTTAGATATTTTAAGCTCAATTTTAACCAGTGGCAACTCCTCTAGATTGTATTCATCTTTGGTTGATGACAAGCAGCTAGCTACTAATATTTTTTCAGGTTATGGTGAAAGTTTCGACCCCACTTTATTTCAGATTTATGTATCCGCAAATAAAGGCGTATCTACAGATGCTATAGAAAATGCAGTTTATGCTGAGTTAAATAAAATTTCAAAGGACGGAATCACCGAAAAAGAATTGCAAAAAATTAAAAACCAAAAGCTCATGGAATTTTATCGCTCTATTGAAACCATAAATGGCAAATCAAACAGTTTGGGAACCTATGAACTTTTCTTTGGTGATTATAAAAAGATGTTTACCGCACCTGATGAATACGCCAAAGTAAGTTTGGATGATGTGAAGAGAGTAGCTAACGAGTATTTTAAAAAATCTAACAGAACTGTTGGAATTTTGAAAGCAAATGTTGAGGAATAAGTTTTAAGCTAAGAGCAGTAGGCAAAAAGCCTAAAGCTTGATTAATATCAAATCAAATGAAAAAAATAGTATCAATCACGATGTTAGCCTTTTTAATGATGGCAGCATCTATACAAAAATCAAATGCTCAGGCTGCTTTTAAGGTTCCGGCTTATGAAAAATTCATCTTAAAAAATGGATTAGTGATTTATTTAATGGAGCAGCATGAAGTACCAACTATTAGTCTTTCTGCAGTAATTCCTGCTGGGGCAATTTACGATGGAGACAAAAGTGGCTTAGCTTCTTTTACAGCTGATGGTTTAAATTACGGTACAAAAAGCTACACCAAAGCACAAATTGAAGAACAGCTCGATTTTTTAGGGGCCTCTTTAAATACTTATGCCAGCAAAGAATCTGCTGGATTATCAGTTAAGTTCGCCAAAGTAGATCAGGATAAAGTTTTACCTATACTTAAGGAAGTTTTGTTATCACCTTCTTTTAACGAAGAAGAATTTGAAAAAGAAAAAGTCAGAGGATTACAGCAATTAGAAAGAGCCAAAGAAAGCCCAAGAAATGTGATAGGAAATTACTGGGATAAATTTATTTATGGTGATCATCCTTATGCAAACCCAACTTCTGGTAAACCCAGTACTATAAAAAAGATCGCCACAGCAGATTTGAAAGCTTTTTATGCTCAAAATTATATTCCTAATGGCTCGGCAGTAGCCATTGTTGGTGATTTTAATTCAAAAGCAATGAAAGATAAAATCTCTAAATTATTAGGAGATTGGAAGATAGGAAAAGAGAATAGTATGAAGATTTCTGCACCTGAACCCTTGCCAAATAAAGCCAGAGTTTTATTGGTGAATAAAGATGATGCTCGCGAAACGACCATGTACATCGGTGGTAAAGGAATTGATAGAAATAACCCAGATTTTGTAGCTATAAAAGTGATAAATACCGTTTTAGGAGGAAGATTTACATCATGGTTAAATGACGAGTTAAGGGTGAATTCAGGTTTAACTTATGGTGCTAGTAGTCGGTTCTCTCCTCTGAAAAATGCAGGGACTTTTTATGTAACTACGTTTACTGCTACAAAAACCACAGAACCTACCATTGATAAAACATTAGAAGTTTTAAAGAAGATAAAGGATAAAGGAATTAATGATGAAACTTTAACATCAGCTAAGAACTACGTAAACGGACAATTTCCTCCTGATTACGAAACTTCTGGGGAGTTAGCAGGTTTGCTTACACAGATGTTCTGGTATGGTTTTGATGAATCTTACATCAACAATTTTCAATCCAATGTAAACGGATTAACATCGGCTAAAGCCAAAGAAATTATTGCCAAATATTTCCCTGTCGATAATTTACAATTTCTATTCGTTGGTAAAGCTTCGGATATTAAATCAATCGTAGGAAAGTATGGTGAGGTAACAGAGAAAGAAATTAAGGCCGACGGATTCTAATTAATTTTAATTAAAGCCAGAAGTGACTTCCTTCGGGGAGTCACTTCACTTTTAATAACAATTGATAAGAATTACTAGTGTGCGATTAATGAAATTCTGATGCCATTAATTTTTTAGATAATTTAAAAATTCATCTCTCAGAATCATCCTTGCTCCCAAACTTTCTAAATGCTCTGCGTATATTTGACAATCAATTAGTTTAATATTTGCATTTTGGCAAAGCCAGATTAATGCCGTTTTAGAGGAATTACTTTTTTTAGAAAACATTGATTCTCCACAAAATACCTGATTGATTAATACACCATACAACCCACCCACCAATTCTTTATTTTCCCAAACTTCGATAGAATGCGCATAGCCAAATTCATGAAGATCGAGATAAGCTTGCTGCATATCATTGGTAATCCAGGTTCCATCCTGTCCTAATCTTTTAGCATAGGCGCAAGCTTTAATTACTTTTTCAAAAGCCTGATTATGGGTGATGGTAAACTTTTTTGAATTTAGTACCTGTTTCATACTCTTACTAATTTTTATTTCTTCAGGAAAGATTACGCAGCGCTCATGAGGGCTATACCATAGGATAGGATTTTCTTCATTAAACCATGGGAAAATCCCGTTTTCGTAAGCTAGAATTAGCCTCTCCTTCGATAAATCTCCGCCTATGGCGAGCAATCCGTCTTCCTCAGCTAAAGCAGGATTTGGAAAAATAAGCTCATTGGTGAGATTAAATATCATGAAATTTTAAATCAAAGATTAAACCTTTTCTTGATGAGGAAGTCTTAAAATTAATTCTAAGATTTCGAAAGAGATTAAGATTTCAGGTTAAATTTAGTTTTTGGTTTAAGCCACTCTGTGATTAAGGGTGGCTTTTTTTAATTTAGCCTTCTCAATAATTGCTCTTCTACTTTATTGAAAAGTTCAAGAGGCTTTAGCTGCCTCCAATTTAATTCGTCTAATTTACCTCCAAAATTAATGTAGTAATCAATGTTATTTTGTTTAAACTCGTCAATTACGTGTTCTCTAAAATTAATTCCTGCTATCCATCCATCTTCAACATCTTGAAACCATTCCTCATAATAGCAATCATCAGAAGAATGAAAATTAAGTACGTTTTCACCAATCAAGATAAATTTATTAATCCCCTGATCAATAATTGATTCTATAATCTCTCGTTTCAAAGTCATGATGTCATTATCAATAGCATCATTCCACTCGCCAATTAATTCGATAATGGCATAGTTTATATCATAATCTACAAAAAGAACTTTTAAATAGAGGGTGTTAGATCCAAAATAATCCCATTGAGGATGAATTAGATAATTATAAATTTGTTTATCGAATTCGAATTCATTGTATTGAGTTTGGTAGAAAGGGGAACGATCATCTTCTGCCGCTATATAATCGTCTCGCCAGCGAAAATAGGGTTCAATTTCATGCATATTATTCTAAAGTTGCCATGTAGGCTTCAACAGCTTTTCTTACGCTGCCGTGTTTGTCTAACAATTGAGAAGAACTTTCTTCATTTAATCCAGTTTCTTTCATCACCATTTTAGTTGCTCTATTTACTAATTTAGTATTAGTCAACTGCATATCTACCATTTTGTTTCCTTTTACCCTGCCCAATTTTATCATCACTGTAGTGCTGATCATATTAAGCACTAATTTTTGTGCAGTGCCAGCTTTCATACGGGTAGATCCGGTTAAATATTCGGGACCAACAACTACTTCAACTGGGAATTGAGAGTTAGCTGCAATAGGACTGTTAGCGTTACAAACAATACAGCCAGTAACTAATCCATGTTTATTTGCCTGCTTTAATCCACCAACTACATAAGGCGTTGTTCCAGATGCTGCTATACCAACTAAAGCGTCTTTATCAGAAATTTGATATTTAGTCAAATCTTTCCAAGCTTGTTTGGGATCATCCTCTGCATTTTCAACTGCTTTTCTTATCGCAGTATCTCCACCAGCAATTAATCCTAAAACCCAATCAAATGGAACGCCAAACGTTGGCGGGCATTCTGAAGCATCAAGAACACCTAATCGGCCACTAGTCCCAGCGCCAATATAAAACAACCGCCCGCCCAATTTCATTTTTTCGATGATGGCATCAGCCAATAAATGGATTTGAGGGATCACTTTTTCAACTGCAAGTGCTACGGTTTGATCTTCTTTATTGATATTTTGTAAAATCTCGAGTGTTGATTTTTTATCTAAATCATTATAAAGAGAGTCTTGTTCTGTAATTTCGGTCATATGAGTTGGAAATCTATACTTTGTAAAATTCGTAAAATATCTAGACAAAAAAATATCTTTTGAAAAAAATCGGCATTTTCCAGAAAAAAAATAAAAAAGCAGAAGAAAAACGCATAATAAGTTTACTTTCCAAGTCTTTTTAAAAGAGAATAATTAGTTAATTTGTCTCAGAATGTCAGAGTCTAAAAATCATTATTTAAAGTACGCTATTATAGCAATTATAGCAAGTTTGTTTGGTGTAATTGTAGGGGCAATTTATCAACAAAATTTAAGTGATGCTAATGGAGGTAGTTTTCCTTCCTTTTCGCTTCACTCTAATGACAAGTTAGATAAGATTTTGAGAGTGGTTAAGAATAATTATGTAGACTCTGTTAATACCGATTCTTTGGAAGAATTGGCAATTAGTGATATTTTAAATAGTCTAGATCCTCATTCGGTTTATTTACCACCGTCAGATGCAAAGCATCAAAATGAGAGCTTGGAGGGTAATTTTGATGGCATTGGAATTGAATATTATATTTTAAATGATTCACTTTTTGTAACTCATGTTAGGGAATCAGGACCTTCATTTAAAGCCGGAATACTTAAAGGCGATAAAATTATCGCGGTTAATGGTCAGGGTTTAAAAGGGGATAAATTATTAGCAAATAATATTGTTAGCAAATTAAGAGGGAAAAGAGGGAGTAGTGTAAAAGTCTCTATTGTAAGAAAAGGAATAGCGCAACCCAAACAATTCGAAATAGTACGTGATAGAATTGTAGTGAGTAGCATTGACGTATCTTATTTAATGCAAGGTTCTTCGGTTGGGTTTATTAAAATAGGCAAGTTTGGAGCGAATACTGATGAAGATTTTAGCGATGCATTGAACCAATTGCAGAAAAACGGAATGAAGAGCCTGATCTTAGATTTGAGAGGCAATGGCGGAGGATATTTAAGCGCTGCTACAGCTTTGGCAGATCAATTCCTTTCTGAAGGGAAGTTAATTGTTTACACAAAAGGTTTACATGAGCCTAGAACCGATTATAAGGCAACAAAAGAAGGAAGTTTTGAAAACGGTAAATTGATGATATTAATTGATGAAGGAACCGCATCTGCAAGTGAAATTGTAACTGGAGCTTTACAAGATTTAGATCGAGCAACTATTATCGGCCGTCGTTCTTTTGGCAAAGGACTGGTACAAGAGCAGTTTGGCTTTGGAGATGGTTCTGCGATGAATTTAACCATTGCCAGATATTACACACCATCTGGCCGTTCTATTCAAAAATCATACAACGATGGTTTTGATACCTATCGAGATGAAATAAACCATCGTTTTGAGCATGGTGATTATGTTTCATTAGATAGTGCGTTAAGGGATAGCACTTTTAGTGAAAATCATAAAATATATAAAACTACCAAAGGAAGAACTGTTTACGGCGGAGGTGGAATTATGCCAGATATTTTTATTCCGTTAGATACTTCTAAAATCACTCCCTTTTTTGAATCAGTTCAACACAGTTCTGTAATTCCTCAATTTGTTTATGGATTTTTAATCAATAAACCTGAGGTTCAAAAATTTAAAAATGCGAATGATTTTTTGAATGGATTTAAGATTTCTGATGCTGACTTTCAGCGATTTTTAGCCTATTGTAAGCAAAAGAAAATAGCGATTAATATAAGTGATGCAAAAATCTCAAAGTCGCTAATAGTGGTTCAGTTGGAAGCGCTATTGGCGAGGTATTATTTTGATGAGGAAGGATTTTATAGAATTTTTAATAAGGATGACGATTTTATTAAAAAAGCCTTAGATAAAATAAAAAGCCCAGCGTAAACCAAGCTTTATTTTTTACTTGATACTATCAACTACGGTGCTATCTGCTATAGTAGAATCTGCAAGAGCAGCGTTTAATAAAGAATCTGCTGATGACTGGTTTAAAGAATCAATTTCTTTTTCTGATTTCTGATTACTGTTGCAAGCCGTAAAACTTAAAGCAACACCTAATACGATTAAAGGGATAAATTTTCTCATTTTCTGATATTATTTGTTGTTGATTAATTTGCATTAACGATAGAAGCGGCATCCTTTTTATTTTTTAGGCTGACAGGGTTAATTTTCAAATGAGCAAAAACCCTGTCAGCCTTTAAGAATAATAAAAAGATAAAGTGGATAGCGTGTTAAAACGTCCAAAACCGACTATTTCTGTCTAAAAAATATTTGTATTGGAACACCTTCAAAGTCAAAATGTTCTCTTAATTTATTTTCGATAAACCTTTTGTAGGGCTCTTTAATATATTGTGGCAAATTACAAAAGAACGCAAACATAGGCGATGTTGCATTAATTTGCGTAATGTATTTAATTTTTATGTGCTTACCTTTTGTAGCTGGTGGTGGTGTTTTTTCTATCAATGGCAATAAGATATCATTCAACTTTGAAGTTGGAATTTTCTTGGTTTTATTGATGTAAACCTTTGCTGCAGCTTCGATTGTTTTGAAGATTCTTTGCTTCTCCGTCACCGATGTGAAAATCATCGGGATATCTGTAAAAGGAGCTAGTTTTTCTTTTATTTTAGTTTCAAACTCTTTAATGGTTTTATGATCTTTTTCAATTAAATCCCATTTATTTACCACTATAACAACACCTTTTTTATTCTTCTCGGCCAGGTGGAAAATATTTACATCCTGAGATTCGATACCGTCAACGGCATCAATCATCAAAATCACAACATCCGCCTCTTCTAAAGCTTTAATGGTACGCATGACTGAGTAAAACTCAATGTTTTCATGCACCCTGGTTTTCTTACGTAAACCAGCGGTGTCAATTAACATAAATTCATGTCCAAACTGATTGTAATGGATATGAATCGAATCTCTTGTTGTGCCAGCTATTTCGGTAACGATATTTCTGTCTTTACCAATTAATGCATTTATCATGGATGATTTACCCACATTCGGGCGACCAACGATTGCGTATTTTGGTAAAGCGTTTTCTTCTTCAGGTACTTCATCAAAATTCTTGATGACCTCATCTAAAAGCTCACCAGTTCCTGATCCACTCATAGAAGAAATACAGTAAATTTCACCTAATCCAAAGCTGTAAAATACAGTAGCATCAGACTGAAGCTGATGATTATCTACTTTATTTACTGCAACAAAAACGGGTTTTTTACTTTTTCTTAGAACTTGGGCAATGTCATCATCTAAATCTGTAATTCCGGTAGTGACATCTACCATAAATACCACAACAGATGCTTCTTCGATAGCAATCATCACCTGCTCTCTAATGGCAGCTTCAAACACATCTTCCGAGTTAGCAACATAGCCTCCGGTATCAATCACCGTAAAGCTTTTGTCTGTCCATTCTCCAATACCGTAGTGTCGGTCTCTGGTTACGCCGCTTTGGTCGTCAACAATGGCTTTTCTGGTTTCCGTTAAACGGTTGTATAGGGTAGATTTCCCTACGTTCGGTCTCCCGACGATCGCTAAAATATTACTCATAATTTTTTCCCGGCCTTATCATGCCGGCATAATTTTTTTACAAAGGTAGGTAAATAGTTTTGAGTTAGGAGTTTAAAGTTTGAATTTGAAAAGCAAGTTCACCATTCATAGGTACCGAAAGTCCCGCTTTCATTACAAGTTCGCTCGTTCACATCCTGCGGACTTTTTGTTCAATCGGGTTTATTGAACAACCTTTATTGCCTGAAAACTAATGCTAATCATTACCTTTAACACTATGCAAAATCAGCTCGCCAAATACAATCAAAACTTTCAAGAAGCATTAAAAAACCTTAACGAAAACCAAAGAAAAGCAGTAGAACAAACTGAAGGTCCGGTTTTGGTCATTGCTGGTCCTGGAACCGGTAAAACGCAAATTTTAGCAGCTCGTATTGGAAATATTCTGTTAAAAACTGATACGCTCGCCCATAATATTTTGTGTTTAACTTACACCGACGCTGGAGCCGTTGCTATGCGAAAGAGGCTTTTTGATTTTATTGGTCCCGAGGCTTATCGCGTAAATATTTATACTTTCCACGCTTTCTGTAACGATATCATTCAAGAAAATTTAGATTATTTCGGCAAGTTAGAATTAGACGCCATTTCTGATTTGGAGCGAATGGAATTGTTTAAAAAATTGGTTGATAATTTTGATAAAGACCATCTTTTAAAGCGCTTTAGAGGAGATGTGTATTACGAGGTCAGTCGTTTGCAAAAATTGTTCTCTGATATGAAACGCGAAGATTGGTCGGCCGATTTTATCCACCAGAAAATAACAGAATACTTAGAAGAAGTTGAAAATAGTGAGCCCGACTCTGAATATTACAAAACTTATAAGTACAGTAAAAAATATAGAGACAAGGTTGCAGGCAATTTAAAGCCAACTTTTGAGACATTAAAAGATAACATGGAAAAGCTGCGGGCTGCCGTTGCCGAATATCCAAAATATCAGCAAATGATGCGTGACGCTGGCCGTTATGATTTTGATGATATGATTATTTGGGTGTTGGATGCTTTTAAAAACGACCCAAACTTCCTACTAAATTATCAGGAACGTTTTCAATATATTTTGGTAGATGAATATCAAGATACCAGCGGTTCACAAAACGAGTTGATCAATATGCTCATCAGTTTTTGGGAGCAACCCAATATTTTTGTGGTTGGCGATGATGACCAATCTATTTTCCGTTTTCAGGGAGCAAATATTGAGAATATTGAAGCTTACAATAACCAATTTTCTAGCGATTTATATCGCGTCATGTTGACAGATAATTATCGCTCTACACAAAATATTTTAGATGCTTCAAGAGTGCTGATTGAGCACAATAAGGTAAAGGTGAATTTGCCAGGTTTAGATAAAAAATTGTTTGCCAAAAACACGAAACTTCAAGGGTTAAACATTCAGCCACAAATAAACGCTTACGAATCGCAGTTCCACGAGTTTGCCGCAATCACCCAAGAGATTGATAGCTTAGTAGAAAAGAAAGATAAAGCTGGAAACATCATTCAACAAGGGGTAAAACCCGAAGAAATCGCGATCATTTATAAAGAACACAAGGCAGGCGAAGAATTAGCAAGGTATTTCCAAATTAAAGGAATACCAGTTATTGCGAAGAGAAAGGTGAATATTTTGAAAGAGCCTTTCGGTCAAAAAATCATCAATATTTTAAGGTATCTCGAGAAAGAAACTGCTTTTCCTTATAGTGGCGATGATTTATTATTCAAAATCATGCATTACGATTTCTATCAGATTGTGCCAATGGATGCTGCTAAATTATCAGTAGAAGTTAAGAATTTCAATACGGGCAATCGAAAAGAAACCACTTCCATCCGTAGGAAAATTCATGAAATCGCAACAAAGCCTCAGCAAGATTTATTCGAACCAGAAAGTACATCTCACATCAAAAGATTAAGTGATGATTTAGAATACTGGATAAAAGAAGTAAATAACTTGACACTTCAGGTTTTGTTCGAGAAAATCATGGTACGAGGTGGAATTTTAGCTTACATTTTAAAATCTCCTGATAAGACTTGGTTGATGCAAACACTTTCTTCTTTATTCAATTTTTTGAAAGAAGAAAGCCGAAAGAAACCAGATTTGAGCCTCAAGGAATTCGTTACCTTAATAGATTTACTAGACAACAACGACCTGTCATTGGATCTTAATCAGCATATTTTTAGTGAAAATGGCGTTAACTTTTTAACCTGTCATGGTTCTAAAGGTTTAGAGTTCGAATATGTTTATTTAATTGGTTCCAATAGTAAAGTTTGGGAAAAGAAAGGTAAAAGAAGTAATGGATATTCTTTACCTGCAACACTATTTCCATCCACAGCAAATGCAGGCGACGATGAAGAACTTCGTCGTTTATTTTATGTAGCCTTAACTAGGGCTAAAAAACATTTGAAAATTTCGTTTCCAGAGATAGATCACAAGGGGAAATTGTTAGAACCGTCAGTATTTATTGGCGAAATAATTTCAGTCACCGATTTGCAAATTGAAAAACAAAAAGTGGATGAAAGCATCTTGACCGATTTCTTTGTTCTTCAATATTCTGAAGAAGAGCAACCATCTATTGGTTTAATTGATGAAGCTTATCTGCGTAAGCGTTTAGAAAATTATGCGCTTAGTGTCACACATTTAAACAATTATTTAGATTGTCCGCTAAAGTTCTATTTCCAAAACGTAGTACAGGTGCCAAGTGGAAAAAGCGATACACTCACTTTCGGTTCTGCAGTTCATTGGGCGTTAAATAAGTTATTTAGAGCTTTGCCAGATAATGGTCAAAAGTTTCATGGTGTTGATCAATTGATGAGTGATTTTAAATGGTACATGAACTGTAACCGCGAAGCTTTTACTGCCGAACAATTTCAACGAAGAATGGATTACGGGAGTAAAATTCTACCTGATTATTACAACAAATATGTAGACACTTGGGAGAAAATCACCGCTACAGAATATGCGATCAAAAATGTAGAAACTAGTGGAATTCCTATCAAAGGAGTAATAGATAAATTCGAATTTAATGGGAAGCAGGCTAATGTGGTGGATTATAAAACAGGAAGCTATGATAATGCAAAGCTCAAGTTTTTAGCGCCAGGAGATAAGAATCCATTAGGTGGAGATTACTGGCGTCAAGGTGTTTTTTATAAGATTTTAGTCGATAGTGACGCCCGTAAAGATTGGAATGTAGTAAGTACAGAATTTGATTTTATTGAACCTGTAAAAGGAGAATATCTAAAAGAAAAAATTGTGATTACGCCTGAGGCGTACGGCTTTGTAAAAGATCAGATAAAAGATACTTATGCTAAAATTATGAACTTAGAATTTACAAAAGGTTGCGGCAAACCCGATTGTCATTGGTGTAATGTTGTGAGAAGTAATTTCAAAAATTCTGAAGGAATTATGTTGGATTTGAAAGAGGATGAACAATGAGATATTTAGTTGCATTCTTAATTTGGTTAAGTCTTTTTTCTTGTAATCAAAACAAACCAAAACCTCAATTACCGACTACAAATATTTTAAGTACAGCCACTTTTAATCCAGTTAATGACTCAACTATTTTCGAATTCGTTACTTTTCTAAGTAATGATACTATCGAAACTAATTTTGTATTACGAGGTGATAAATTTTTAGATCAGGCTCAATTGAAGTATGAAGACCTAATCATTGATTCAATAGTAAAAAGTAATCTTTTTCTAAAAGAAGATTTAGAATTTATCCGAATACAGCAAAAATTTAACGAAAGTTTTAAGTTGAATCCTAAATATTTTGATGAGAAAGATATAATATCAAAAAAGTCGTTTGATACTTATAGGGCTAATCCTGAAAATCGATGGAATTTTTGGGAAGATTATAGAAAAAGGTATGGCGTAAAAGGTTATTGCGCAATTGCTCTTCCACTTTTCTCTAAGGACAAAGAAACTGTGATAATTAAAACTTATTATGCTTGTGGTGGTAAATGTGGTGAAGGAGGAATATTTATTTATAAAAAGATAGATGGTAATTGGGTTAAAGTAAAAGAATTGAGTAGATGGATTGCTTAATTTAATGTCAAAAAGGAATTATAGAGAGGATGAGTAAAGCTAGCCTTCTTCATCTTCTCTTTTATTAATTAGCTAATTCGCTAAAAGTATCACCTTGAGAAATATCGCCAGTTTGATAACCTTTTGTAAACCAATACATTCTTTGTTTTGAGGTCCCATGCGTAAAGGCATCAGGAACAATTCTTCCTTGTGTTTTCTTTTGGATGGCATCATCCCCAACAGCATTTGCGGCGCTTAATGCTTCCTCAATATCTCCTACGTCTAAATATTGTTTATCATAATGCGCAAAAATACCTGCATAAAAATCAGCTTGTAACTCTAGCGCTACAGATAATTTATTTGCTTGCGCTTTACTCAAGCCTTGTTGTGCTTGTTGCATTTCTTCTGAGGTTCCAAGTAAATTTTGAACATGGTGACCAACTTCGTGAGCTATAATATAAGCAATGGCAAAGTCGCCTCCTTTAGCACCAAAACGATCAGTCAACTCGTTCATAAAACTTAAATCCATATATACTTTTTGATCGGCAGGACAATAAAATGGACCAGTTGCTGAAGACGCACCTCCGCACTCTGTCTGTACCCCATCTGTAAATAAAACCATTTTGGGTCTTTTATAATCTTCACCTTTTTCACTTAAAATTTTTGTCCAAATACTATCTACATCATTTAAAACGACAGCTACAAATTCCTGTTGTTGTAATTCTTCAGGAGTTAAATCTCTTTGCTCCGTACCATTACTAACTTGTACTTGATTAGCTATCTGTCCAATAATTCGTCCAGTATCTCCGCCAATAAACATTTGGGCTAACAATGCTATAACACCTATAATCCCTCCACCAGCTAAGAATTTCCCACCTGATGACATTCCCCTTCGGTCATCTATATTGCCGCTTCGGCTTCTGCCCATCCATTTCATGATTTCTTTTTTTTAATTTTGCTGGATATAACAAATAGAATACCATTCATATATTAAAGGAATACATAGAATAATATGCTGGATATTTTAATCAGTATAAAAAAATGAAAAATTCATTTAAACTTTAGAAATTTTTTTTAGAATTGCTTCCGAATTGATTAGGTGCTTTTAAGATGTTAAATATTGTTAAAGGTTTTTATATAAATCAATTTAAAATCTATTTTTGAGGGCGCATATGAAGGTATTTTTAATATTCTTTATTTCTTTATTTATATTTTTATCTAGCAATTGCTTCAACGCCGATGCTGAGGTTCACATTGTTAAAAAATATCATGTTGCTCATCAGGTTTTAGAAAATTCTGAGCAACATGATCTCGTTACTAAAGCTAATGATTTTCCGATTTTTAAAGTTAATCTCTTAAATGAAAGAAATGATGATATCATTAATGAAGAAAATGACGATGACGATTTCGTATCAATAAAGAGGTATAATATAAACACCAGTTATTTTGGTATATTATTCTGTACTTTTTTATTAAGTTTTTGCTATCGACTAAAAACCACTGATCTGCCTTTATGCGAACACTTATCCTATATTTTTTCTTATAAATATATTCTCCTTCGCGTACTAAAAATTTGAATTCTATAATATCAGTTTATTAAGTAATTGATTTTTAAATTCTTAAAGCTTTTGCATTTAGGTAAATGAGTTTAAAAACAACAATAATTTAAACTAGCTGAATTCATTCTAAGAATCAATATCTCTGATTCAATATTTTTTATTGCTTAATCACTCAAATTATATGAACAAAATTGTAATGCTAACAAGCGTTTGTGCTTTGTTGTACTTGGCTAGTTGTACGAATAATAAAGTAGAAAAGGAGGAGGAAACGAAGTACTCTGTTACTACTCCATTGCGAATAGATACATTTTCTAACAAGGAATATGTGTCGCAAATTAAATCATTAAGAAACATTGAAATAAGAGCACAAGAGAAAGGATACCTTCAAAATATTTATGTGGATGAAGGTGAGCATGTGAAAGCAGGTCAACTCTTGTTTAAGATCATGCCTAAAATGTTTGAAGCAGAGTTATTAAAAGCTCAATCAGAAACCAAGGCTTCTCAGATCGAATTAGAAAACAGCAAAACATTAGCAGATAAAAATATTGTATCTAAAAATGAAGTTGCAATGGCTCAAGCAAAACTAGACGGTGCTAAAGCAGAGGTCGCCATGGCAAGATTGCACTTATCTTTCACAGAAATTAGAGCGCCATTTGATGGGACAATAGATCGAATTCCAAAAAAGGTGGGGAGCTTGATAGATGAGGGAGAGTTGTTAACCAGTCTTTCTGATAACAGTCAAATGTTTGCTTATTTCAATGTTTCTGAGCCTGAATACCTTAGTTATCAAACAGATGTTAAAGACAGAGGAAGCAATAAAGTAAGTCTTGTTTTAGCAAATAACGAAGTTTTTAAATATAAGGGTGAAGTGCAAACTGTGGAAAGTGAGTTTGATAGTGAAACCGGTAACATTGCTTTTAGAGCAAAATTCCCAAACTCAGATAGGTTATTAAGAAATGGAGAAACCGGTAAAATTCAAATGACGTTTCCAGTAAGCAATGCATTGATCATTCCCCAAAAGGCCACTTATGAAGTTCAAGATAAACTATATGTTTTTGTCATCAATAAAAATGGGGTAGTAAAATCAAGAAATATTACCATCAATAGTGAAATACCCGATTTATATATAGTGGGCAGTGGACTTTCGGAAAATGATAGAATCCTGATTGAAGGGGTGCAGAAAGTTAAAGAAGATGATAAAATCAAATACGATTTTGTAAATCCAAGAGCAGTGATTTCTCATTTAAGATTAGCGGCAGAATAATTAACTAAGCTTTAATTGTAATTTTATGTTTAATAAATTCATACATAGGCCGGTATTATCTATAGTGATATCGCTTATCATCACCTTTTTGGGTGTTTTAGCGCTCACTCAATTACCGGTTACACAATTTCCATCTATTTCTCCTCCAAAGGTTAATGTTACAGCAGATTATCCTGGCGCAAATAACGAGTTGATGATCAAATCAGTAATCATTCCTTTAGAAAGAGCCATCAATGGAGTTCCTGGAATGAAATATATGGAATCTGGTGCTGGAAATGACGGACAAGGTACCATCAATGTAGTTTTTAATTTAGGAACCGATCCGAATCAAGCTTCCATTAATATCCAAAATCGAGTAGCATCAGTTATTAATAAATTGCCACCATTGGTTGTGCGTGAAGGGGTGAAGATTACTAGAGAGGAGTCGAACATGCTGATGTACATCAACTTGTACAGTAAGGATCCAAAAGTTGATGAAAAGTTCTTATATAATTTTGCTGATATTAATCTATTATCAGAACTAAAGAGAGTTGATGGTGTTGGTTTTGCCGATATTTTAGGTAACCGAGATTATGCGATGCGTATTTGGCTAAAACCAGATCGAATGTTGGCCTATAAAATCTCAGCTGATGAAGTTTTAAAAGCTATAAATGAGCAAAGTTTAGAAGCATCTCCTGGTAAAACTGGAGAAAGTTCTGGTAAAAGATCCGAAACTTTTGAATATGTATTAAAATATCCAGGTAGGTTTAGTACCAAAGAAGGGTATGAAAATATTATCCTTAAGTCTTCTGCAAACGGTGAAATTCTTCGACTTAAGGATGTAGCAGATGTAGAATTTGGAAGCACTTATTATGACCTTTATTCAAACCTAAATGGCCACTCTTCAGCTGCAATTGTTTTAAAACAATCTTATGGAAGTAATGCGAGTCAAGTAATTAAGGATGTAAAAGCTAAGCTAGCTGAGATTAAAGGAACTTCATTTCCTAAAGGAATGGATTATGAAATCAGTTATGATGTTTCAAAATTCTTAGACGCATCTATAGAGAAGGTAATTCACACCTTGGTGGAGGCATTTATTTTGGTTAGTATAGTGGTATTCCTGTTTCTAGGCGACTGGCGTTCGACGATTATTCCTGCAATTGCAGT
>JACMOI010000112.1 GCA_014378105.1 Pseudopedobacter sp.
CATTAAAGCAGGTGCAACCTTAGTTTTTGGAGTACAAATGATGAATCATGTTAAAGATAAAACAATGTAATTATGGGTGTTAAACAAATTTCAAAATCTTTAAAGGCTTCTGGAAATGCATTGGGTGATCACTTTTACCAGTTAAAAGTTTTATCTCAAAAAGATATCCATGATGGTGCTTACGAGAATTTCCATAAAAAGTTAAAATCTTTAAACGTAGATGCAATTAAAGTATCAGAATTAGAGATTTTTCAAATCAACATTGGCAAACTTTGTAACCAAACTTGTTCACATTGCCATGTGGATGCAGGTCCAGATAGGAAAGAAGAAAACATGTCTTTCGAAACTTTGGAGAGATGCCTGTATTTAATTAAAACCTATAATTTCAAAAAAGTTGATATTACTGGGGGGGCGCCAGAAATGAATGCTTACTTCAGATGGTTTGTAGAAGAATGCACCAAAGCAGGAGTAGAAGTAATGGTGAGATGTAATTTGACCATCATCATGGCTAATAAAAAATACCATGATTTACCAGATTTCTTTAAAGCAAACCATGTTCATGTAATTTCTTCATTGCCCTCCTTTTCTGCCATGAGAACAGACGCTCAACGAGGTGACGGTGTTTTTGAAGACTCAATTGCAGCTTTAAAAATGCTGAATGCGGTAGGTTATGGACAAGAAGATAGCGGTTTAATTATTGATTTGGTCTACAACCCATCAGGTGCGTATTTACCAGGCGACCAAAAGTCTATGGAAGCTGAGTTTAAAAGACAGTTGAAAAGAAAGTTCGATATCGTTTTCAATAATTTATTTGCCATCACCAATTTGCCCGTTAGTAGGTTTTTAGATTATTTACTAGAAACTGGTAAATACTTAACTTATATGCATGAACTAGTTGGCGCTTTCAATCCTTCAACCTTAGATGGCTTGATGTGTAAGAACACTATTAGCATTAGTTGGGATGGTTTTATGTACGATTGTGATTTTAATCAAATGCTGGATTTAAAATTTACTGGTAAAGCCAAGCACATTGATGATTTTGATTTCGAGGAAATTTTAAATCGTAAAATCATTGTTAATAACCATTGCTATGGCTGTACCGCCGGGGCGGGAAGTAGTTGTGGAGGAGAAATTGCTTAAAATTAAAGATATGTCCAACACCATTCACGAAGAAGTTCAAAACTATTACGGCAAGGAACTGCAACAAAGTTCTGATTTAAAAACGACTGCCTGCTGTACTTTAACCCCCCCTCCAAAACATATTTTGGAAGCTTTAAGAAATGTACATGAAGAGGTTCAAGATAAATATTATGGTTGTGGGTTGACCATACCCGATCAACTAAAAGGATTAAAAATTCTGGATTTAGGTTCAGGAAGCGGACGAGATTGCTATATCGCTGCTCAATTAGTAGGAGAAGAAGGATTTGTAGTTGGAGTGGATATGACTAGCGAACAGTTAGCAGTTGCCAATAAGCATTTAGAATATCACAGAGAGAAATTTGGCTATGCAAAATCAAATGTGTCTTTTGTAAAAGGCAATATAGAAAGTTTGGATGAACTGGATTTTGAGCCAGAAAGTTTCGATTTAATAATCTCTAACTGTGTTTTAAACCTGGTTGTTGATAAGCAAAAAGTATTGAATGATGCCTTTAAACTTTTGAAAAAAGGGGGAGAAATGTATTTTTCTGATGTTTATGCAGATAGACGTTTTCCTAAAACCTTACAAAATAATCCAGTATTATGGGGCGAATGCCTTAGTGGTGCATTGTATTGGAATGATTTCTTGAACTACGCTAGGAATGCTGGTTTTACCGACCCCAGAGTAGTAGAAGATAAACCCATTGGCGTGGAAAATGATGAAATTGAAGCATTAATGGGTGATATTAAAGTTTACTCTGTAACCTATCGATTATTTAAAATAGAGGGATTGGAAAATGATTGCGAGGATTATGGACAAGCCGTGGTTTATAAAGGAACTATTGATGGAGCAACGCATTCATTCGATTTAGATGACCATCACCACTTCCCTAAAGGTAAAATGACAACCGTTTGCGGGAATACGTACAAAATGCTAAATGATACCCGTTATCGCAAAGCTTTTGATTTTTATGGTAATTGGAACACTCATTATGGTATTTACGAAGGCTGTGGTGGTAAAATACCTTTTTCTAAAACCGCTGATGGCGAACCTACAGTTTCCTGTTGTTAATTTTTAATGCGAGAATTTGAATTCACAATTTAAAAATACCTGCGTTTTATATTTCACTACTCAGTTAGAGAGTGAAAAGCTTTTCTCTTCGCAAAAGAAAAAGCAAAAGGCAGTACAAAAAGTTTTATTTGAAAAGACCTTAAGTGAAATCCAACAATCTGGATTAGCTTATGTAATAAGTAATGGCAAAACCTATGGACAGTCTTTTAAAGAAAGGATAAAAGGAGCTGTCTCTGCGATTTTTCAGTTAGGTTATCAAAATTTGATCATCGTTGGTGATGATACGCCAAATCTTTCCGCTGTTAATTTAGTGGAGGCTCAAAAAAATTTCGCAAGCAAAACTTCAACAATAGGCCCTTCTAGTGATGGAGGTTCCTATTTAATCAGCCTAAGCAAAGAAAATTTTCAGCAAGGCGTATTTGAAAACCTTGAATGGCAGAGTAGCCATTTTCATGAACAACTTCTTAATAATTTAGATCGGTTAAGTATCCGTTATCAATTACTAAAAACCTGTATCGATTTAGATAATGAGACTTCCATCAGTATTTTCTTAAGTCAACCTTCTTATTCTAAAATACAAAAAATATTAGCCAGCATTTTATTAGAAATAATTAAAGAAAAGACTGAAAGTTTAATCATAAAGCATCGTTTCATCCCACATCATCCAGACAGAGGTCCTCCTCTTATTGTTTAGTCTTCCGCAAACAACAAATTAACCAGATTCTTATTTAATTATTTATAACAAATGAAATCAATCTTTACGATTGCCGTTTCCTTTTTATTCATACATTTTGCCTATTCGCAAAATGTTAGGATAACAGGAACAATTACTGACCAAATTACGGGTGAAAAAATCATCGGCGTAAGCATAAAAGAGAAGAACCTTCCTAATAACGGAACGTCCTCAGATATTGACGGAAAATTTAACTTACAAGCCTCATCGGCAAAAGCCACATTAATTTTTAGCTACATTGGCTATATAACCAAAGAAGTAGTTTTAAACGGAAATAATAATATCGTTGTTACTTTGAGCCCTGGTTTATTGCTGA
>JACMOI010000015.1 GCA_014378105.1 Pseudopedobacter sp.
AACTGTCGAAAGACAAGCAAACTATTTATTGGCCTCTATTTTAGGATTATCCGTATCCTCAAAAATTTTAAGTGAACAACAATTAAATGACTATATAAATACTGTTTTCGAGCAGCTATAATTTTTTTACCCAATTTCTAAGCAAGTGCTTAGAAATTATAAACTATATAAATAATGAGTACATTAAAAATTCACGATCAAAATTCGGCTCCAGAAAAGAGCAAACCATTTTTAGAAAATTCAATTAAATCGTTTGGCAGCATCCCAAATTTACATGGAGTTTTGGCAGGTGCGCCAGGTCTTATTGAAGCCTATCAAAAATTACATCAACTATTTATCGAAACTTCATTCACCAATGAAGAAAAAACGGTGGTTTGGCAAACCATCAATGTAGAACATGCGTGTCATTATTGTGTGCCAGCGCATACTGCCATTGCAAATATGATGCAGGTAGCTCCTGAAATTACCGAAGCGTTAAGAAATGAAACTAAAATGCCTACGGATAAACTTCAAGCTTTACACGAAACCACTTTAATTTTAGTAAGAAATAGAGGTCGCATTTCTGATAAAGAAGTGGAAGCATTTTTCAATGCAGGCTATAACCAACAACAATTATTAGAGATCATATTAGGAATATCTCAAAAGGTTATTAGTAACTATACCAATCATATTGCAGAAACTCCAATAGACCCTTCATTTGAGAAATTTGCTTGGAAGAAGAAGTAATATTTTAATTCTGGTAATAACATCATTTATAGGAAAGAGGTTTTAGAACTATATTTGTTCTGAAACCTCTTTTTATGAAAAAACAATTCCAAGAACTTTTTAACGAATTTGATCTAGTGTTAACTAAGCTTGGTTTTTCGCCTGAAAGAGTCACTTCTTGTGCCCAAATATTTACTCAAAAAGGTTGTGATGGAGTTGACTCAGCAAAACAGAATGGATTCTGTGGCATTAAAAACCACAAATCATTGGATACGGAATGGCGAGCTGCCGATCTTGGTTGTACTGGCATTAAATTACCCACACTTGATCATAAATCGCTCATGATTACTATATCCATAGAAGAAGCTTGCATTATTAAGCGAAGGAAATTAGAGATAGCGATATACCCCATTTTGATTTAAAAACCAATACTTTTCTTCTGAAAATTAAAAGCTACCATTTTTGATGACTTACAAAAAACGGGCTCCTATTAGAGGCTATACTTTGCTTTTATTCCTATTTTTTAATCATATAAAAAAAGGGCGCTTTATAAAAACGCCCTTTCTGTTGAAATAAATTTATGCTGATTAATTCAAAGAAACCGTACCCATATTGGTAACCGTACCTTTGGTTACCGCTACATTGGTAATTGATTTGTTAATATAGGGAGCCGAGGTTTCAAAATTTACTTTATATGAGCCCTCTGGCATGCCATTAAAATAATATTTACCTGTGGCATCAATAATGGTACCTACGGTATCTACACCACTGATGGCATAAATTTTAGGCGAAGATGCTAATGGAGTAACCATACCTGTAATAGCACCAGACACCGCTTGCGGAATGGCTCTAATCACTGGTTTTAAAATATATTTTCCATTACCAGTTTGTACGATTGATTTAGCTGCATCAAAATCTAACAACAGCGTATATGCAACACCATCTAATAATTCCTCTTGTACTTTCAATTTTACGCCAGAGGTTTGTCCACTCGGAGTAGTTAAATCATAATTTACGCCTCCAATTCTTACATAATTACCAGTTGGTTCTAAAACCAATCTAACTTCTTGTAAAGTACCAGAAGGAATCGTTTGTGAGGCAATTAAAGTATCTCTACCGTTTCTAAATTTTAGGATATCAAAAGCCCTACTACCCACATTAAGGGTAACATCTCCTCCCGATGTCTTTACATTTATTTCTTTAACATTCAACACAACGGCATCGTAATTTCCCGGGCCATCAGTGATCTTCACATTCATTGTCGTATTACTAGAAGAGCTGCTCTTCTTGCAAGCTGTTAATCCCATTAACAAACCCGCAAACGATAATATTAATATTCTTTTCATTTCGTGTTTTAATTTTGTTTGATGAGGTAAATACCAAGACTGTGCCAAAAAGTTTTTTTTATGCCCTACGCTTTAATAATTAAATTATTGTTGGAAGCTCTAAATAGTGTTATAATGGCGTTTTCCCGATAGCTATCGGGACACGCTATTCGCTCATACTGACCCGATAGTCATCGGGAGCCTTAGGCGCTTAGGCCGGTATCCCAATGTCATTAAGTTAAGAGATTTCTCTCTACTTTTCGTCATTTCGAGGTACGAGAAATCTCACATGCAACGTCTTCTCATAGCGTTTTATACCTATTTGTGAGATGTTTCACTATCGCTCAACATGACGACGTATCAAAGGTAGTGAAACGCTCCACGGAGATTGCCACGTCGTTAGCACTCCTCGCAATGACGCGGAAAATGAAAGTGGCACAATCTCACGAAATCAATCCAACCTAAGCAAAACCATAAATAAGCTTTATTCCGCCTTGATGGTCCCGATAGCTATCGGGACGGCGTTTATTCAGTAGATTACATATGTTTTAAAGGCCTTCATGCTTTCGTTGCACTTAAGTTGGTTAATTTTGCGTAAAACTGCGCTAGCATCTTGAATGCCTAATTATAAAATAAAGGAATCATGAAAAAATGCGATAGCATTCTTGAGTTCCATTAAAAATAAATAAGAAAGAGCGATAAAAGAACTTGAGTTGGCCTGCTCAAGAGGACCGGAAATACAAAGTATTCTTGAATGCCTTTATCATTAAAATAATAACCAATGAAAAAAGGATTGAGCGCAGGAGCTTTAGTTTTTTTAGATGAAAATATAGACTATGCAACTGATTATATAAAGCTTATCGCATTAAGAATTTGCATGTGAGGTGTTTCAATAACGTTCAACATGACGGAGTATCAAAGGTAGTGAAACGCTCCACGGAGATTGCCACGTCGTTAGCACTCCTCGCAATGACGCGGAAAATGAAAGGGTGACGGGAGGAATGAAAAGCAGGCTGCAATGACGCGGAAAATAAATCCTTACATCATTATCATCATTAACTCAAAATTTATAGCTTTGGGCAACGTTTTAAAAAAGCTTTGAGCCTTTAACTTTCAGCCTTAAGCCCAGCAAAATTGAGTATCAGCGTAAACGCATTAAGCAAAACTTACGGAACACAAAAAGCAGTAGACGGCATTTCATTTGAAGCGTCATCAGGAAAAATATTAGGCTTTCTAGGTCCGAATGGGGCGGGTAAATCTACCACCATGAAAATGCTGACTTGCTTTTTACCACAAACAGCGGGTAATGCTTCCGTTTGCGGTTTTGATATCGCTACGCAATCTTTAGACGTGAGAAAAAGCATCGGCTATTTACCCGAAAGTAATCCGCTATATCACGAAATGTATGTGAAAGAGTTTTTAAACTTTGTGGGCGAAACTTATCAGGTAGCGAATTTGAAATCCAGAATTGAAGAGGTCATTTTAGCGACTGGTTTAGGCCAAGAGCAGCATAAGAAAATCGGACAATTGTCTAAAGGTTATAAACAAAGAGTGGGTTTGGCGCAAGCCATTATCCACGACCCTAAAGTGTTGATTTTAGACGAACCTACATCGGGTTTAGACCCCAATCAATTGATAGAAATCAGAAAGCTCATTAAAGAACTAGGAAAAACCAAAACGGTGATTCTTTCTACACACATCATGCAGGAGGTGGAAGCCATTTGCGATGAAGTCATCATCATTCATAAAGGTAAAATTGTCGCCAACGATTCGTTGAAAGGATTGCTAGAAAAGTATCAAGAGAAAACCTTAGAACCCATTTTTGTAAAACTCACTAAAGATTAAACTTTGAGCCTTAAAAATATCATCTTATTAAAATTCATCAGTCTGTTTTTATTGCTGGCTTATTTCACCACTTATGCGTGGATTTCCTTTTTGTTTTTACTGAGCGAATTGTATGCGCCTTTTAAAAATAACATCATTTCTTTCGAGACGATGGTGATTGCCTTTTGTGTATCGGTGATATTTTTGACCATTTACAAGGGAAAAAGCAAAGCTTTTATGCAAATTTTAGCCCAGGATATCATTATTTTAGTATTAGCAGTCCCGATGGTGTCGACCCTATTAGATCTATTGAAAATGGGAATGGATGATAAAGGAAATGTACTATTTGCTATCTTAACGATCATGATCGTGACAGTGGGCATCATGACTTTTAACGATTGGAAAAAAATTAAGATGAACAAATAGTTCTCGCAAAGCAGAAAAGAAGCGGAAAAGATGCCAAGGCATAAAATTTTGTGAACTCTGTGAAAAATCTTTGTGAACTTTGTGGTAAAAATTAAACACAAAGGACACTAAGAAAGAAAAACACAAAGAGCACTAAGCTTTATAAGATTAAAAACTTTGTGAACTTTGTGGTGAAAAATTAAACACAAAGGACGCTAAGAATAAAACTTTGTGCGCTCTGTGAAAAATCTTTGTGAACTTTGTGGTAAAAAATTAAACACAAAGAACGCTAAGAATAAAACTTTGTGCGCTCTGTGAAAATCTTTGTGAACTTTGTGGTAAAAAAATTTAACACAAAGGACGTTAAAGAAAAAAATAAAGCATATAAAAAACAAATGCTAGCCATTTATAAAAAAGAACTCTACTCCTATTTCAGCTCCTTGGTGGCTTATATCACCATCGGGATTTTCTTGGTGGTGCTGAGCTTGTTCCTTTGGGTGTTCCCCGATAGCAGCATTTTAGAATATGGCTATGCCAGTTTGGAAAGTATGTTTAGTACCATTCCATATTTGTTCATGTTCCTCATTCCGGCCATCACCATGCGCTCTTTAGCCGAAGAAAAACGAGAAGGAACTTTTGAATTGTTAGCAACAAGACCACTCACTGACTGGCAAATCGTATTGGGTAAATACTTAGCTGCCTTAACTTTAGTGCTGTTTTCATTAATCCCAACCTTAGTTTATTATGTTTCTGTTTATCAGTTAGGAGTAGTTAAAGGTAACATCGATAGTGGCGCTATCATTGGCTCTTATATCGGTTTATTTTTGCTAGGTGCTGCTTTTGTTGCACTTGGGATTTTCGCATCGGCGATCACCAAAAATCAAATCATTGCTTTTGCGATTGCGGTATTTTTAAGCTTCATCGCTTTCAGCGGATTTGATTCTGCTAGTCAGATTTTATCCTTTCAACAATTCGACAGCATTTTGATTAACTTAGGTATCAATGCGCATTATCAATCGATTAGTCGTGGTGTTTTAGATACCCGAGATTTGATTTACTTTTTGAGTTTCATTGCCTTATTTCTTTTAATGACTAAAACTATTTTAGGAGGAAGGAAATGGTAAATAATCAAAAAAAGAAAGATATACTACAGCTGATTATCGTTTTAGCGGTAATTATTGCAGTGAATATTCTATCTCCATTGTCTTTTACCCGGTTTGATTTCACCAAGGAAAAGCGTTACACCATCTCCCCTATTACCATTCAAATTCTCGAGCATTTAAAAGCACCGGTAACCATTCAGGTTTATTTGGAAGGGGAGTTTCCATCCGGATTTAAACGATTGAGGAATGCCACTAAAGATTTATTGAGCGATTATAAA
>JACMOI010000113.1 GCA_014378105.1 Pseudopedobacter sp.
ATTAAACGTTCAAAATTTTATCTTTGGCTAATCATTAATCGGAAATTAATTGAAAAAACGAATAGCCATTTTCGCATCAGGTTCGGGTTCCAATGCTCAAAAGATCATGGAACACTTTAAACGTAGTAACGATGCGGAAGTAGCCTTAATTTTAACAAACAATTCGGATGCTTATGTGCTACAAAGGGCAGATAACTTTGAAGTCCCTTCTCATATTTTCGATAAAAAAGAGTTTTATCAAACTGATAGAATTATTCAATTATTAAAAAACTTAAATATTAATTTGATAGTGCTTGCTGGCTTTCTTTGGCTGATTCCTGAAAATCTACTGAAAGCCTATCCAAATAAAATCATCAATATTCATCCTGCATTATTACCGAAATTTGGTGGTAAAGGAATGTATGGAGATAAAGTTCACGCTGCAGTATTAGAAGAAAAAGAATTGGAATCAGGGATTACCATTCATTTTGTAAATGAAGCCTTTGACGAAGGCGAGATTATTCATCAATCTAAATTTAAAATAGAAAAAGGTGACGATTTAAAAATGATGAAATTCAAAGTTCAACAGCTGGAACACCAACACTTCCCAAAAGTGATTGAGGGTTTGTTAAAGAAGATGAAAAGTCTTTAAAATAATGCTTTCTTCTTTTTCTTACTGATTCAAAAAAACTATCTTTGCGGCTCAATCATAAAAATCTTCATGAGCCACCCCGTAAAAATCAAAAACGCCTTAATTTCTGTATTTTATAAAGACAATTTAGAACCTGTAATTCATCAATTGAACAAATTGGGAGTGACTATTTACTCTACAGGTGGAACTGAAAAGTTTATCAAGGACTTAGGCGTAGCTGTAATTCCGGTAGAGGATTTAACCTCTTATCCTTCTATTTTAGGTGGCCGAGTAAAAACCTTGCATCCAAAAGTTTTTGGAGGAATTTTAACAAGAAGAGGACACGAAGGTGATCAAGCTCAAATAGCCGAATATAAAATTCCTGAAATTGATTTGGTGATTGTGGATTTATATCCTTTTGAAGAAACGGTAAAATCTGACGCTGTCGAACAAGACATTATTGAGAAAATTGACATTGGCGGAATTTCTTTAATCAGAGCAGCAGCTAAAAACCATCAAGATGTAGTCATCATCGCATCTAAAGATGATTACAGTCCATTAAACGATATTTTATCAGCGCAAAGCGGCGAAACCACTTTAGCACAACGTAAAGCATTCGCAAGAAATGCATTCAACGTTTCTTCCCATTACGATACGGCTATTTTCAACTGGTTTAACCAAGGCGATGATGCACTCACGGTTTTCAAACAAAGTGAGCAAAAAGCATCCGTTTTACGTTATGGAGAAAACCCTCACCAAAAAGGATATTTCTATGGCGATTTAGAAGCCATGTTCGAGAAATTGAACGGAAAAGAATTATCTTATAATAACCTAGTAGATGTAGATGCTGCGGTAGCTTTAATTGATGAGTTTACCGAACCTACCTTCGCCATCCTAAAGCATACCAATGCTTGTGGAGTTGCTAGTCGTTCACAAATTTTAGATGCTTGGAATGCTGCCTTAGCTTGTGACCCCGTTTCTGCTTTTGGCGGGGTGTTGATTTGTAACGGAGAAGTTGACGAAGCCACGGCGACAGAAATTAATAAACTGTTTTTCGAAGTATTAATTGCGCCTTCTTATACTGCCGATGCTGAAAAAGTGATTACCTCTAAAAAGAACAGAATCATCCTGAAAAGGAAAGAAGTGGCCCTACCCGTAAAATTATTTAAAACCCTTTTAAACGGTGTAATTGAGCAGGATAAAGATAAAACTGTTGAAGGAGCGGAACAAATGACCACCGTTACCGTAAAAGCTCC
>JACMOI010000114.1 GCA_014378105.1 Pseudopedobacter sp.
AATATCTTCAGATTTTAGTTCCGATGACAAAAAACAAACCTTGCAGCGAAGTGAAAACGAAATGCACAACAAAGAGCAACAGAAACAAGGAACATTCTACAAAAATTTGTCGCTAATTATTAAGGATTTTGATGAGTTACTGCTTTTTGGACCTACCGAAGCAAAATCTGAATTACACAACTTACTAAAAGCCAATCACCAGTATGATAAAATTACTATTGAAGTTAAAAATGCTGATAAAATGACGGATAAAGAACAACGTAAATTTATTTCGGATTATTTCACAAAATTTGATTTTAAAAAGTAAAAATTTTTAAATTCCTATTCTTGGCATTTAATTTTTCGAATTGTGGTCGATGCAATAGCTCCAATTTAATGTTTTGGAAGTTTGAATTCTTTTAAAAATGTTTCAATTACCACAATCAAGCATTATATACTCAAGGCAAGTCATAGAAAGCAAAAAAAATAATCCTCAAAAATTTTACAAATTTTAAAATGGTTTGTCTTTTGAAAACCAAATTTTAGCATAAAATTAAATTCTGTTTAATCATTTTTTTATTGGTTTGATAAATTGGCGCAGCAACATCTAAAACATATGAGGTTTTCCAATTTTCCGTCTATGACCAACGAAACGGTACGCGAGCTTGATAACCATTGATCATTTTTAAATACTTTCATCAGAATTTTATTTTTTCTAGTCAATAAACTAAAAAATAAATTATTCCAACTATTCAAGATTTTAGCTTGCACATATCGAACTTAAGATAAAGCGCCAGCCTACCGAAAGCAAAGATTTGTAATCTGCATTAACCTAATTGCATATCAACTAGAAAAATTTAATAGTTATAAACAGCCTATCTCAATCTAGCCTTTAGGTTTATCATGCTAACATATCTAACAGCGGAAGAAGGAAGATTGATCTTATATTTAAATCGTAGTTTTTAGTAATATTGATTTATCGTTTCAAATAATTAAATCATGATTCCATCAATCATCCAAACAGCAGATTTATTACAAATCTATCCATCCAAAAACTTAATCCTAATAGATGTAAGTAATGGAGAAAACTCAAAATCAAATTATGATAAAAAGCATTTAGATGGTGCCCTTTTTGTTAATTTAAATTCGGATTTAGCAGATATTAAAGATAATTTTGCTTTAGGAGGCAGACATCCATTGCCACATTTACAGGCTTTTTCAAAAACACTTTCCAATTTAGGTATTTCAAAAAATTCTCATGTAGTAATCTATGATGAAAGAAATGGTGCTAATGCTGCTGCCAGATTTTGGTGGATGTTAAAATCTGTGGGTCATGAAAAGGTTCAGGTTTTAAATGGAGGAATAAAGGAAGCCGAAAAAGTGAATTTCTCCATCAACAATAAAGTAGTGATTCCTAATAAAGTTGAAGCTTACCAAGTAGATAATTGGGAATTACAAACTGCATCCATTTCTGAAGTTGAAAAGGTTTCTGAAAGTGATGATCACATCGTCATAGATGTTCGTGATGCGACGAGATATAATGGAGAAACCGAACCAATAGATTTAATTGCAGGCCATATTCCTGGCGCCATCAATATTCCTTTCACCGAAAATTTAGATAAAGATGGATTGTTTTTAAGTCCTGATAAATTAAAATCCAAATACGCGAAAGCATTTGGAGCCATTAAACCAGAAAATATAATTGTTCATTGCGGCTCAGGAGTTACCGCTTGTCATACACTTTTAGCTTTGGATTACGCCGGAATTGAAATCCCAAAACTGTATGTTGGCTCATGGAGCGAATGGAGTAGAAACGGCAAGAAAATGATTACGAATAATATTTAAACGCAAATTGTTGTGAGCTCATCTTTAACCAACCTTGCTTAGACTTAAATTACATCTATAGACTATCGTAAGAAAGGATGAGTTTTCAAACGCTTTAAATTAAAACTTATTCTGGTTTCAGTGGTCATTTCCCAAGGTCACTAAAATCTTTACCTAAAACCAAAGACTGTGTCTGAATTGAAGAAATCACATCTGTTAAGATAAACCCATCTTTTTATCAATTCACCCTCAACAGAACAAAACACCTCAATCATCAGTTTCAAACTATCATGTTGCATCATAAAATGAAACCTAAAATCACCATACTTGGCGCCGGATTATCTGGTTTGTTAATTGCTTATCGCTTAAAACAACTGAACTTTCCCATTCAAATTTTAGAAGCAAGAGAACGTGTAGGTGGTCGTATTTCTACCTTTATTTCTGAGGATACACCAGTAGAAATGGGTGCAACCTGGTTTGGCAATCAACACACTCACTTAAGGGCTTTACTGGCAGAATTAAAGCTTCCTCATTTTGAACAATACATGAGCGGAGCCGCATTTTATGAACCTTATGCTACTAATCCGCCACAAATGGTCGAAATTCCTTCAGATGCGCCGAGTTATAGAATTCAAGGTGGCACATCCTCACTTATTCATGCTTTAGCAAAAGATTTAAGTGCTGAAGAACTCCAATTAAACCAATCTGTAATCAGTTTAAATTTTGAAAACGAGAAGGTAAGCATCCAAACTAATCAGCAAGCTTTTGAAACAGCGATTGTCATCTCTACCCTTCCGCCAGCATTATTAGTCACTAACATTCAGGTTAAACCACCTTTTGAGGCTGCCTTTATAAAAATTGCTAAAAGCACCCATACCTGGATGCAGGACTCGATTAAAGTGGCTTTAGTTTATGCTACTCCATTTTGGAAAAACAGAAATTTATCGGGTACTATTTTCAGCAATGTTGGACCAGTGACCGAATTTTACGATCAATCGAATGTAGAAAATACCCGCTTTGCCTTATGTGGTTTTGTAGATGGAAATTTGATTCAAATCCAAAAATCAGAAAGGAAAAAAATCATCCTACAACATTTGGTGAAAATGTTCGGTGCAGAAGCCTACAACTATTTAAGCTATGAAGAGACGATTTGGGCAGAGGAACCTTTTACAAAAAGTGAGTTACAAAACGAAGTAGTTATTTATCCGCATCAAAACAATGGAAATCCTATTTTCAGCCAAAGCCATTTCAATCATCAATTTTATTTAGCAGGTACAGAAACTTCTCCAGTCCATCCGGGATATATGGAAGGTGCAGTAATCGCTGCAGATAATTTGATATCCCAGTTAAGGAATAAATTTAATTGCTAATGCAATTATTCTTCGAATAATTATCATAGCTTTAATTCTGTAAATCAAATCTTTATAATCATGTTAAGCAGTACTTTACTTACCACTAGCACTTCTTTAGAAGGCTACAAAATCACCAAACAATTAGGCTTAGTTCGTGGAATTACCGTTCGTTCCAGAAGTATTTTAGGAAATATGGCCGGTGGTTTCATGACCATTTTTGGTGGTCGCAGCACCATTTATACCGAACTCTGTGAAAGAGCCAGAGAAGAAGCACTCCAACTTTTAATATCACATGGCGAGCAAATAGGCGCTAACGCCATCATCAATATGCGCTATGATGCCAACGAAGTGATGAATGGCCTAACCGAAGTACTCGCTTATGGTACAGCAGTTGTAGTTGAGAAGATAGAAGATTAATTTAAAAAATTAAAAACATAAGCGCTCAGCTAACGTTAAAATATTAAACACTTATATTTATTATGACATTAGTAAAAGCATACGCTGCAGAAAAAGCAGACAAACCACTGGCTCCATTTAAAATAGACCGTAGGGAGCCCGGAGCAAAAGACGTAGAAATTGAAATTTTATATTGTGGTGTTTGCCACTCTGATATTCATACTGCCCGTAACGAATGGGGAGGAACCATTTATCCGGTTGTTCCAGGACACGAAATTGTTGGAAAAGTTACCCGTGTTGGAAATGAAGTAACCAATCACAAAGTGGGTGATACTGTAGGTGTAGGTTGTTTTGTTGACAGCTGTGGTCACTGTGCCAACTGTAAAGATGATTTAGAGCAATATTGCGAGAATGGAAACACCCAGACTTATAATTCTAAATCCCAAGACAAAAAAACCATCACTTCTGGTGGATACTCTACACATATTGTAGTGACCGAAGGTTTTGTATTAAAAGTTTCTGACAAATTAAATTTAGCGGCCGTTGCCCCATTATTATGTGCAGGCATCACCACTTTCTCGCCATTAAAACATTGGAATTGCAAAAAAGGCGATAAAGTTGCCGTAGTTGGTTTAGGCGGTTTGGGACACATGGCCGTAAAATTAGCCGCCTCTATGGGTGCTGAAGTGACCATGTTGAGTCGCTCACCAGAAAAAGCAAAAGATGCTGACGAATTAGGTGCGCATCATTTTGAATTGACTACCAACCCAGAAAACATGACAAAAATGGCAGGTAGTTTTAATTTAATTATCGATACCGTATCAGCGGAGCATAACTATAACGAATACTTAGCGCTATTAAAGACAAATGGAACAATGGTGCTTTTAGGAGTACCTCCAGAAGCGCTCCCAGTACATGCAGGTTCTTTAATTATGGGTCGTAAAAGCTTAGTGGGTTCCTTAGTAGGTGGCATTAAAGAAACTCAAGAAATGTTAGATTACTGTGCAGCACATAACATTGTTTCAGATATCGAAATGATTAATATCGATCAAATTAACGAGGCTTATGAGCGTACTTTAAAAGGTGATGTTCACTACCGTTTCGTAATTGATATGAAATCTTTAAAATAACAATAAAGGCTTTAGGCAAAATACCAAAAGTTTAAAGCGGAAAAGGAATGTCGAAAGACTTTCCTTTTTTTGTTTACTACCATCTTTTAATAATGTCCAACTTATTCCAAAGAAAGTCAGCTTTACGCTTTATGCCTTGAGCTTTTAACTTCTATAAGCCAATTTCATAAATTCAATCACCTCTTCGTTAATATCTTCTGGATAAAAAACTCTTAAATGATGATTGAATTGATGTATTTCACTTGGTACTTGCGCTATTTTATGAAAACACAGATTATAATTGTAAGTCCGTTTAAATGGGAAAAATACACGAAAGGAGTTTTTTCCTAATTCTGTTATCCAGGTAATATTTTTCTTGCCATTATGAATCCCAATCATACTCTTTGTAGCATTCAGCTCGACAGTTCCAATGGTTTGGTAAACACTCACAAAATGTTCGAATAAAGCTAAGCTGTAAGCTGATTTATTTTGTAATAACGGATGATTTGTATATTGCATTTATTCTGATGCTGGGTCTTGTAAAAACATTTGACTCATTAAATCATATAATTCGGGGTGTTTTTTCTCAAATTCATCTGGCTTCTCAAAGAAATATTCTGCAGCAACTGCTAAAAACTCGGCTTCGTTGGTTAGCGCATAAGGATTAATATCTGATTTCCCATTTTGGATGTTCCTCATTTCTTCATGAATCATTTTTAACCAAGGAATGGTAGGTTGATGCTGCATTAAAATTTCAGGAATTCCGTCTGTTGAGCCATCGGCTTTATCCAATAAGTGAACAAACTCGTGAATGGCTGTATTCTCTTTTCCATTATTTTTAGAAAAACCTCGTTCCAAAGCAGCTCTCGAAAGTATCATTTGACCATTCATATAACCAGAGCCCACCATCCCCAAAATACGACGTTCTCCGCCTTCAAACTGAAAATCATGATCAAATGTGTTGGGATAAAGGATAACGTTGGTAAGGTTTTTATATCGCCAACCCGGAAAACCAAATACAGGAATTACCGCACTTGCTGCGACAAATACTTTATCCAAATCATTCAACGCTATACCTACACCTTCTATTCTAGTGTTTTCTAAAAATCCGATAGCTAAATCCTCAAATAAGACCTTTTTATCATCATCTAACTTTTGATAATAATCGATGTGCTCATTCAGCAAAGTTGAAAAGTTCTCTGGAATTAATGGCAACTGATCAACTACTGTTGTTTTCTTATTTCTAAGAAAGTAGACAAGCAGTGCCGCAATGACTAAATAGATTAAAAAAGACATGAAGATATTTTTAAATAGACAAGAATACCATTATTAGTGGTATTCTTGAATTTTTATTTATTCAGAAGCCAACTTTTCAATAAATTTCTGAAACTCTTTATTTTCATAATCTGCACCACCTTCATGCCTGAATGCAATCTCACCCTTTTTATTAAGCAAAACAGTCGTGGGCAGCGCTTGTTCTAAAAGTTCTGAAGGTATTTGACTAGCCGGAGTGAAAACTTTTAAATCATAATTGTTTTTTTTCATGAACACTTGCGATTTTTCAAGTTGGTTATCTGCATTCACCATCAGAATCACAATATCTTTATTATCCTTATATTTATGCTGCAACTTATTAATAGACGGCATTTCAGCAATACAAGGTGGACACCAGGTTGTCCAGAAATTAATGAATACTACTTTGTCTTTAAAATCTGCTAAATCAAACACTTTACCATTTTCATCTTTAAAAAGGACTCCAGTTTTCTCTACATTTTTGCTGTTATTTGTAACTGTAGTTCCACTTTGATTCGGTATATCCGGCTGAAATAAACCTATTTTCATTAAGCCTTGAATAACCATTCCTTTAGCTGTTGGGCTGATTAACAGAACGCCTATAAAAACCACAAAAATTACAGCTGATATATTTGACCAATTAAGCCACTTTGATAAATTCTTTGATGGTTGCTGATTGATCTGAGTTATTTTTTTCATGTTATAATTGCTTTTATTTTAGCCGCATTCATAAAAGATAAATAATTATCAAGCTTCTTTAAATAAAGCATTTGACTATGAATACAGCAAAAAATTATTTAATATTTCTAGATATTAACCTCAAAAATGAAGTTTTAATTTCCTTTTAAAAAAAAGGAATCTAAATCGTGAAGAGGCAATTTTTAATATGGATGGGAATTGTACTGACTTTTAAAAGATCGTCGTAGCACCGTTTATTAAATTTTTCAGTAGTATAACGAAAAAAGATAGACAAAGTTAAAACTGAAAGCACCGTAATCAATACTTTGACTATTGGAATTTGCAAGCCATTCTCTGTGGTAAATATTTTTTGGAAAACACCTTGTTTGCAATTATCAAAATGAAAAAAGCTAGCTACTGACTTAATTTCTGAAGTTAGGTGAGGATGCTGAAATGCCATTGTTGTTTGGATTTCAAAATAAGCTTTAAACGCCTGTTTTGCCCAGCAAGAATTTAAAAAGAAAAAGAAAACAAACAGAAAAGCCATCAATTGCTTTCCAACTTGTTTAACCTGCTTATGTTTTTTATTCCTCATATTTCTATCAAATTTATAAATAATACGATTGCATCAGTCAATCTGTTGCTATAAATATTTTAATAATTTTTATTGTTCAATTTTATTATTTGATGATATCGGGTAAATCAATTGATGTTCTAAATCATGGGGAAATTCCTCATCACCCGGAAAGCCAAGTTCTATATCTCTTCCACTTTGCGGGATATAGTTGGTTTTGAAAATATAATCCCAAATACTCAACGTAAGTGCGAAATTAACACCATAAGAACCATCAGGAAGTGTTTTAGCATGATGCCAAATGTGCATTTTGGGATTATTGAAAATATATTTCAAAGGACCATAAGACAGGTTTAAATTGGAATGATTTAGATGCCCAACTGCAGTAGTAAAAATATAAACTATGAAAAAATCTTTTAATCCAAAGCCAATCATCGCTAGTGGAATATACTGAGCTGTTTTGTAAAATATAGTTTCCATCCAATGAAAACGAAGATGTGCAGCGAAGCCCATTTCTTTAACCGAGTGATGAACTTTATGGAACTCCCACATCCACGGAACTCGATGCAATGTCCGATGTACATTCCATTGGATAAAGTCAGCAACCACCAGTAGTAAAAGCAATTGAGCTACTTTAGGCCAACTCTGAATTTGAATTGCCACCAAGTTTTTTATTCCAAATAAGCCTAAAAAATCACTAAAGGCATTTACCGCCACGTTTGAAATGGCATTATAAGCAATCAAGGAAAATAGGAAGTAATTAAAGAACATATAAAAGCCATCCAGCCAAAAATCTTTTCGAATAATAGCTTGCTTTTTACGCCATGGGACTATAATTTCTAGCATCCAAACCACAAAAGACAACGCAATTAACCAATAAAAATAATTGTGCCATGAAGGTTGAATAACCTCGTTCAACAGGTAATTCCAATAACCTACATAAGCATCCTGAACTATTTTAATGTAGTCTTTCATTGATAAACCTTATCTCCTTTTTTGAGCCAGATTCCCCATGCTTTACTGTATGCATGTACTTTATTGGTTTGTTTTTCTTTTGAATCATATACTGGAAACCCCTCATTTATCCATTCGAAAACTCCACCATACATATTTTGAATATCTGTATATCCTGATTTCACCAATTTTTCGGTAATCTTTTCACTTCTTGCTCCTACAGAACAATAGACCACAATCTGCTGATTTTTGGAAATCCCTTTCAAACGGCTCATGTTAAAATCATCATAACCTACCCAAATTGCATTTTTAATATGACTCACCTCAAACTCTGCCTTTTCTCTAGAATCAATAAAAGTAAAATCATCTTTTTTTTGATGCGCTTCTTTTACACTGATGACACGAACATCATTTTTTAATAAGGTCTTCAACATGATATTATAAGTCCCGCTTTGAACTTTTTTTTGTCCGCAAGCGGTTAAACTGCTTAAACCTATAATTATCATTAAAACGACTTTTAAATGTTTCATTTTTTTATACCTATAAAACGGACTACCATACCTTTTCCAATGTGATAATTTCCTTCATTTAATTCAACTTCCATTTCTTCAAGTTTGATGATTTTAAAATCTTTGAAATCATCTTTTACTTCTTCTAAAGAAGTTAAGGTTGCCAAATCTTTTGGACCCCCTACCTTGGGATTTACGGAATTATAAGCCAAATGATTTTTACTAAAAGCCTCAAAAATCAAATAGCCTCCCTTTTTTAAATACTTTTTCAATAAATCATGGTAATCAGATTTAATATCTCCAGAAAAATGAGCAAATATCAAAGCAATAGCATCAAAACTTTCTTCTGGGTAGGTTAAATCTTTTAAATCTCCTACTTGATATTCAAGTTCAACATTTTTTTTAGCAGCCAATTTTAAAGCTTTCTTTTTACCTTCCAAACTTAAATCACAAGAACTTACCTGCCAACCTAAAGTAGCGGCATACACGCCATTTCTTCCCTCTCCGTCTGCCGGAAATAAGATGCTTCCAGTTGAAATATCGGCTAAAGTTTCTTTTAAAAACTCATTCGCTTCTTCACCATAAGCAAACCCAGCTTCTAAATATCTTTGATTCCAATAAGCTTCATCCATAATTTAATAACTTTTAAAAAGTGTTTTTGTTAGTTAAGGTGGTGTAGATTATTTAGCATTTTTCTGAGCTTTTACAATCAGCTGATATGGCCCATATTTGTGTCTTTTTTCAGAGAATTGATCAACATAAGGTCCAAAAGGAAAATCAATATTTTTCTTAGAAATATCTTTCCAATCTTTACTTTGATCTTTATGTGGTCGAGGCTGTGAATTCACAAAAGCTGCGACATCCCAAGATTCATCATCACTCAATATTGGATGTTGGTAATTCACACCAAAAGGCATGTTGTTTTTTACGAATCCTGCAAAATTAGTAATGCGATATAGTCCTGCTCCATCATTATAACTGTTTTTACCCCATAAAGCTGGATAAATATATTCAACTCCAGAAGGAGCTATTAAGCCCTCACCATTTTTACCATGACAACTCACACAGTTTTTCACAAAAACAGCTTTACCTTTTAAAGGATCTGCAGCTCTATCTAAAAAAGGCAGTTTCATGATACCTGAATTTTTTGGTTTCACCCCTTTAGCCACATCTTTTCCCAACCATTTCATATAAGCAACCATTGCCCGCATTTCTTTAGAAGTGGTATCTAGTGTGACTCCGTTTAAACTTCTTTGGAAACATCCATTAATACGGCCTGTAATGGAAACTATAGAATTTGACCGAGCTTTAAATTGCGGATAAGTTGATTTAACTGCCGAATAATTAAATCCAAAAGACTTGGTTCCACCTTCATTATGGCAGTTTTGACAATTCATGCCGTTAGACATATGTAACACAGTCCCTTTCGGTCCTAAATATTTAGCAGTGTGAGCAATTAGTTCTTTACCATATTTGATTTGATCTCCTTCTTTTCCTGATGGAATGGTGCTTTCATCAGGAGCTTTCCAACTATGATCTTCTGGAATTATGACATTAGCGATTTGTGATAATTTAGCTACTCCAGGTATTGATGAAGTTGGCGTTTCTTTAATTACAGCTAACGCATTAAACACAGTTTTACCAGAATAGAATAAAGAACTAATAAAAATTCCTACGATAACAATAAAAAATAGGGCAACCAATGCTGTAGCTCTAGACAAAATGACTATTGCTTTCTTGGTGTCAATAGAGGAATTTTTATCTTTCATTTAAAGCGTTAATTTAAACAAATATTTAATATGATATTTTAAAGTCCAGTATCATTTTAGTTCTTCAATATCTAAATAAAAATTTGATAAATCAGAAATGATGCACTTTCGCTTTTTGCAGATTATTACTTAGGAAATGCCCCTATGCCACCCAGTAAGTTAAAAGCTTTCAATCCTTCTCTTTTCATGATATTCACTGCATTTCCAGATCGGTTTCCGCTTCTGCAAAATACAAAATAGGTTTTTGAATCATCTAATTTGGACGCTTTCGTATTAAAATCCGGAGACATGACATCCATATTCTTTGCATTTAAAATAGTTCCAGAGCGAAACTCTGATAAAGTTCTAACATCTAATAAAGCTGAATTTTTTGTAATCAGAAACTGAGATTTAAACTCAGTTCCGTCTAAATCTGAATCATTTTTTGTAAATAATCTACTGAACAAGTTCATTTCTTTTCCTTTTAAGGTTTTACAATAATGTAGAAGGACATACATAATCGGTCACTTCAAATTTTTCGCTTTCTTTAATGGCTTTAAATCCATCTTGTACATCTATCAGATTATTAAAACCTCTAGCTCTTAAAATAGAATTAAAAATCATGGATCTATATCCCCCAGCACAATGAACAAAGTATTTTTTGTTTTTATCAATTTGAGCCATGCTGTCGTTAATAAAGTCTAATGGAAGGTTCTCCGCAGTTTTTAGGTGCTCACTTAAATACTCACTATTTTTTCTAACATCTAGGATATTTATCGACTCATGATTCATGATTTTGGCTAGTTCATCTACAGATACTGATTGGATAAAATCGACCCCCATTCCCGAATTTTTCCAGGATTCAAAACCTCCCTTTAAATATCCAATGGTATAATCATACCCAACACGAGCTAAACGAGTAATCACTTCTTCTTCTCTGCCTTCATCAGTGATTAATAAAATTTCCTGCTTAATATCAGTAATCATGGCGCCAACCCAAGGCGCAAAATTGCCATCAATTCCAATATTTATAGCATTTGGAATAAAGCCTTTAGCAAAAGTTTGTGGATTACGAGTATCCAAAATTAAAGCTCCTGTTTCGCTGGCAATCAGCTCAAAATCCTCTGAACTTAAAGCATGCTGGCCACGTTCCAATACTTTATCAATACTATCATATCCTTGAATATTCATCATCACATTTAAAGGAAAATATGCTGGAGGCGGAACTAAACCATCAGTTACTTCTTTGATGAACTGCTCTTTAGTCATATCTGGTCTCAAAGCATAATTAGTCATTTTTTGATGACCTAAAGTATCTGTGGTTTCTGTACTCATCTTTTTCCCACAGGCGCTTCCTGCACCATGTGCAGGATAAACAATAATATCATCAGCCAGAGGCATGATTTTATCTCTTAAAGAGTCGAATAAATATCCTGCTAACTTATCCTGGGTTAAATCAGCAACCAGTTTTTGAGCTAAATCTGGGCGCCCCACATCCCCAATAAACAAAGTATCACCAGAAAACAATGCTTTATCTACACCTCGCTCATCCTTTAATAAAAAGCTAGTACTCTCCATGGTATGCCCAGGAGTATGTAATACTTTAATGGTGATATTTCCAAGTTTAAATTCTTGCCCATCCTTAGCGCTAATAAAATCGAAATCAGGTTTAGCATTTGGACCATAAACAATAGGTGCCCCAGTTTTATGAGATAAATCTAAATGCCCCGACACAAAATCAGCATGGAAATGTGTTTCAAAAACATACATAATCTCTGCCTTATGATGTGCTGCTTTATTTAAATAAGGTTGTACTTCTCGTAGCGGATCAATAAAAGCAGCTTCTCCATTACTTTCTATATAGTAAGCACTTTGTGCCAAACATCCTGTATAAATTTGTTCTATGATCATTGCCTTAATTGTTTTTGTTAATCAAAGGTGCGGCTTTCATCAAACAAAAAAGGTGACCAAAGTCACCTAACAAATTTTATTTTCAAATCTTAAATAAAAGGGAAAAACCTGCGAGTTTGATGTTGGTAATTGGTGTAGTCTGGAAACTTCTCTTTTAATAACTTTTCTTCGTAAGAAGATTTGAAATAGAATAAGAAGAGCAATGCGACAGAAATCAAAAAACGAAATTCAATTTGACTATAAATGGCATATCCAAAAACAAAGAGAAGAATTCCACTATAAATTGGATGTCGCATCCAACTGTAAAGACCATTCGTTACGAGCTCGCTATTTGCTTTTGGCGTAGGAAATGGAGAAATGTTTTTATTAAGTTGCAATAAAGCTAAAACAAGTATAATTAACCCAGCAATGGCAATTAGCAAACCTAGGTAATTTAGAAAATTTGGAAAATCAAACCATCCCATAGGGGATACAAGAGCATAACCTATGAAGAGGATCAACTGTACCGTTACATAAAGTATGTCTTTACTTTTCAATTTTTTAAAACTATTCTGTTTTTGTTCGTGGTCTAGCCTCGCAAGAACCTGTCATCGCACAAGAAGAAACATTCCAGATACTTTGATAAAAAAATATCGCAGCTAATAAAAACAGGATGTATTGATGCAAATCAATCGCCTGATAGCTAACATATACAGCGATTAATAGTTTAATCACCCTCAAAATTCCAATTTTTTAAAATCCTGTCTTTCATTTTTAAAATTATTTAATAAATACTTTTATATGATGATTTAAGAGAACATCCCCAATACAAAAGTGAGAATTATAAGAAACTAAAATGGTGACCAAAGTCACACGAGGATTTAATTAAGCCATTCGATGCTGTTTCTGTGAAGCAAAACTTCACCACTTTGCTCTAATTTTTTGAGTAATCTCGATATTACCTCGCGTGAAGAATTTAGATCATTTGCAATTTCTTGATGGGTGATTTGCAGCTCTCTATTTTCTGATTTTTTATACTGATTTTTAAGATAAAACAACAAGCGCTCATCTAATGCTTTAAATGCAATGCCATCTAAAACCATTAAAAGCTCTTCAAAACGGGTACGATACGTTTCCAGAACAAAGTAATACCATGTTTTATATTCCCGCATCAGTTGATCCATCATGGCAATAGGTATGGTTAATGCTTTCGTTACATCAACTGACTTTGCTTTGATTTGACTAGTTTCCTGTTTGGTAGCACAAATTAATGAAAGTGCGCAGGCATCGCCTGGCTCTAAATAGTACATAAAAAATTCTTCCCCTTCATCTCCCTCTCTATACAATTTCACTTTTCCTTCTACAATTAACATGGTAGAACGGAAATATTGCCCTGTTTCCATCATCATTTCTCCGTCGGAAAAGTCTCTCAATGTGGCAATTTCTATCAACTTAGCTTTAAGTGCTGGCTCAAATTGAGGAAATAATTGACCTATATAATGTGAAATGGTGAACTCCATATTATTTCTCTAGAAGTTCCCACTCTGATGTTTCGTGGAAACTGATTTCAGGAAATTGTTTAATTGCATAATCAATATCAAATTGAGAGCCTGCTAAAAATACGGGCTTATTTTCTTTATCGTATGCGGTTTTTTGATGGTAACGTTGTGTGAATTTTTCCAGCTCTTCACTAGAAGTTGCTGAAACCCACATCGCTTTAGAAGTATTCATGTGACGGAAAATACAAGAAGCGCCATATTCATTTTTTAACCTGAACTGTATCACCTCGAATTGTAGTTCTCCTACCGTTCCGATGATTTTTCGGTTTCCTGGATTTTGAATAAACAACTGCGCTACGCCTTCGTCACTTAATTGGTGAATTCCTTTCTCCAATTGCTTGGTTTTCATAGGGTCCGTATTTTCCAATTCTTTAAAAATCTCTGGAGAGAAACTAGGGATACCAACAAATTGCAGTGCTTCACCTTCGGTTAAGGTATCTCCAATTTTAAAGTTTCCAGAATCGTATAAGCCTACCACATCTCCCGGAAAAGCCTCTTCCACCAAACTCTTGCTATCTGCCATAAAACTGGTAGGCGAAGCAAACTTTAATTTCTTGTTTAATCTATTGTGTTGGTAAAAGGTGTTCCTTTGAAATTTACCTGAACAAATTCTACAAAATGCAATTCTATCGCGATGGTTAGGGTCTAAGTTGGCGTGAATCTTAAAAATAAAACCAGTGAATTTGTTTTCAATAGGCTCAACCTTTCGGATATCAGTTTCCCTGCCTTGCGGCGATGGTGCAATTTTGATGAAGGTTTCTAGCAATTCCTGTACGCCAAAATTATTAATGGCACTCCCAAAGAAAACCGGAGCTAAATATCCCGAAAGGTATAAGTCTCTATCAAAAGGTTCGGCAACTGTCTCAATCAATTCTACCTCTTCTCTTAACTTATTGGCCATTTTATCACCTACCAATTCATCAACTTTTTTATCATTTAAATCGTTAATGGTAATTAAATCGTCGGCAATATGCTTCTTATTGGCACTAAAAAGATTAAGGCTCTTATTATTGAGCTGATAAACCCCCTTGAAAGAGTGTCCAATGCCAATTGGCCAACTCAATGGTCGGGTAGATATGTTCAACTCTTTTTCTAGCTCTTCTAACAAATCGAATGGGTCTTTACCTTCCCTATCCATTTTATTGATAAAAATGATTACTGGAGTATGACGCATTCTACAAACCTGCATCAACTTTTTAGTTTGTTCCTCCACCCCTTTCACACAATCAACCACCAAAATTACTGAGTCAACAGCGGTTAAAGTCCGGTAAGTATCCTCGGCAAAATCCTTGTGTCCAGGTGTATCCAAGATATTGATTTTGGTATTCAGATACTCGAATCCCATCACAGAGGTCGCTACAGAAATTCCACGCTGCTTCTCAATCTCCATAAAATCCGAAGTTGCAGCTTTATCAGCCTTATTGCTTTTTACGGCTCCTGCCTTTTGAATTGCACCGCCAAAAAGTAATAACTTTTCGGTTAATGTAGTTTTTCCTGCATCGGGGTGACTGATGATGCCAAATGTTCTTCTTTTGGCGATTTCCTGCTGTAGTGTACTCATAAATTTTTAGCAACAATGCGTTAAATAAAAATCGTCCTTAAAATAATCTAAGGACGATTTAATTTTTTAAAGCTTGGCAAAGTTACAAAAATGCACCATTTACCTATGCAATTATTTTAGGGCTTTATTATGGCTCGTTAAAGCTCAGATTATTGATTATATGATCTATTTTACTTCTCCTGCTGTATTTTCTAAAATTACGTTAGATATTATTGCAGTATCCAACTTATCTGGTATATGTGAGCGAAAACCTATACCGACATAAAAAGGACTTTGATATTAAGTTGAATAGAAATAATTAGGCTGATGGTTATTTTTATGATTTTCTACCTTTTTTATCCTTATGAAGATGTTATAAAGTAGAACTGAATTTGGCAAATGCTATAGATAGCTAAAGGGACAGTAAAACTTACAGTATGCACTATCTATTTCTTGTCCGAAAATTATTCTTATTCAATATAGATCATGAATCTTTTTACAATCACTTTTATGGAATTTTAAATAAACCTTCTTAAAGAGTTTAAATTTATATTTAAAATGATAAAACTACTTTTCTATAATTGGCGGCTTCATTAATTCAGCTTCGTTTTTAGAATAGCTGTATTTCTTTAACAACACTCCCTTTTTATTAAACACTAGCATTTGAGTGGTCTCAGAATTGATTTTTGACCGATAAACTTTATTGATATGAGCATCAACAGAAATACTGTTGGTATTATTTATTAGATTACTTTTCCCGAAATTTAAGGAATAATCAATTTCCTTGTCCCCAGTATTCAAAACCATTATAGAAAGCCCATTCTTATCTCCCATCGGAATAACCACAATTCCATCAAGAGATTTACTATGTTCTAAATAATTTTGTCTGAAATTTTGCGCTAACAATTGTGTATGATAAAAATTTGATCTCGGCAAATACGTTCCGTTGAACTCATCAAACAAACTTAAATCCGTTCCCGTTCTATGGGCACCTCCTTCCAACATACTCCATGGACAAATGGTAAAAGCCCCTTTACGCATTCCCAAATCATAAGCCTGAGCATACATTTGGCCATTATGAAAATTAAATGGCAAATAATCATTCCCTAAAGAGGGATCTACCAACCAATGAGAGTTGAATTCGGTAATTGCCCAATTTAATTGTTGATTTTTTGGTCGGGAAATATTTAAGCGCTTTAAAACACTTGTTAACTGATTAACTTCACCCTCAAATTTGGTGATGTCTGAGAATTTATATCCATGAAATGATACAACATCTAGATAATAATAATTCTTCCCTGGTATTTTACCACTTACATCCAAATCACCACCCAATAACCTATCTAAGTAAGAGGCTTTATACGATGACAAATCAAAACCAATAATTTTTGCTTCTGGATCGTAACTTTTGATTTGGGCACTAATTTTCTTAAAAAAGTCATTTACTTCTTCAACCGATGCCAATTGATTGTGATGATCAGGCTCATTACCGATAGACCAAAACTTAATATTCCGATGCATTTCGCCGTTAATGTATGCTATCGCTTGATAAGCTTTGTTGTTATCTTTAAGTTGGCGAGGCATTTGTAAAATTGGTTCTGCACCTACTGATCGGGCAAAATCAATCAGCTTTACCGCATCCTTAAAAATAAAATCCTCGTTTTCATAGCCATTACCTCCTATTCTTATGGCTTGATAGTGAACAGCTTTAATTTGATCTTCAACTCTAAATATTTCGCTTGGAGCCCATGCATTTTGACCAAAAAGGTAAGGGCTTATTTTTGTCTGCGAAAAAATAGGAACTGAAAAAATACTAAGCGATAAAAAAATTAACGCTTTAAACTTTGTGGATTTAACCATCTTCATTAAATAATACTTTATTGACTATTTACGCTGATTTTAATTATTTTTTATCCTTTAAATTCTTATCCCCTGGATTTTCATATTTCTTTTCCATTTGATCATAAAAATCTTTCAAAGTATAAAATGCAAGTTTTTTCTGTCCAGTGTTAGAAATCAAACCTTTTCTGTTCCAAAAGTTTTGATAGACAGGATGTGGTC
>JACMOI010000016.1 GCA_014378105.1 Pseudopedobacter sp.
AATTTTGAACTTCGATGAGTAATTGATTTATAATACGCTTTTTGATGCCTTAAAGATTGTAAGGAATGCCATAGACAGAACACCATGATAAAGCCAAATAACAAAGGGGTAAGAAAATACCAAATGGAAATTAATATTAATTGGAGACTATAATTTACAATTTTTGACTTTTCGAAATGATAAATGCTAAATAAATAAACGACTAAAAATATAGAGATACTAATGATTTGCCATAAGCTGATTTGTATTGGATACGTCTGATTAACAGCATAGGATTGATCAAAAGTCAGCATACTTTTGAAAATGATAATTGCTTCCTCAAAATGTAAAATAACAGGTAGCATAATTAAAAAAATTCCCCATAAAATAGCCGAAGGGTTCCAAATACTTTGATTTTCATAATTTGATTGCCCAAAATGATGAAAAGAAACAATAAAGAATAGCACTAAGGCTACAATGGGTAAGTAATACCACAGCAAAGCATATGCTGCAATGATACCTAAGTAGGAGAGGAGAAATTTCACAAGTCCCCAAGTAGATCTATCCTTTCTATACAAGTAGTCATTAGAGCCGTGAGGAATACCTACTATGCATAAAAAAACACCACTGATGATAGATTGGGTGATTAAACTCAAATCAACAATAAAAACCAGTGCAATAAACACGAGCTGGATAATTACTTGAATAAGGAAGAGTTTAGAATCAATATATCTCATTTTATAAAACAATACCTAAATAAAGACTTAAGGAAAGGTACGATTGATAATCTAGAGAAAATTAAAATTTCTTCAAAAATAGTAGTGTCCTCATCTAAAAATTTAAGAATACGGGTGATGGGTTGATTTTTAAAAAGAGCTTCAAAAATACTTTTACCCAAATAAGGGGTGTCATTTAAAATTTGAAGTAATAGAATGTCATACAACCTAAAACGCCATTTTCTCTTCATGGTGGGCAAAGGACTGTTCCCTTTTTGCTTAAGCGCTTGCGCTAGTTTTTCGGCGTAATGGTACATTCTTTTAAAGCCGTAACCTGTAGTCGGTTTCAATGCGCCAGCCAAAGCTCCAATATAAATGATGTTTTGAGATTCTGGCAAATAATTTTTTAGATGATCAAATTTTGGAGACATTGGGATGGCTCCTTTTTCTATTTCTAAAATCTCATAAGCTATGTTTTTCGCTTTCAAACGGTCTTCAATCTGTTTGATAGCATAGTCGTAGTCTAAAATTTGAGTCCCAAATCTAGTGAACTCAACCAATGCTTCATTTTCTGAAAAAGGTAATTCGTAGAAAAACTGAGTGAACTTACTTTGTGGAGTGTTAAAATCCATCATGATCATTTCTAATGGATTAAAAAAGGGTTTTGATGTCTTTATTCGATAGCCTACAAATGATTGCCAAAGAAAGAGTGATTCTTCCTCTACTTGTTTTCCTAAATAATGAGTTAATTTTTGTTGTTCTGCTGTTTTGCTTGATGTGGGTAATGAGGAAAGAAATACATAATTACTTACCCAACTTTCCTGACCTGATCTTATGATTATTTTCTTTTCTGCGATTTGATTTACATCAATTACTGAGTCATTTTTCCAAAATACATTTGGATTTTCTTTTAATCTATTTTTAATGTGTTCATAAAAGTCATGACTTTTTACATGGTAATATTTGTAAGGGAAAATTTCAGGATTGTTTTTTCGATAAAGGTTTTTGATCAGATTCCATTCTTTACTGATAATATCTTGATAGCCTATGGGGCTTTTAGCCCAATAACACCAAGTTCTATCATTTACTTTATTGGTATCATTTTCTATGATACAGAGTGTATTTTCTTTTAAAAGACCCTTATTCAGCATTGAATCGGCTAACCATAAACCCGATGCTCCTGCTCCCACAATGGTGTAATTAAATAGGGATAGATGAGAGGAGTTTTGCACTGATAATTTAAAAATTAATGGGCTCTTAATTAAAAAAGTCAAGGTATGTTAAAAACTATACCTTGACTTTTAATTGTAAGTTATGGTTAGAAGAGTCCAACTATAACTTTATTTATATTCGGATTAAAATTTATCAGATTACAAATATTATGCAACTGCGTTTCTTGCTTTAGCTGTTTCTGATACAGCTACAGAGTAAATAACCAAACCGAATCCGATTTTATTAATCGCATCAGCTAAGTTGTAGAAAAGATCAATTGATTTTGTTTCAAATACGCCTGATAATAAGTTTCCAGGTAATACCATATAACCAATTGGATAAATAGACCATCCTAAAGTGATGAAAATTTTCAGTAGAAACATCGCTCTTGCTAAGGCTGGACTGTTTGACTGCTTAGTTAATTTAGCAATATCTCCAGCGAACACTTCATAAACAATGTACAGATAACCTGCTGTTGAAAATATTCCCCACATAATGTTATTGCTTAAACCCGAAGTTTCACCAATAAAACCAAAAATTAACATGGCTGCAGCGGCAACTATTAATTTGAATAGCGTTGCACCTTTTGCTCCAAATGGCTTAGTTAATAAATAAAATTCTACGGCCATCAATGGAACTGTTAATGTCCAGTCAATGTAACGCAAAGCAGTTGGAGTTTCATGCGTAGCTAAATAGTAATCTCGCATGTAATAATAGTGTACAGCCGCAATACCTGTGATCAGTGCGGAAACCAACACAGAAAGTTTCCATTTTCCATCAACACTACCTCTTTCGCAAAAGAAGAAGACTGAAGAGGCAAACATTGCCATGTAACCAGTAAAGAATGTGAATGCAATTGGATCGTCTACTGGGACGATCATTACGTCTAATAATGAACTCATAATAAATAGTTTTTGTTTAATGTTTATACTACGAACTTAAACAAAACATTTATTAATATGGTTTTCATTTTAATATTTTTTTATTTAGTAGAATTAAAATGTTCTTACAATAAAAATAATAACGATAAATTAGTGTTTTTAATGTAAAAAATATAATAAATTACTAAAATAATTGTAATAATTATTTTCAACTTAAATACAAGAAATAAGCTTTTTCTACTTAGAAATGCACCTTGAGAAAAAATGTGCAAATTAAATCAGACCAGATAGGGTTTCAAATTCTCAATTGCAAAATCCAATTGTTCGGTTTCAGTAAGATTGGTATTGTCTAGAATAATAGCGTCTTCTGCTCTTATTAATGGACTTTCTTGTCTGGTCGTATCTTGATAATCGCGGTGAGCAATATTTTCAAAAATCTCTTCTAAGCTTACTTCTTCACCTTTAGCCTTTAATTCCTTGTATCTTCTTTCGGCTCTAATCTTTGGGTCTGCTGTCATGAATAGTTTCACTTGAGCATCAGGGAAAACAACCGTACCGATATCACGACCATCCATTACCATATTTTTAGATCGCCCCATTTTTTGTTGTTGCTTCACCATGGCTTGGCGAATTTCTTTGATCGAGGCAATCTTACTTACATTTTCAGAAACTGGCATTTGTCTAATTTCCTCTGAAACTTCTTCGCCATTTAGAAGGATATGTGATTGGTAATCTCTAGAATGGAAATTCAAATCGATATGATCTAAAGCATCAATAATTAAATCATGCTGGTGAAGATCTGTTTGATTACGAAGAAAATATAAGGTCACCGCCCGATACATGGCGCCACTATCTACATAAATGAAATGGAGTTTTTTAGCTAATGCTTTGGCTAAAGTACTTTTTCCACAAGAGGAATAACCATCAATGGCGACAACCACATTTTTCTTCATTGTTGGCAAAGTTAAACTAAAGCGAGATAAATCTCCCTCATTATTTTGGTTTTTTACGTTTAAATATGGAGGGTTGTATCATCAAGGAGAAGTAGTTATTGCTTCCGGCAGCATTTAGGCTTGCATTTGCATAACCCACACTTAAGTTTTTAAGGTGTAAAGCGAATCCAAAGGATAACCCTGCTCTTCCACCTGTTCCACTGATATTAAGCTCTTTATTTTTCTGAAAATTATATCCTGCCAGTAAATTAAAGGAAGGAGAGAGTAAAATCTCGGCACCTAATATGATGTGTCGGCTAAACTTATTAAGAAAAGTTACTTTGTTATTAAGGGGCGCTCCGGTAACTAAATCTATTTCAGCATTAGGGTCATTTAGGTCTTGATAAGTCAAATCGAAATTTTGAAGATTACTATAGGTAATGTGATAGCGAAAAGGTGCATATTTTAATCTTTGTGCGAAAGAAAAATTAACTTCAAAGGGTAAAGCTTCTCTTACCTGGTCAAATGGTTTTAATTGGTAGCCCATATTTCTAAAAGCAATACCTGCACTTAATCTTGCTAAGGTGTCTTTATAGGTAACGGCAATATCAGTAGCTAATGCTGTGGATTTATAGATATCATAAGTGCCATAAATCAGTTTCAAATTTACACCATAATAAATCTTTTGTTGCCAGTTTTTGGCATAACCTATATTTAAAAGGTAGTCTCCAGCAGTGAAATTATTACCAGTGGAATTTCCAGCGGCGTCAGTTTCCTCAAATTTACCATAATCTACAAATAGTAATCCAGCAGAAATAGCTGAATTATTTTTTAGTTTAAAACCATATTGGACAGCCCCAAAATTTATATCCGCAATATATTTGCTATAGTTTAAATCTAGTTTTCCAGCATTTGAATTTGATATTAATGATGGGTTTTGGAATGACTCACTAATTTCTGCTTCCTCACTCATAGGGAAAGCGCTCCCTAAAGCAGCGATTTTTGATGAATTAGGTAAATTAATAAAACGAAAAACACCTTTGCCTCCGCTTTGCGCAAAGGCGCCAAAGGAAATTAAAATAAATAGTAATAGGCAAATCGTGTTTTTACGCATTGGATGGCTAATTTAGCGTTAATTATGAATATTAGTAGAGAAGAATTAGAAAAGGAGTTTACTTACAGAACATCAAGAAGTGGGGGGAAAGGTGGACAAAATGTAAATAAGGTAGAGACCAAAGTGGAGTTGATTTGGGATTTTACGCAATCTGCTCTGTTTACAGATTTAGAGAAGGAGAAGATAGCCAATCGGTTAAGCAATAGAATTAACAAAGAAAATATTTTTCAGGTAGTTGCAGAAGAGGAACGAACGCAATTGAGAAATAAAGAGATAGCCATTAAAAGGACCTTGCATTTAATCAATGAAAGTTTGAAGGAGGTAAAACCTAGAAAACCTTCTAAACCTAGTAAAGCATCCGTAAGAAAAAGACTTAATGATAAAAGGCAACAAGCCTTAAAAAAGATAAACAGGGGTGGAGGAGACTTCGATTTGTAATTAAAATCTATAATACAAATCAAAAGAACCATACTGGTGTGAATGCACCATGCTTTTTTCTTCTTTACTTTTTATAATCACCGAAAAATCAACCGTCCAGCGTTTTTTTGAGTAAGCTGCACCAATTTCTTGAGAGAAAACCAAAGGATTGGCTTTGAAAGTTACAGGCCCTTTATCTTCCCTAAATAAACCGCCTCTGATGGTTGCATCATAGACCACAACCTGTAATGAAGGCTTTAAAAAGAAATAGAATTCCTTTTCATTTACTCCTGCCTCTTTAAAAGTACTTACATTACTTTGCGTGGCTATGGAATGATAAAATGGATTCAAGCTTCCTGTTCTAAATAAAATACCAGCTGTTAAACCAGTAAAAGTATTGCCAACATTTAAATCAATAGGTAAAGAAAAATCGACTTTTTTATTTTCGGAACGATGTAAAAAATAATGCAAATTCAAAACAGCATTTACGCCTATTTCATTTTTCACCTGATATTGCCAGCCATTCAAGTCATAAAATCCAAAAGTTTGATGGATCAGTTTCTGTGCTTCTTCGCCTAGAGCAGATGGGCCAATTGTTCCCACTTGAAGCGTTAAACGACCGCTATTCTCATGATTGTCTAAAAGCTGTAATCCAAGGGCCCCATATAGATAGGCGGCAAAAGGTCTGTCGACATAATTAATGTTAGGCACCGCACCAGTTTGTGCATTGTATAAATATTGACCAATGCTGGCACTCCAAATCTTTTTAGTAAATTTCAAAGAATCATTATCTTTTTTAGCCTTTGAGGCGGATCTAAAATGGATAAAGAGCCCATTTGTGTAATATCTATCCTGCCCAAGCCCTAAATATGAGTCGTTTTCACTTTTAAAACCCAATTCGCTTTTATAGGTTTTTGTTTGACTAAAACCCTGATAAACAGTTAATAAAAGGATATAAAGGGAAATAAATTTAAATTTAAATTGATTTTGCATAAAAAAAGCCGAAAATATTTTCGGCTTTAATTTACTATTTATATCTAAAATCAATGGTATTCTTGTTTTTTAGCTTCTTCACGATATTCGATTTTTAAATGATTCTTTACTTTTTTATCAGATAAAGCCAAATCAATTACGCTCAACATGTTGGTTACATAGTGAAAATTCATGTCTTTAATATAATCAGCTTTAATTTCTAAAATATCCTTTTCGTTTGATTTACAAAGAATCACTTCTTTGATGTTTGCTCTTTTAGCAGCTAATATTTTCTCTTTAATTCCGCCAACAGGCAAAACTTTCCCACGTAAAGTAATTTCACCTGTCATGGCTAAGTTGCGTTTTACTTGGCGTTGGGTATAAGCAGAAGTTAAAGCCGTTAACATCGTTATTCCAGCTGAAGGCCCATCTTTTGGCGTTGCGCCTGCCGGAACGTGAATATGTAAATCCCATTGGTCAAAAATGCGATGGTCAATACCCAATTCCTCTGAATGTGCTCTGATGTAAGCCAAAGCAATTACTGCTGACTCTTTCATTACATCTCCTAGATTTCCGGTCAAGGTCATTTTTCCTTTACCTGGACTTAAACTAGCTTCAATAAACAAAATATCGCCACCAACAGATGTCCAAGCCAAACCTGTTACCACTCCAGCAACATCATTTCCTTCGTAAGCATCTTTATCGAAATAGGCAGGGCCTAAAGCTTTTTGAACGTCCTCGTAAGAAAAGTTAGGACGGTATTCTTCTTCCATGGCAATTTTGGTAGCAGCTCTACGCACTACTGAGCCGATGGTCTTTTCTAGTCCACGTACGCCAGATTCACGAGTGTAATCTTCAATAATTTTTTCTATGATGGCTGGTCTTAAGGCAATATCTTTCAATTTTAAACCATGTTGTTCCCTTTGTTTTGGAAGTAAATGCTTTTTAGAAATTTCTACTTTTTCTTCAATGGTATATCCGTTTACTTCTATAATTTCCATCCTATCTAAAAGAGCAGGTTGGATGCTACTTAGAGAGTTTGCAGTAGCGATGAACATGATGTTCGAAAGGTCATAATCCAATTCCAGAAAATTATCTGCGAAAGCATTGTTTTGCTCAGGATCTAAAACTTCTAGCAAAGCCGATGAAGGGTCGCCTCTGAAATCGTTGCCTACTTTATCAATCTCATCCAAAACAAAAACAGGGTTTGATGAACCTGCTTTTTTAATAGATTGGATAATTCTGCCTGGCATGGCACCAATATATGTTTTACGGTGACCACGAATCTCGGCCTCGTCCCTAATTCCGCCTAAAGCCATACGCACATACTTTCTTCCTAAAGCTTTAGCAATAGATTTTCCCAATGAGGTTTTTCCTACTCCCGGAGGGCCAACTAAGCAAAGGATTGGCGCTTTCATGTTATGCTTTAACTTCAAAACAGCCAAATACTCGATGATACGTTTCTTCACTTTGTCTAAACCATAATGGTCTTTATCTAAGATTTTTTCAGCTCTTTTTAAATCAAAATTATCTTTTGTGAAATGTTCCCAAGGTAAGTCCAATAAAACTTCTAAGTAATTAATTTGTACAGAATAATCGGCAGCAGCTGGATTCATTCTTGCTAATTTATCCAGTTCTTTATTGAAATGGCTGGCAGTATCTTTACTCCATTTCTTTTTGCTACTTTTTTTTCTTAAGTCTTCAATTTCCATGTCAGGTGAATTACCACCTAACTCTTCTTGAATCGTTTTTAGTTGTTGATTTAAGAAATAATCTCTCTGTTGTTTATCTAAATCAACTTTTACTTTACTTTGAATCTGATTTTTAAGCTCTAATAGTTGTAATTCAGTGCTTAAATGTTTGAGTACCATATTGGCTCTATCTCTCAAATTAGCTACTTCCAACATCAATTGCTTATCAGAAACGGAAGCGTTCATGTTGGAAGAAATAAAATTGATTAAGAAAGAAACACTTTCTATATTTTTGATTGCTATAGCTGCATCGGAAGGAATGTTAGGTGAAAACTGAATAATTTGCATAGCCAGCTCTTTTACCGAGGCAACCATAGCTTTAAATTCTTTATCGACTTTTGGCCTGATTTCCTCAAATTTTACTACCGTAGCTTTGATATAAGGTTCGTTTTGAACTTCTTCAACTAATTGAAATCTATTTTTACCTTGAATAATTACTGTGGTGTTACCATCAGGCATTTGTAGCATTTTTATAATAACAGCTACAGTACCAACCGCATTTAAGTCACTAAATTCTGGATCTTCAATATTGACATCTTTTTGAGCAACGACTCCAATCGTTTTGTCGCCTCTATATGCGTCTTTAATTAGTTTGATAGACTTGTCTCTTCCAACAGTAATAGGAATAACTACTCCAGGGAATAAAACGGTGTTTCTTAGAGGTAGTATAGCTAAAACTTCTGGTGTTTGTTCATTGTTCATTTCCTCCTCGTCTTCCTGAGACATCAAGGGAAAAAACTCTGTATCTTCGTTGATTAATGGTAAAGCTTGATTGAAATCGAAATTATCGAAATTACTCATATATTTATTTTATGATTGAACGCCATATTGACATAACTTAACTGTAAAAGTAGCGTATTTGAAATATGGGCTATTTTGCAAGGTTTATGCCAATTCTAATTAAGGCAATTTTTACTGACTTTTACTGGAAGTTTTTACTTTTTGCTAAATTTAGCTGAAATAAAGTCAGCTTTTTAAAAAGAAATAATAGTAAAGTAGTTGCGTTATTACCTACAAATATTAGATTTGAAATTCAGGATTTACTCCTAGTCACAATGAAAAAACGATTTTTAATTATTTTAACAAGTCTCTCCATCACTTATGGAGCGGCATCTGCTCAATCCTCTTTCGAACGACTTGGTCAAAAAGCCATGATGGGCGGTGAATTTAGTACTGCAGCTAACTATTTTGAAAAAGCTTACGCCCATGATAATAGCAATATGAATGTATTGTGGTTAATGGGGTATTCAAATTTTCATGCTTCGGAATATAGGAAATCAATAGACTCTTTTGATAAGTTGATTGAAATGAAACCAACAGAAACGGCAGCCTACTATTACAGAGCAAAAGCAAAGGTTTTATTAAGTCAATCCTTAAAAGATTATAAATCTCCAGAAAGAGAGAAGCTGCTTTTAGGAGCTATTAAAGATTTTTCAACCGCTATTGATTTGACGCCTTCTGATTTAAAATTATACCAAAATAGAGGGCTGGCTTATCAAGATTATGGTATTTTTAAAAGTCAAAGAATTCCTGATATCTACAATAAATCCGTGGCTGTGAGTGCTGTAAATTCATCCATAATAGATTTTCAAAGAGTTTTAGATTCAAACGATGGAAGAAGAGATATTTCTTCACAAATAGATAAGTCAAAACAATTATTAGTTGATATTAAATCAAACTAATTCATTTTTCCAATAATTTGGTAGTTATTTTCCCCTAATAAAACTACAGTTTGTTTTTTTTGAATGCTGTAAAGAGAATCTGGATAAAAATCTAGATTCTCTTTTGTTTGATAAAGTAAATTGTCAGCAGAAGTTTCAATGTGTATTCTAGTGGGTTTGCCATTAGTCAAGCTAATTTCAATTTTTTGAGTTTTTAAATCAGCATCATTACTTTTGTAAATAATTTTTGTGGAACTAGAATCTTTTGTATAACTGTCTTTCCAGGCAGGTTTATTAATATCTGCCTCCATAAATAACGCTAACTCCTCCTTCCAATTCGGAATTTTAATTCGTTTGCTTTCTTTAAGGTCATTTTTTGATACAGTTTTATTTATCTCGGGATTTTGCTGATTTAAGGTTGTCGCTAAATTTGAGAAATAACCTTTTAAATCGAAATAGAATTTGGATTGTTTTGTTTCTTTTACCTTAGAAAAACACGAAGAAAATAAAATAACAATTAGGAAAGCTTTTAAAAGATTTTGCATCAGATTAAGATGTTTCCTTCCATCTCTTTAGGTATTTCAACACCTAATAATTTTAATATTGTTGGTGCAATGTCTCCTAATTTTCCATCTTTTAGTTGATGCTTCTCATTATCAATTAAGATACAAGGCACTAAATTGGTAGTGTGAGCAGTGTTTGGTGAGCCGTCTTCATTTACCATAAAATCCGCATTCCCATGATCAGCAATAATGATGAAAGAGTAACCATTCTTTTGACCAACTTCTACCACCTCTTTTGCACATGCATCCACAGTTTCTACTGCTTTTACTACTGCTTCAAAAACACCAGTATGACCAACCATATCTGGATTTGCAAAGTTTAAGCAAATAAAATCAGCCCAACCTTTTTCTAATTCAGGAAGAATAGCTTCTTTAATTCCATAGGCACTCATCTCGGGCTGCAAATCATAAGTAGCAACTTTTGGAGAAGGAATCATGATTCTTTTTTCATTTTCAAACTCTTTTTCTCTACCGCCAGAAAAGAAAAAAGTAACGTGAGGATATTTTTCTGTCTCTGCAATTCTGATTTGATTTTTATGATGAACGGCCAAGACTTCACCAATCGTATTCACTAGATCGTCTTTTGTAAACACGACCTGAACATTTTGAAATGTTTCATCATAGGTAGTCATGGTGACGTAATGTAAATTTAATGGCTTCATTCCCTGCTCGGGGAATGCCTTTTGAGTGAGAGCCGTACTAATTTCTCTGCCTCTGTCCGTTCTAAAGTTGAAACAAATCACCACATCGCCATCTTTGATGGTAGCAACTGGATTTCCATCAGCATTTGTTTTAACCATTGGTTTTACAAACTCATCAGTTACGCCTGAATTGTAAGAATGTTCTAATCCCTTAACTAAATCACTCACTTTTTCACCCTCGCCTTTCACCATCAAGTCATAAGCCAATTTTACTCTTTCCCAACGGTTATCTCTATCCATTGCATAATAACGACCAATTGCAGATACAATTTCTCCGGCAGAGTTTTTCAGATAGCTATTCATATCATTCAAATAACCAACTCCCGAATTTGGATCGGTATCTCTTCCATCTAAAAAAGCATGGATGTAAACCTTGTTTAGGTTGTATGATTTAGCAGCATCGCATAAACCTTTTAGGTGCAACGTATGAGCATGTACACCTCCATCAGAAACTAAACCAATAAAGTGAACACTTTTATCATTCTCTTTTGCGTAATTAAATGCAGCTTTTAAAACTGGATTTGTATTGAAATCGCCGTCTTTAACTGCTTTATGAATTCTTCCTAATTCTTGATAGACCACTCTACCTGCTCCTAAATTCATATGACCAACTTCAGAGTTGCCCATTTGACCAGCAGGTAAGCCAACTGCTTCGCCTGATGCTTCAAGTTTTGAGTTCGGGTAATTTCTCAAACAGCTATCAAAAAATGGAGTATTCGCAGCTATAATGGCATTTGACGAGTCATTTTTTCCATAACCCCAGCCATCTAATATTAGAAGGGCAACTTTTTTACTTTTCACAAAGCAAATATAAAATTTATGAACGAGAACAAATGATTTGATTTGTAAAAGGGAATAGAAAAATGTAATTTATGGCATTATTTGTGAGGTTTAATTTAAAAAGAATAAAAAATGAAAGTTCCTTTTACTATCTTATTTCTAATGCTTTGCAAGCTTTCATTTGCATTTGATATTATTGATGATGTTGCCAATAATTTCAAAAATGGAGATGTTAAAGCTATATCAGCGTATTTTACATCTACAGTTGAGCTTTCTGTTTTAGATCAGGAAGATATTTATTCGTCTAGTCAAGCTGGATTAATTTTAAAAGAGTTTTTTGTAAAACATCCACCAATCGGAGTCAAAGTAATTCATAAAGTAGTTTCTAACTCCAATTATAAATTCGGAGTCATTACATTAAATACCTCAAAAGGAAACTTTAGAATTAGTTACGAACTCAAGAATTCTGGAGGTAATTTTACCATTTCAGAAATAAGAATTGAGGAAAATAAAGAGTAAGAAAAGGAAAAGTTTATATTTTTGAGCACTAAAAAAATAAACTTTGAATAAGGAATTATTAAATCAATTCATTAAGAGTGCTTTAAAAGAGGATCTAGGCGATGGTGATCACACTTCGCTTTCCACCATCCCTTCCAATGCATCAGGAAAAGCCAAACTTCTAGTTAAAGAACAAGGTATTATAGCAGGAATTCAAATAGCATTGGAAATCTTCAAAGTAGTAGATGAAAATTTAAAAGTAGAAGTCTTAATAAAAGACGGCGCTTTGGTTCATGTTGGAGATATAGTTTTTTATGTTTCTGGAAATTCTCGATCGATTTTGATTGCCGAGCGTTTAGTTTTAAATACAATGCAAAGAATGAGTGGTATAGCAACGACCACTCGCAAAATAGTTGACTTACTATCAGTCACTCCCACGAAAGTTTTGGATACCAGAAAAACTACTCCCAATTTAAGATTCTTAGAAAAACAAGCCGTTTTAATTGGCGGTGGGGTAAATCATCGCTTTGGTTTGTTCGATATGATATTGATTAAAGATAATCATGTTGACTATGCAGGTGGAATTATTAAAGCTATCCAAGCTGCCAAAGATTATGTGAAGATTCATCAAAAGAATATCCAAATAGAAATAGAGGTTAGAAATAAAAAAGAGCTAGAGGAAGTTTTAAATATTGGCGGAGTTGATAGAATATTGCTTGATAATTTTAAATTTGAAGAATTACGAGCAGCAGTTAACTTGATAGATGGACGTTTTATTACGGAAGCGTCTGGAGGAATAACATCAGAAAATGCTTTAGAATATGCAAAATGTGGTGTGGATTATATTTCTATGGGTGCATTAACGCATTCTATTAAAAGTTTAGATATGAGTTTAAAGGCTGTTTTATAATCATAAACGAAAATCATTTTAGTATTTTGGAACACACTCAATTAAAATAAGAAAGCTTCATGATATCAGTTTATTCAATTGGAGCACTAATTACAGCTTATTTATTCGGTTCTATTCCAACTGCAGTTTGGATTGGACAAGCATTTTATGGCATTGATGTGAGGGAGTATGGCAGTGGAAATGCAGGAGCAACCAATACTTTTAGAGTTTTAGGAAAGAAAGCAGGTATCCCTGTAATGTTGATAGATATTTTTAAAGGTTGGACAGCGACCAACCTTGCATTCTTTATTGGCTTATCCGTAACTGGTCCAGAGCATTCTATTCAATACGTAAATTATCAATTGGCATTAGGTATAGTAGCAGTTATGGGACACCTCTTTCCTGTATTTGCAGGTTTTAGAGGAGGTAAAGGCATAGCTACCCTATTTGGTATGATTTTGGCAGTTCACTTGCCAGCAGCTTTACTTTGTGTCTTGGTATTTCTGATTGTTCTTTTACTGACCAAATATGTTTCCTTAAGTTCTATTTCTGCGGGATTTACATTCACCTTTAGTGTGATTTTTATTTATCAGGTTTCGGTAAAAGCAATTGTAATTTATGGCATGTGTATTTGCATCTTAATTTTGGTTACTCACCAAAAGAATATCGAAAGATTATTAAGAGGTAAAGAGTCTAAAGTAAATCTGTTTAAAAAGAAACAAACTTTATAAAAAATGCCATGATTAAAAAATTTAAAAAGACATCACTCATTGTCTTTACCATGTTTTTAGCGGCTTGCTCAACCGTTCCACTTACAGGAAGAAGACAAGCTAATTTAGTTAGTGATGCAGAAATGCAGCAAATGGCTGCACAGAGTTACAGAGAATTTCTTAGTGCGCCATCCACTAAAGTTGTAAACAATTCTGCTCAAAGTAGGAAAGTCAAAGAAGTAGGGTCAAATATTGCTTCTGCAGTAACCAAATATCTAAAAGATAATGGTTATGCAGATCAAACTGCTGGATACCAATGGGAATTTAATTTAATTGAAAGTAAAGAGGTGAATGCTTGGTGTATGCCAGGGGGTAAGGTGGCGGTTTATACAGGTATTTTGCCAATAACTCAAACAGATGCTGGTTTAGCGACAGTGATGGCACACGAAATCGCTCACGCAGTAGCTAAACATTCAAATGAGCGGTATTCTCAAGCAATGATTGCACAAGGTGTAGGTTCTTTATTAGGTGCTGCAATTAATAATCAAACTTTTAATCAGCTTTTTGGAATTGGTGCACAAGCAGGAGTTTTATTACCTAATTCTAGAAAGCAGGAATCTGAAGCAGATCGATTAGGTTTAACTTTTATGGCAATGGCAGGTTATAATCCCCAAAGTGCGTTAGACTTTTGGACAAGAATGGCTGCTCAAGGAAATGGTCAAGCACCTCCTGAGTTTTTGAGCACACACCCGAGTGATGCTACAAGAATATCGGATATAAAAAAATATCTTCCTGAGGCTAAAAAATATTATGTAGGTAAGTAAAAATCTTATTGAAAATTTATTACACGAAGCTCCCAATTTGGGAGCTTTTTTTATTTAATAAAAAATAATTTCAATCTAAATATAAGTTTTGCGCAGATTTTCATCTAAATCATCTAGCAATAAGGGATTTTTTAAATGTTAAAAGTTGCTAAATTCTTATATTATTAAAAATATTAGCTCATATAATCAATGTTTTTATAGTGTTTTGATTTTTTACACCATATAATTTTAATTTTTTATTAAATTTTTCATGTTTAATTAAAATAAGTAAAAAAATAAATAAATATGTATTACTTTTTGCTTTAATATTTGATTAAGAGTAAAAATTAATTTTATTTAACCCTAAACTTATAATTATTAGAATGAAACTAAACTCAAAACAAAATTTTTTTACTAAACTCATAATTTTCGTAGCATTTTTAACATGCTGTTGTGTAGCTTTCCCACACTCGACTTTTGCACAAGATCCAACAGGTGCTCATACCGGAACAATTAATGATGTTACAGCTGCAACAGCAGGTTCACCAACATTGTCTGAAGTAGGCGAACAAGCAGGACATAATAAAATTGCAATTAACGTGATGTGGACGTTAATTGCAGGGTTTCTGGTGATGTTTATGCAAGCTGGTTTTGCAATGGTTGAAACCGGGTTTACACAAAAGAAAAATGTTGCCCATACCATGACCATGAATTTCCTGATTTACGCAATTGGAATGTTAGGTTTCTGGATTTGTGGGTTCGCTATCATGTTTGGTGGAGGCTTAAATGTGGCCAATTTAGGAGGGTCAGCTGGAGTTATTCCATCCGAATATGTAATCCATATTTTAGGTCACGATTTTGGTATTTGGGGTAAAGTAGGTTTCTTCTTAAGTAGCAAATATTACGATGTGGGTATTTATACACTTTTCTTATTTCAAATGGTGTTTATGGATACTACCGCAACAATACCAACAGGTTCTATGGCTGAAAGATGGACACTCAAGTCTTTTGTGATTTATGGTTTTTTTATTTCGATGATTGTGTATCCATTATATGGTAACTGGGTTTGGGGCGGTGGTTGGTTAGCGCAACTAGGTGCTAACTTCGGTTTCGGCCATGGCCATGTTGATTTTGCGGGTTCATCTGTTGTGCATATGGTTGGTGGAGTTGCGGCTTTAGCTGGCGCAATTGTAATTGGTCCTCGTTATGGTAAATATGGTAAAAACGGAGAGGTTAAAACCATACCAGGTCATAATATACCAATGGCAATGGTGGGTACATTTATTCTAGCCTTTGGCTGGTTTGGTTTCAACGCTGGTTCTACTTTAGCGGGTAGCGATTTAAGAATTGGTGTAATTGCTACAAATACGATGTTGGCTGGCGGTGCTGGAGCAATTACTGCATTATTTTATATGTATTTAAGAGGCGAAAAGGCTGACCCTGGAATGATTGCTAACGGTATGTTGGCTGGCTTGGTTGGTATTACTGCACCTTGTGCTTTTGTAACCTCTATATCAGCGGTTATTATTGGTGCAATAGCTGGTTTATTAGTGATTTTTGCATTCAATTTATTAGATAGAACATTAAAAATTGATGATCCGGTAGGCGCATTTGCGGTCCACGGAGTAAATGGAGCTTGGGGGGTTATTGCTGTAGGTTTATTTGCTGATGGTACTTATGGTGACGGATGGAATGGTGTTAAAGGTAACGTAACTGGATTATTTTATGGTGATAGCAGCCAATTGATAGCGCAGTTAATAGGTACTGTGACTTGTGCTGTATTTGTTTTCGTAGTCATGTATTTCTTCTTCAAAATATTAAATAAAATTGTACCCTTAAGAAGTAAAGAAGCTGATGAAATTGCGGGCTTGGACATTCCAGAAACAGGTGTTTTAGGATATGTTGATTAATGGACCGAAAAGCATTTTTAAAAAGGAAATTTTATTCATGATAAGGATTTAATAGAACGGCTTTCTGGAAATGGGAGTTGATGTTTAGCCAACTATTAATTTTCATTTGTTAATGTAGAACCTGCGGACTAATTCCGCAGGTTTTTTTTAGGAATGATTTTAGTTTGCACTTGTTAGGAATTGAAGGGATTTCTATTAAAGCGCTCAAAAGCTTTACCGTGGCCACATAAAGATGGACTTATAGGGTAAAATGCTTTATTTTAATTTAATACTTCTAGTATAGCTTTCACTTTTAGTATGCATTCCGCGTATTCTTTCTCAGCATCGGCATAGTAAGTGATGGCGCTACCCACTTGAAAAGAAAGATATTTCTCCTTCTGATTGTAAAGGATGGTTCGGATGATGACATTGAAATCAAAGTCGTTTTGTGGAGAAAAATAGCCAACAGCACCAGAATACATCCCGCGTTTTGTTTTTTCGTAATGCTCCATCAATTGCATGGCTTTAATTTTAGGTGCGCCAGTCATACTTCCCATAGGGAAGGTGTTTTTGATAGCTTGAATAGCAGATATCTCATATTTTAATTCGCATACAACTGTAGAAATCATTTGATGAACTTGTTTAAAACTATAGATACCAAATAATTCTTCCACACGAACAGTTCCTTTTTTTGCGGATTTAGTTAAGTCATTCCTTACTAAATCAACAATCATGATATTTTCCTGCTGTTCTTTAGGATGCGTTATCAAATCTGATTTAATTTGCTCGTCTTCAATTGGATTTGCACTTCTTTTTGCAGTTCCTTTTATCGGTTGAGAGATTAATTTATTTCCTCTTTTAGATAAGAATCTTTCTGGAGTTGCTGAAATAATGTATTTATCGAACCATTTGAAATAATTTGAAAACGGAGTAGGCGAAACTTCATTTAGATGTTGATAGGTTGTTAACGGGTCAATATCAGCATCTTCAGCATAAAACTCCATACAGAAATTGGTTTCGTAAATATTTCCGATGGCTATTTCATTTTTAACTTGTTGTAATTTTTTAAAATATTCACTTTTCGAAAATCGAGCTTTTATTTTGGATTTTGGATGGTGGATAGGCGCAGAAATAATAGTTTTAGAAATTGCTTCCCAAATTTTTTCAGCTTCTGGACTTATTATTTCTAATTCATTTCCTTTTACTTTAAGAATGTGCTGAGGAGCAAAGAAGAAAAGATCAGGAAAGTTGATATAATCTGGATTGCTGGAATCGAGCTTTTCGATTTCGTTTTTTAGGTCGTAGGCTAAACCTCCAAAAATCCAATCATTATTTTTTTGTTTAAAATCTTCTAACTTCTGAAAGGAATTATTAATGTTTTTACATTCTAAAATATTAATGCTGTCAGCAGCAATAATCAAATCAAAATTTGAGTACGGATCGGTATAATTATTTGAATCTAGAACACAACAGATATCAAATTGATTGGCCCATAATAAAGCCTTTTGTTTGAATTCCTGTAAATTTTTAAGTTTGATTCCCATACAGCCTACAAAAATAGAATAAGCCTAATGAAATCATGGTAAATCCTGTAATTTATTTAATCTTTATTGGGAACAATTAATACAGGGCATTTAGCATGTCGGGTTACATTTTCTGCAATTGAACCTGATATGAAATGATTGAAACCTGTTCTTCCATGTGTGCCCATTACAATTAACGAGGCTTTATAGCTTTTTGCTAATTCAATAATTTCATGGGTAATATCTCCAATAAGTATATGCTGTTCAACAGATAAATCACCAGCCAATTCGGTTTGCAATTTCATTAAAAGTTCTTCTGAGTTTTGTTTTTGTATGTCCATTACTTCTGGCATAATCATTCCAGTATCTCCTAAAATAGGGTCACCTGTCATGTTAATTGCAATTGGAAATTCGTTGATATGAACTAAAGCAACATTTGAGTTTAGCTTTTTCGCGAGCTCAAATCCGTATTCTGCAGCGTGGTAAGAATAATTAGAATCGTCCACAGCGATTAATATTTTTTCAAAATGCTTTAAATTTTCCATGTTATTATGATTTATCTTAATTTACACAAAATTCGGTCCATAAGCTTTTTTCTATGCAATATTCTCATGGTATTTGTCAACTTTCAGTAGTTCCTTTACGAGCGCTTCCTCAGCATTCTTCTGAAATGATTTCCCAGCTCATTTTTGGTGATACCTTTGAAATTATTGAGCAGGAGGGGACTTGGCTTAAAATCAAAAATGATGTGGATGATTATGAAGGTTGGTTGGATGAAAAGCAAGCTAAACTGATGGAAAAGGATGAAATAATGTCTTTAAAAAAGGAATCACCATTTCTAACCAGAGAAGTTTATGCGATGCTCTTGAAAGGGAATTTACGTGAACCAATTTATTTGCCAGTTGGCAGTAATTTACCTTTTTTTGAGGATGCTAAATGTAGAATTGGAGAAGATAC